>CAZGCW010000106.1:0-13106 GCA_964524295.1 uncultured Pseudomonadales bacterium
TTTCAATGAAAAAGGAGAAATTCTGGACGCTGCAGGTAACTATGCGCTGACCAGTCAAGCAGCGTTGCCTTTTACTTCTCCCAATGACGGTGCTGAGCTTAATGCCCTGCTTGCGGCGCATGGAATTGCCAACGAAAACCTTATGTTTTCTCCGCTCAAAGTTGATGTATGTAACGCTTCGAATAAGGTGGAGCGGGCTTATGAGGCTCATTTGTGGTGGCAGAAAATGCATGGCAGGGTGGCAATAGAGCCTAAGGGGCATATCGAAGACCGCGAGGGTATTATCGAGGGCGGTGCTATCTATTTTTTGAAACCCTTTGATGTACGCGGCACAGCGGTCACGCGTATGCGCTTTGCAGAGACGGACCTCGAAGATGATTTTCATGCGTTCCTGCCGAGCCTGAGGCGTACTCGTATCTTAGCGGGTTCAGATGCACAGGATCCAATGGGGGCTGGGTTTGAGGTGCTGTGGGATGACTGGCGACAGACCTGGACCAAAACCGATCCGCGTAAGTTCGACTATTCCTTGGCAGGCGAGGGTTTTGTGTTAGCTCAAGGTGAGACAGGCATGGTCTATAATCCGGCCACGATTGATGATAGCAGGTGCCAAATCACCAGCATTGAGATGGAACTGCGTCCAGTTTGGATACTCGAAGTAACGGACAAGACGGGCAAGTATGTTTACGGCAAACGTCGCCTTTATATCGATAAGGAATTTTATTATGTTCAACATCAGGAAATGTATGACGCTCGCGGTAACTTGATGCGCGTATTAGATGATGCACGAGATTGGAACCCAGAAACGGGGCTGGCTATGTGGCGCAATTATGTCGTGTGGAACATTATCAGTAATCGATCCAACATTATGGAAATGTCGTCTCGCTGGGAAGTGCTTGATGAGGATATGTCGGGTCTTTTCGATATTGATCTGTTACGGGACTACCGCTAGCATCCAAGCTGTCTGGCGTTCTGGCATAGTTGTACGGGCATGTCGAAGCCGAGATGCAATTCGGTGTGTTGAAGTCCGGTTAATAGATTGGAAAAGGGTTAGCGGTATAGGACTCACATCGTGGGTCTTATACTGGGAGCCAACCTAGTTAAGTGGGCACTTCATTCTAAGCAGACTGGTTTGCCGGTAATGCTACTGTTTGTTTTTCAAGGCAGGGAAGTGATAGAGAGCGAGGGTTTTCAGGTGACCAGTTTAGTCACTAAACTGAGTCCTAAAACTAAAAATAGTACTAGTCATAGTATGAGTCATTAGTTAAAGAGGCGAGGATAATGACCTTCGGAATACAGTGAAGGAATCAATTAGACAGGTAGCTGATGGGCATCAGGGTAGCGTCAATCTGAACGAAACTCGTTGAGGTTATCCTGAGAATTTATCTGGCATTAATCTTTTAGATTAGCGCAAAGCGTTTCGCTTGGGCCATGGCACCGGTACGGTTTTTTGCACCCAGTTTTCCGTAGATCTTGTGCAGGTGCCATTTAATGGTTTGTTCAGAGATAAACAGCTGGTCTCCTAATTCGCGGTTTGAACAACCGGATGAGAGCAGGTCGAGAATTTGCATTTCGCGTTTTGTCAGGTTCTGCAGAGGGCTTTCAAGCTGCACATCGACATTAGTACTGTCGATACTTGGAGATGGGAGTCTTTCACTCGCTTGGACGAGTTGTTGTACGAATTTCACCGGAAAACCAACGCCGGTGGGGTCTTGGGAGGTGGTGGACAAGCGCTCATAAACCTGGATAAGCATCTCTTCACTGGCTGGGCCAGCATCTACGAAAGTACGAAAGAAACCACCGCTTGCGCCTATCTCAAGGGCCTGGATAAAAGTGCGAAGGGCCGATTCCAGTTCTCCCAATAGCCATTGGGCGCTGCTTTTTCTGATTAGGTACTCAAGTTCTCGTCGAGTGCATCCAGATTTTCTGTTACTGGCTATGATTGGCGTACATTGGTTTATGACGTCCTTGAATCGACCCTCGGCGAAGGCAAGAGAGGTATTTACTTGCAGAAACAATTCTCTGCTGACCGCCCTGGTGTCAGAATTAAAAAAATGACTACCCGGCGTGAGTTGGTGTACCTCGATAAGCCGGTAGGCATCATCAATTTCATCATGTCTGAGAGCGAGTTCTATCTGGGAAACCGCCAGGGTTTTGACCAGCCGGGGGATATTAAAGCGATGGCCGGCTTCCTCACCCAAGCGCAGGCTTTCCATGGCGCCCTTGATGTCGCCACGGGTCTCATATAATCGAGACAAGGTCATGCAGCCGGCGAAGGTGGTTTCCATTACGCCTTCGTTTTCCATAAATTCGATGGAATCGCCAAGTTGGGCTGATGCTTCCTCAAGGCGATTTTGTTCGTAGAGGACTTCTGAGCGTAGTATGGAGAGCAGCGACCCTGTAAAGGAGTAGGGGCCTAATTTTTCATCGTTTTCCTTGATGCCTTCATCGTAGAGTTTCATCGCACCGTTGAAGTCGCCACGGCTGGTGCGAATCATTCCCCAGATCGCACGGGCCCATGCAAGCGGATACCAAGCATTGGCCATGCGGCTCTGCCTAATGGCGTCTGCGGCTGCCAGTTCCCCAATATCAAATTCAAAGTTGGTCAGGGTGGAATAGGCATAAGCACAATTGACCGAGGCAGTGAATAACGGCGGGGCATCGGTAAATTCTTGCAGCCAACGGGTGCTGGTACGATGGCTAGCCTCGGTGTCGTCAAGAATACAGTTAATGGCGCAGCGACAGGTCTCCGTAGCGCAGCGAATCTCCAAAACAGTGATATCTATATTATCCTCAGCCTGCGCTTCATGCTGATTACAATAGTCGTCCAGCAGATCGAGTTCTTTCTGCGCTTCTTCGAAGTGACGGGTAAAAAGCAAAGACCAGGCATGGCTGTAACGGATCCGTGGCCAGGCATCAACATGGGCTGCGGGCAGGATCTTCATCCAGTCCATGAGCGTGTGTAGTTCACCTTTGTAAAGCACCAAGGCCTCGCAGATAGAGCTTATTTCCTTCGCGGCTAGGGAATAATCTTTTGCCTCAAAAGCGTAACGGACTGCTTCCCGACTATGTTGATTATCACTGCACCAATGCGCAGCCCGAACCAGGTTACGCTGATATTCCTGACCATTGTCCTGGCAGTAGGTGGAAAGCAGGAAATCTCTGAATAGATGGTGAAAACGGTACCAACGGCGCTGACGATCCAGTTGGATTAAGAAGAGGTTTGCATCTTCCAGCTTCTCCAGTAGTGACTGGGAATTGTTAATACCCAGAACTGCGTTGCATAGCGGTGCGCTCAGGCGATGTAACGATGCGGTGCGTAACAGAAAATCTTTGATTTCAGCAGGTTGGCGCGCTAGAACAACCTCGCCGAGGTAGTCTGTAATATCTCGATCGGCACCGGAAAACCCTTCGATGATTTCTTGCGCGTCATTTTGTCCTCTCAGGGCCAGCGAGGCGAGCTGAATCGCTGCGATCCAGCCTTCTGTTTTCTGGGTCAAGGATTCGATAAGTTCGTCGCTTATTTTGATATCAAGTTGACCCTTAAAAAGGGTTGCTGTTTCTTGAGTGGAAAAATTCAGCTCTTCTGCGCTGATTAACTGGAGTTGCCCGCTGACTTTCAATGTATTCAAAGATAGTTTCGGGCTGTTGCGGGAAGCAAGGCAGAACATGATGTCATCTGGTGCGTATTGGATTAGCCACAGGACCATGTTATCAATGGCCTCATCGGTAATGCAGTGGTAATCGTCTAGGAAGATACACAGAGGGCCTTGATATTGTTCAAACTGATTGACCAGAGTAGCGAGCATAGTTTCGTATGAAACTTGGCCTCCGGAGCGCAGCTGTTGCAGTATAGGGGCGCCAAGATCGGGGTGCAGTTGTTGTAGGGAGGTGATCAAGTAGCGGAGGAAGCGAGTCGGGTCATTATCCTCACTGTCGAGCGTTACCCAGCAGCAGGGTGTGTCGTTACTTTCGAGCATTTCGTACCAGTGGGAAAGTGTGGTCGATTTGCCATACCCAGCGGGTGCAACTACCACATTTAGACGTTTCCTGTATTTCTCATCAAGAATACTATTCAATCGGACACGGTCCACTACAAAGGTGCTTAGCTTAGGGCGGAACAACTTGGTTTTGATCAGGCTATCGTCCATAGATGACTAAGCCTTCTTTTTTTGGATGGTCATTGGTTTTCTAGTTACCTATGGTTACTCCCTGTCAGTTGAGCCCCTGATTTTCAGTCTGTTTCGAAAATCGCTGCTTGATAGGCTACTTTAGTACATCAGTAATCTTGAGCCTATAGCCATAATAGAAAATTTTATTGGGTTATCAAACACTAACAGTTTGAGTTGATTGATATAAAAAGTAATTAAGCATTGGCTGGATTGTTCAGGCAGCATCGGCCGTTGTGCGAAATGAGCGTGCTCGTACCGGTCCTTGGGCCATGGATGGATACTTTCCTGGCGGATACGTAGCATGTGGTCAAGGTTACCTGGCCTGGAGCCAAGCTTAATTGGCCTTGGAGTCAAGCCTAAATGGCCTTGGAGTCAAGCCTAAATGGACTTGGAGTCAAGCTTAAATGGATCCATTGTAACGGGTTAACCTGGGCCGATGGCAGTTTCGGTTTCCAGCTCAATATCAATATCTAATTGAATTGACAATTTTTCCAGTGTTTCGGTCAGTCCTTCACTCTGATCGAGATTCGTGTCTTCTATTAGAAACTGGCCATTAAACATGGGATCACCCGTCATTGCTGCTTTGGTAATTTCTGTTTTCAGGTCAAGAATATTGAACTTTTTCGCAGCCAGAGCGCTGGAAATTTCCTGGATGATTCCTGGCCGGTCGAGGCCAAACAGAGAAATCATCTGGGTTTCCGGATGAAGTTCTGTCAACGTAACCGCCTTTTCGATGACCAGGGTTAGTCCGATACGGTCAAGTTCCTCTAGGCTGTCTCTCAGCTGGGATAGCTGTTCTGCTTCTCCGGCTACCTCGATCATGCCGGCAAATTTACCGCCTAATTGAGCCATACTACTACCCAGCCAATTGGCCGAATGACTATTGACAATGGTTGCTATCTCTTCAATAAGACCGGGGCGGTCGTTTCCTATTATGGTGAAAACCAGGCTTTCCATGGGTTCGATCCTAAAGCTGGGGAGTTGATCCTGTATGAGGACGTTTTAAATCCATTCTAGGAAGAAAACGAAACAAGTTGCAATTGTGTTTCTAAGACGGGCTAGACAATTTACCGGTTCAAGGCCCTGGGTACTTTCCTTAAGAGATGCTTGAAGAAATGCTTGGGTGCTTCTAATAAAAGAGTGTTCAGCTGGTAAGAAAAGAATGTTCAGCTGGTATAAGTCAGGTTTTAAGGTCCGGAACAACGTTGCCCAGGGTTTGCCTTAACCACGACCTTATCAAGTTCGCTTTGATGTAGTGAATTCACGGGATCACCAGGTTGCGGTGAGGCGTCGTCGGGTTAGGAGTCCGCACGCATGATCACTTGGATTTTCACCGCGGTTGCTTTCAGGTAACATCCATAGCTGGTTCAGGTAAAACTTCAGAGAGAACGATTATGGCAGATGCATACATTATTGACGCAGCAAGAACACCTAGAGGCATAGGTAAAGCGGGCCGGGGTGCATTAGCTGGTTTTCATAGCGGCAGGTTGTTGGCTAAGGTTTTTGAGGGCATCGCTGATCGAAATGAGTTAAATACAGCAGATATAGATGATGTTGTCGTGGGCTGTAGCTCTCAGGTCGGAAACCAGGGATCCTGTGTAGGTCGAATGGCGGCACTGGATGCCGGTTGGAGTACACAGGCCAGTGCGGTGACTTTGGATCGATTTTGTGGTTCTGGGATCACCTCGGTCAACCTGGCGGCGGCTAATATTATGAGCGGTATGGATGACCTGTGTGTTGCCGGCGGCGTTGAGATGATGTCTTATACCGCAACACTGGGGAATGCGACTAATAACCGTACGGTTGATGGCGGTAATCTGCATTTACGGGAACTTCATCCTCAGCCTCACCAGGGGATTTGTGCGGATATGATTGCGACCCTTGAAGGCTTTAGCCGACAGGACCTGGATGCGCTAGCTGTGGAAAGCCAGAACCGAGCAAAAAATGCCATGGATAACGGGTATTTTGATAAGAGTTTGATCCCGGTCTTTCATGACGATGGTTCGTTAGCTCTGGATCGGGAAGAATTCCCCCGGCCGGGCACCACCATGGAGTCACTGGCAGAGTTAAAAACGGTGTTTAACTTATTTATGGATGTACCTATTGATAACGGCGGAGAAACGTTTGATCAGTTGGTCAAGCGCAAATACCCTGATTTGGAAATTAACCATGTTCACCATGCCGGTAATAGTTCAGGGGTTGTCGATGGGGCTGCTGCACTAATTTTGTCCAGTCAAGATTATATGGGCAGGGTGGGCTGGAAGCCCAGAGCCAGAATCAAAGCCATGGCAACGGTCGGAGGAGACCCGACACTGATGTTAAATGAACCTGTGCCGGCGGCGCGAAAGGTCCTGGATAGGGCGGGCATGACCGTGGATGATATTGATCTTTTTGAAGTGAACGAAGCGTTTTCTGTGGTTGCTGCCAAATTTATACGTGATCTGGATCTGAACCCTGAAAAAGTGAATGTCAATGGCGGCGCCATGGCCCTGGGCCATCCCATCGCTGCGACGGGTTCAATTCTGATCGGCACCGTCCTTGATGAACTGGAAAGAAGGGATCTGAATACGGGCCTGGTCACCATGTGCACAGGGGGCGGTATGGCGCCTGCCATCATTATAGAAAGAGTCTAAATTTGCACAACAGGTCTTTTTTACAGCCTAAAACGCTAACGAAAACACAGTTTCTTTATTTACATTGCATGAAATCGGTTATATAAAGAAGCCTTAAAGGAACCGGCTTAGAAATGTAAAAGCAATTTCTGTCTATGAAATCATTTTTTTGAG
Organism: uncultured Pseudomonadales bacterium; assembly: GCA_964524295.1. Classification (GTDB taxonomy): domain Bacteria; phylum Pseudomonadota; class Gammaproteobacteria; order Pseudomonadales; family Azotimanducaceae; genus UBA9926. The sequence continues at coordinate 6,956 of CAZGCW010000106.1, forward strand.
CCATTCAGATAAACCAAAGGGGAAGTCAATGCTGAATAATAATTTAGGGAAACTACTATGGAAGGTGTCCGTCGGGTTTCTCATAACCTGGACTGGAACGCTGCTAGCCGCAGAGGGTGGACGTCGTATTGAAGAAGTCATCGTTACTGCAGAGCGACAGGAAGCCTCCATCCAGGATACGTCTATTTCGATTACGGCATTTACGGGTGAGATGCTGGACGATTTTGGTATTAGAAACCAGGAAGACCTACAGAACTTCATCCCGGCAACGACGATCCAACCTTATGATGCAACCATTCGAGGTGTGGGCAGGAACTTCCGCGCACTAGGTGGTGACCCGGGGGTTGCTACCTACATGAATGGGGTTTACTCGGAAGACTTGTTGACAGCGACAGCAGCCACTTTCTGGGATGTCAAAAGAATCGAGGTGCTTCGTGGCCCACAGGGGACCCTGTATGGTCGAAATGCCGTCGGTGGGGCAATCAATATACTGTATAATCAGCCTTCACATGAATATGACTTTGCAGTACAAGGCATCGTCGGCGATTATGGTACGCAGGAAGCGTACGGCATGATTAACGGCTCTCTGGTTGATGGTTTTCTTTCCGGCCGTTTCAACTTCAGTCTTCGAGAAAGAGATGGTGTTATTGATGAAATCGGACCCACTGAAGATCTCGATGGGTTGGGCACTGAAAACTACGCTATTCAACTGCAGTGGACGCCAACGGACTCCATAACCGGTGATCTTCGATACAATGAGATGACGATTGACCGGCCGTTTGGTGGCGCCAACGGCGGGGGTCTTGTTATTTTAAATGAAGAGGGTCAACCATTTAGAAATACAACGGATATTGTCCCCGGCTACCGGCGGATTGATACCACGAATACGAGTCTGGCTAACTACGCACAATCTAGCTGGTATGATGCGAGTCAGCCGATACTCGTTTATACGGATCCAATAACAGGCGCTTCTGTCAACGCCCAGCACAATCGTTTAGGTGTTGATGTGGCGGGCTTCGCTGGTTTTCGTAATGCAGCGGCGTCTCTTGATGGTTTCGGCGTAACCAGCGCGGAAAGTGCTGCAGCCTACAATGCCTGCGTATTCGATGGTGAAATTTCAGGTGATGACGTCTGTGCTGCTACCAGTGGCCTTAACTGGGAACGATTCGTCCAGGAGGGCCACCAGTTTACGCTGTCCTGGGAAGTCAATGAAGATATCGAACTGAAGTATATCTTTGGTAAGAACTCACTGTCGTATCAGAGAATTACCGATGATGATAATACTGCTAGTATGTACCAGGACCGTCAGTTCTATGTTAACCATGAGGCAGAATATTCCTCCCACGAACTTCAGGCGTTTACAACCCTAAGCGATAATCTGTCTTTCACAACGGGTATTTTCTTCTACGATGCAGAGATAGATCAGCGCGGTGACTTTTATTCATCCCTCGGCGAAGATCGGTTCATCAATCCTTATAACGACCAGGTGATGATTGCACCAGGATTATCAATGACGCAATTAGTGGTTAATCTGCTACCGGGCATTATTGGTGGGAATAACCCAGCAGGGGTTCCGGCATCGATTGCAAATGGTCAGCAGGCGACGCTTCACTCTGCCCGAAATTTGTGTATGGACCCGGCAACACGAATGCCTCAATGTGAAGTTAACTATGCCACCAATAACCCGGCACCAGCGGAGAACAACAATCTCCACCTGAGTGTGTGGGGTGGCGATGATGGTACTAACCCCGATCTGGATGTCTTCCATGGCATCAATACCAAGGGTAGTGATCTGCTGTATCACACTAATAGTAAAAGACGTGCATTTGCCGCTTATACGCAAGGGGTGTGGGATATCAATGAAGACTTTACCTTAACCTTCGGTGTTCGATATGCCTACGACAAGTTCGATGCTGAGGAGAACCTGTTTCGCTATTCAGAAATTGCCGCAGGTTTCTTGCCAGCCTTTGGTCTTGACCTGTTCACCTTTAATTTGCTCAATGGGGGTGTCGTCCCGGACGCGACAGCATCAGGTGGTTGGAGAGGTACGGAAAGGGCGGTTAATGGTGGCTTCCCGGTCGCATTAAGTGTGTACAGGCCATTCTCGCGTAAAGATACCAAGACCACAGGGCGGATTAATCTGGACTACAATGTCACCGATGACATCCTGGTGTATCTGTCAGCGACCTCTGGATACCGATCCGGTGGTAATAACCTGGTCTTCTTCAGTGCGACACCGGCATATGACCCAGAAGAACTGGTAGCCTATGAGTTGGGTTATAAAATGCAACTTGCAGATGGCAAAGTGCAGTTGAACGGTTCGTTCTATCTTTATGACTATGATTCAATTCATACCGTGGCAACCGAAGTAACCCCGCCTCTAGTACCAGGTGGCGCACCGGGTACAACCACGTCAGTACTGCCAGCACCGGGTGCTGAAATCAGTGGTATTGAAGCGGAATTGACTTGGTTGGCTACGGATAGATTGACGGTAGGCGGTAACTTCAGTTACACGCCCAGTGAATATACCGAAGATCTGTTTATTAAGGACCCCGCAGGGATTGATGCTCCGGAATCACTCTTCCCTGATGTGAATAGTTTGGTTCAAAACATCAATGGTAATCAGTTACTTCAGGTTCCAGAGCTTAAGTATACGGCTTGGGCGAGCTATTTGTGGCCCAACAGTGATGGATCGAACGTAGTCGTGTTCGCTGTCTATAACTGGATTGATGAAGTCTATTACTCTCCTTTCCAGTCTGAAGCTGAGAAGGCGCCTGACTATGATCGATTGGACCTTCGCGCTACCTGGACATCTGCAGGCGCTAACTGGAAAATATCCGGCTTTGTTAACAATGTCTTTGATGATGTCGGCGTGTTACAGGTGCTCAGACAGGGAGAAGGCGAGTTCATGCGTCACTCTGCTGGAACCACAGTGCCTAGAGTAATGGGTCTTGAGTTGACTTATTCTTTAAGCGGCAATAGATAGTAGAAAGACAATCGTCTTTCTTAACTGATAACGGCGCCTTTTTAGGCGCCGTTTTAGTTTCTAGGGGGCTTTTATCGCCGGAAGTCAGTTTGGTTTTTTAATTGATTCTTTGCCGGATTCCTGAATTACCAATCCGTTTTTCCTGCTGGTATTTTTGCCTGATAGGGTGCAAGCCACCTTACCTAAGCCCTGTCATTAAATTGGCCTTTCTTCTTCCTTAGGGTAGTATTGCGGCGGCGGGTCAATGTGGCTTGTTCTAGGTTTTTTTTGTGGCTGAAGCAGTTCAGTTTCGGTTCATATAAAATGTCTTAAAGTGTCGGAAACACTGGAGACTGTAAATGAATAAATTAATCGCGTGTTTTTCAATCGCCCTGTTGGCTGCATGTGCATCCGATCCTATTGTTGATCAGAGAGGCGTTGACCCGGAACAGTATGCAATCGATCTTGGTGAGTGTGAACAATATGTAGCTCAAGTGAATACGACAAAACAAGCCGTATCCCGAGGGCTGGTGAGTTCAGTCTTTGGAGGTCTCTTAGGAGCCGCGGTTGGTGACCAGCGAGATAGTAAAAAAATTGCCGGCGGAGCTGCTGTCGTGGGTACGGGTAGAGGTCTCGAGAACGCCGAACGTCGTAAGCGTAAAGTTCTGATCAACTGCATGAAGTCTCGCGGTTATCGTATATTTGGTTAGTTCTTCGAGGGTATCTAGCGATTGTGCATTTTTACTGCTCTTTGCTGATCCCGCTTCCACTCCCGCTCTTTGATGGTAATGCGTTTGTCATGCTCTTTCTTCCCCGAAGCTAAGGCAATCTCAACTTTCACCTTGTTGTTTTTCCAGTAGATGGCGACTGGGATACAGGTATACCCCTTTTGCTGTGTTGCACCGATCAACTTGGCGATCTGTTTACGATGTAGCAAGAGTTTTCTTGAGCGCTGAGGCTCGGCGACAACATGACTGGAGGCCGACTGTAATGGCGAAATATTACAGGCAAGCAGGAATGCCTCGCTATTACGTAGCAGGATAAAGGTATCGGTTAGTTGGCACTTACCTGCTCGGAGCGCTTTAACTTCCCAGCCGAGTAAAGCTATACCTGCTTCGAATTTTTCATGCAGGTGATAGTTAAACTTCGCCTTTCGGTTCAAAGCGATGGTGCCGGGGCTTGATTTATGTTGAGTAGCCACAGATTTGTTCTACCAGTTTTGGGCACAAGTGTTATTGTACTACTTTGTCATATAGGTTGTGAGTATTTGCCGAATCATCGACAATTATCATATAAGCAGGTTGGAAGGAGGTTAGTATGAGTAATGTGACTTCGGCTCATGGGATGTGGTCGTCAAAGCTGATGTTTATCTTGGCGGCCGCTGGCTCTGCAGTCGGCCTCGGTAATATATGGCGTTTCCCTTATCTTGCAGGAGAAAATGGCGGTGGCGTTTTCGTCCTTGCTTACCTGGTCTGTATCTTTTTAATCGGTGTTCCTATTCTGGTGGCTGAAATTCTGCTGGGCCGGGCGGGGCGGCAGAGTCCCATCAATTCAATGCGGTTGCTGGCTAAACAATCTGGCGCCAGTGCCAATTGGCAGATAATTGGTTGGCTAGGTGCGCTGGCGGGTTTCACGATTTTATCTTTTTATGCCGTGATCGCGGGCTGGGCCATGTCTTATGTTGTTGAGATGGCATCGGGGAACTTTGTTCGCGCCAATGCAGAGCAAGCCAGCACCATGTTTGCTGATTTTACTGCTGACGCAGTGTCCGTGGTCAGCTGGCATAGCCTGTTTATGGTGCTGACTATCTATATTGCAGCCAGGGGTGTCGGTAAGGGTCTTGAAACCACGGTGCGCTATCTTATGCCAGCCTTATTGATACTGCTGCTGGTATTAGTGGTTTATTCGGCGATCGCAACAGGTCATTTTGTTGAAGGGATAAAATTCTTGTTTTCGCCTGATTTTGATTCTTTCAATGCTGGCAGTTTGCTAGTGGCTATGGGGCAGGCTTTTTTCACCTTGAGCCTGGGGATGGGCGCAATAATGGCTTATGGTGCTTATATGCCAAAAGGTGCCTCGATAATGGGTACGGCAACCACCATAGCCCTACTCGATACGGGCGTCGCCTTGCTGTCTGGGCTGGTTATTTTCCCACTGGTTTTTGCCAATGGTTTAGAAACGGGCCAGGGACCTGGTCTGATGTTTATAACGCTGCCAATTGCATTTGGCCAGATGCCGGGTGGGTATATATTCGGTGCTATATTTTTTACGCTAGTGTCATTTGCCGCGATTACCTCCTCTATCTCATTGATGGAGCCTGCGGTCGCATGGGTTGTTGAGAAACTTGAATGTTCAAGAGCGAAAGGCGCCCTGCTGGTTGGCCTGATTGCATGGATTTTGGGACTGGGAAGCGCTTTCTCATTCAACATTGGTGCTGATATCACCGTATTGCCTGGCATGACCTTTTTTGACACGATGGATTATCTGTCTAACAACGTGATGCTACCCTTGGGCGGTATGCTAATAGCTGTCTTTACTGGATGGGTATTGAAGGACCAGTTTATTGAGGATGAATTAGCCGGCGACGAGGTCTGGTTGAATCTGTGGCGTTTAATTACCCGATTTATTGCTCCCACTGGCGTTATGGTGGTTTTTGTGATGACTTTTTTATAAGTCTGGGTATCTATGCGCCATGTCGAAAAGACCGCACTTCTGCCTTACAGCGCGGAGCAGATCTATTTGATTGTGGCAGATGTTCCGCATTATCGTGAGTTTCTTCCGTGGTGTTCCGGCAGCAGTATAGTGGTTCACAATGAGACCGAACTGATTGGTGAACTCGAATTATCTGCGCCAGGTGTCAAGCAAACCTTCAGGACCCAAAATCAACTTTCGCCCTATAACAAGATCACAATGAGTCTCCTTGAAGGCCCGTTTTCACACTTGCAGGGTGAATGGAACTTCAAGCAATTGGGCTCAGATGGATGCCGGGTTTCTATGTCGATGCAGTTTGAGTTTAATCATCAATTAGTGGAAAGAACTTTTGGGCGCGTGTTTTCTATGGCGGCAGAGAAACTCGTTGTCGCCTTCTCGCAGCGAGCAGATGAAATCTATGGCGGATAGAGACTTGGATGTTGAAGTGGTGTTCGCGGGTAAAGACGAACAAAAAGTAGTGGAACTCACCGTTAG
>CAZGCW010000107.1:0-12899 GCA_964524295.1 uncultured Pseudomonadales bacterium
TTATTAGATGTAGGCCAGAGGGTGTATCGTGTTTTCAGTGGTTAGGGATAATTCTTTACCAGCCAGGAACTGAGAGGCAGGTTAATCTGGTGGAGGTGTTTTTTTAGGTCGTTCGGCTGCGGAGGGGATTTTTCTATGCCGATATAATGAAGCATGCCTGTCCTCCCAGAAGCTAACCATTGCTGACAAGTCAGGAGGAAGTTATTGCCGAAGCCAAACCCGGTTTCAATGATCGTAAAAAAGTCGGCTTTACGCGCTTTTTCCGGTAGTCCATGATGATTGGAAAATACATGAGATTTCTCTGCTAGGACGTCCCCCATGGCCCAGTAGCCATCATCATACTGGACTGACACAGGGTGATTTCCCAGCCAGTTGAGTTCTGCATAAGGCAGGCAGTAGTGGCTATTAATCACCTGTTTCAATGGGGCGCTCAGGCTGAACGATCCATTCGCTCCATGATCCTGGGTACAGAATTGGTTCTGGATACCCGGCATGTTTGAGGGCGAGAATGTGATGAGTCGCCGTTACTCCGGAACCACAGTAACAGACCGGTGTATCCGCAGAGGAAAGACCTGCCTGGGTGTATTGGGTCGACAGATCGGCCCTGGACTTGAATTTGCCATTGATCATGTTTTCCGTGAATGGCATGCAGATTGCCCCGGGAATGTGGCCTGCTACCGGATCAACGGGTTCATGTTCCCCTGAATAGCGCTTTCGGTCCCGGGCATCAATCAGCAGTTGATTCTTCGTGCGAATGGCTTCGGCTTCGACTTGTTTAGTTAAGGGTTTACGCTGACTGAGTAAGCCAGCAGGCAACGGATGCGTTACTTCGGAGATGGGGCGATGCTCATGATGCCAGTGTGCGAAGCCGCCGTTTAATACAGCGACATTAGCATGACCTAACCAACGCATCATCCACCAGAGGCGAGCGGCATAGGCACCGTTGTCAGCATCGTAGGCGATCACGGGTGTGTGATCGCTGATTCCCCAGGCACGAGCAGTCAGTTGAAAAGATTGCCGTGTAGGTAAAGGGTGTCTACCGGTTACCCCAGGTTGGATGGCAGCACTTAAATCCCTGTTCAAATCAACATATTGAGCGCCAGGGATGTGCCCCTGGTTATATAAGCGGTGACCAAGGTTGATATCGAACAGGTCAAATCGGCAGTCGAGCAATACCAGCTCTGCATCTGTATCGACAAGAGTTTGGAGTTGGTCTGTATCGATGAGGGTTGAAAAATCAGCCGCCATGGAATTTAGCCTCATAGCCTAGTTTTAGTAATTCGGCCATCAGTGCCTGGCGCTGGTCTCCCTGAATTACAATGTCTCCGGCAACGGTACTGCCCCCAACGCCGCACTGCTTCTTGAGCTTTTTTGCAAGGGCCCTTAATTCAGTTTCATTCAAGGGAAGACCTTTGATTAGCGTCACTGATTTGCCGCCTCTGCCTTTCGACTCCCTTGAAATGAGTACTCTGCCATCGCCTACCTTGGTAGAGGCGTGTCCGACACAAGTCTCAATGGGTTTTTCACAGACCGGACAGAGTCGACCTTTATCCGTTGAATAAACCACCATAGCCATGCTCCTTCAAGGTCATCCAGCTTAGCAAATCTGAGTGTCGGTCACAGTCAGAATTAGCCCTCATGATAAACGAACAAGTCAAGTTGTTCGGTCTGTGCCCTTAGTTTACATAAATGCACGAGTTCAAAGACAAATGAGAGCACCTCATCCGATTCCACATCCAAAGCTTCCATTGGAGCGCAGGCTAGCCAGTATTCTGTGATTTGCTCAACTTCGTTTTCTTCAAATGCGGCTAGCTTGTCGGTGATCAGGCGATCGATCAGGAGGATGTAAGGACCATCGGTATCGAGTTGATGATGCAGATATTCGAATGCTTCGGCTTCTTCAGAAAAGCAACCCAAAAGCAAAGCATAGAGCTGGTAGCGAGCGGCCTTATGGATTGGACCTGCGGACAGGTAAGGCCCCATTTCAGCAGGTGAATCTTCAGCAGAAAGCAGTAATAAATCCTGCCCACGCCCAAGGATAACGATATCGGCCATGAGACTCAGCTCTAGATTGTCGTCACCTGATCTGCCTGTAAGCCTTTATCACCCTCGGTTACCATAAAGCTTACCCTTTCACCTTCGCGTAATCCGCGATGGCCTTCACCGGCAATATTTCGATAGTGAACAAAAATATCCTCACCCTGGTCGCGGGTGATAAAACCATATCCTTTCTTGGTATTGAACCATTTAACGGTACCTGATTCCTCCTCGTCATCATCATCGTCTATATAGTCCTGCCCGCCATTTGCGGACAGTAACGTAGAAGTTAACAGTGCGAGGATGATAATCGCCAGCTGTGCCCAGTCAGCTATTGTGCTGGGAACGGGTAGTGCTTGTTTCTGGATATATCCGATGGCAGTGTATGTAATTATCCCTAACAGGATTGCAATTGTGATGTTTTTTATCATTGGGTTCATAATTAATAAATCTTGGCAAAGGAGGGGATCATACTGGTTCTAGCAGCCTGGGCCAAGTTAGCTGTTCACTGAATCCAGAATCTGTTGGTATTGACTGACTGTTTCAGGCAGCCCAAGCCAGAGCGCATCGGTAATGAGAGCGTGTCCTATGGACACTTCTTGGACATTTTTTACCCCTGAACAAAAACGATCAAGGTTGTGGAGATTCAGATCATGTCCAGCATTGATTTCCAGTCCTAGTGAAGTGGCGAGTTCTCCGCATCGAGCAAATTCTGCTAATACTGCTTCTTGTCGTGGGGTACCAAAAGTGTCAGCGAAGGGTCCTGTATAGAATTCGATTCGGTGCACACCCAAGTCAGCCGCTGCTCTGATCTGATCTGCTATGGGGTCCATGAAGAGGCTCACCCTGATGTTAAGAGAACTCAGGTGCTTGACGATGGGTTCGAGGGTTTTGCTGCTTTCAAGGAGATCCCAGCCATGGTCGCTGGTCAATTGCACGGGATCATCCGGAACCAGCGTGCATTGATGTGGCAAGGCTTCTTCAACCAGGCTAATAAAGCCAGGATAGCCATTGGCTTGGCTGGTAGCAAATGGGTTGCCTTCGATATTGAACTCGATCTCGGGATAAGATTGTTTGAGTAATTGATTTAATTCGATGACATCGGTGACACGAATATGTCTTTGGTCTGGTCGTGGATGGACGGTGATGCCCCTGGCTCCATATTCGATGCAAGTGCGAGCGGCCGCCTTGAGGTCAGGGATGGTGGTATCCCTGGAGTTTCTAATGAGCGCAACCTTGTTGAGGTTGACGCTGAGTTGCGTCCTCATGACCAGCTCCCGCTGATTTTACCTTGGTATAGTTTTCGGGCCATCCAGAAACCCAGCAGGATGCCAAACAGGATCGTTCCTGCGCCAATCATGAACCACAGCTGTTGTAATTCGGTGTTTTTTTGCTCAGCGTCTGTCTGTAATTGAGCCTTTTTCCTAGTGAGTGTTTCAAATTCCACCTGCAGGGCTGCATATTTGTTTTCTCTTTCTAGTGCAGGCTGGGATAGCTGGGTCATTCTCTCTAGGTCAGCACTGAGTAGGCTGTTTTCATCCCGGGTAAGTTGAAGTTCCTCAAGGTAGCGCTTGGCCTGTTGTTGTGCGTTATTCAGTTCAGTACGCTGTTGGGTCTGACTAAGTCTCGTTTGTTCCAATTCTGATTGGAGCGATTCAAGGCGTTCTCTGGCAATAGGCTGATTCACAAGGTATTGGAGAAGGATGTAACCTTCGGAGCCATCGCTCAAGCGCGTGAGAACATAACCATTAATCGGCGTTGCGTCGACAAGGGTAACCGCAGTGCCGCTCGGTAGTGCTTTTTCAATAAAGTCTGCATCTTCCACTGGCTCGGCTCTCAAGGGTACATAAAGGGTGTCGCGAATGTAGTAAGGATCGGCAGTTACCCAGTGGCTGAGCACCAGAAATAGCAATGGCGATAATAGTCGGGTTATTTTCAGGGCAACACCTTTTTAAACGGTTTTACAGTGACTTTGTCGTAGACTCCGGCAAGGAGATAGGGGTCGTTATTGGACCATTCCATGGCCTCTTCCAGCGAATCGAATTCTGCGACGATTAAACTTCCCGTAAAGCCCGCCTCTCCGGGGTTGTCAGAGTCAATGGCAGGATGCGGCCCGGCTATGATGAGTTTGCCTTGTTCTGCCAGCAACTGGACTCTGTCAAGGTGCGCCGGTCGAGTTTGCATTCTAACTGAAAGTGAGTCTATGACATCAGTTGATATGATGGCATACAGCATTATTGGTGCTCCGCGGGTGAGGTAGTAGCTTCATTTAAGTGCCCGGATTTTATTAGATAGACCACTGAAATAGCGAAATAAATGAGCGTCAGACCAAAGCCTCCGACGAGCTTGTAGGTGACCCAAAAATCGAGACTGAAATTATAGGCAACAATGAGGTTAAGGGCGCCAGCAACGAAAAACCCCAGGGCCCAGCCATAACCAAGTCGAGCCCATACTCGGTCAGGCAGCGCCAGTTGCTTGCCCAGGGCTGCTTTAATCAGTAATTTTCTGCCGATGCGCTGGCTACCCCAGAGGATCAAAGCAAAGGCCCAGTTGACGATGGTTGGTTTCCACTGGATGAATGTTTCGTTTTGGAAGGCCAATGTGAGTCCGCCAAACAGTAACACACTCCAAAGTACGACATGGGACATGGGTTTGATTCGCCCCGTCCGGAAATACTCAATGACCATCTGGCACACGATCGCGATCATCAGTACCGAAGTGCTGAGATAGATGTCCTTGGTCACGAAATAAAGACCGACAAATAGAATAACAGGCGCAAGCTCGGTAAATTGATTCATAATTATCTTTTGTAAATAAGTGCTGTGCATAATACAACAAATTAGCCTTAGGGGCAGAGGGGTAGCGACAGGAATGGGAATCCTGTTGTAGGAGGCGCTATTCTGTTTTAATGGGATATTTGTTTGGTGTAGTGATTCAATGAGCCAGTATTTTAGTATTCACCCGGATAACCCACAGAAAAGACTGATCCAGCAGGCTGTTGATATCATTCGTGCCGGTGGCGTGATTGTCTATCCGACTGATTCAGCCTATGCGCTGGGTTGCTCGCTTGATAATAAGCGGGGTCTAGACCGGATCCGTGAAATTAGAAAAATTTCCTCGGATCACAACTTCACTTTAGTGTGTCGAGATTTGAGTGACTTGGGGAGTTACGCTCGGGTGACCAACCAGGTTTATCGTTTACTCAAGGCCAATACCCCTGGGGCCTATACTTTTATACTTGAAGCGACCCGCCTGGTGCCGAAAAGAGTGATCCAACCGAAGCGCAAGACCATTGGTCTCAGGGTTCCCGACAGTCAGATATGTCAAGATCTTATCCAGGCTGTTGGAGAGCCGATAATGAGCGCTTCGCTGATTTTACCGGGAGATACGGATCCGCTCACCGATCCCTGTGAAATCCGCCAGATTCTTGAACACGAGGTGGATTTAGTGATTGACGGCGGCTTTTGTGGCATGGAGCCAAGCACGGTAGTGGACATGATTGAAGATCTGCCCAGGATACTCCGTCAGGGTTGTGGCGATATTGCGCCTTTTGGCTAGTCTGTTGAGACAAGCGGGCATTGGCTGGTTATAATTGCACCTTATTAGGAAATCAGGGCTAATTTTGTTGATTTACATTCGCTGTTTAGTCGTGTCATCGGTATCTACAAAGGAGATAATGCCCATTGAGCCCATCTGACTCCCAGAAGAAGGTACTCTCAGGTATGCGCCCCACTGGGCGATTGCATCTCGGCCATTATCATGGTGTCTTGAAGAACTGGGTTCGCCTGCAGCACGAATATGAGTGCCTGTTTTTTGTCGCTGACTGGCATGCGCTTACCAGCCATTATGAAGATACGCGTATTTTGGAGGAAAATGCCTGGCAGATGGTGATTGACTGGCTTGCTTCTGGTATCAATCCTGGATCAGCGACCCTGTTTATCCAGTCAAAAGTACCGGAACATGCTGAGTTACACCTATTGCTATCGATGATAACACCGCTGAGCTGGGTTGAGCGTGTACCCACTTTCAAAGACCAGGTCACCCGTTCCAAGGACCGGGATCTATCAACGTATGGTTTCCTTGGTTATCCGGTGTTACAGAGTTCAGATATTCTGGTTTACCGAGCTGGCCATGTACCCGTGGGTGCTGACCAGGTACCCCATGTGGAAATGGCGAGAGAGCTGGCGCGGCGTTTTAATCATATTTATGGCCGCGATGCCGGGTTTGAGCGAATAGCTGAAGAAGCGATCAAGAAAATGGGCAGGAAGAAATCAAAACTGTATCGAGATTTGCGTCGAAATTACATGGAAAAAGGAAGTCAGGACGCGCTTGATCAAGCTCATGCGATGGTATCTGATCAGCAGAACTTGTCACTGGGAGACAGGGACCGATTGCTCGGATATGCGGAAGGAAGTGGTAAAATAATATTACCTGAACCCAAGGCGTTGCTAACAGACAATGCAGTCATGTCGGGCCTGGATGGCCAGAAAATGTCTAAATCCTATAACAATACGATTTCACTCAGGGAAGACCCTGACAGGGTGACTAAAAAAATCAGAACGATGACCACCGATCCGGCGCGAGTTAAGCGAACCGATCCAGGCGATCCGAACAAGTGCCCGGTCTATGCGCTCCATCAGATTTATTCCGGTGATGATACTCGTCAGTGGGTTGAACAAGGTTGTACCACTGCTGGTATTGGTTGTCTGGATTGTAAGGGGCCATTGATAGACAGCGTTCTGGTCGAGCAGCAACCTATGCGTGAGCGAGCACTGCAGTTTGAGGAAAACCCAGAGCTTGTAAAAAGCATTGTTGCAGAAGGTTGTGAGAAGGCAAGATCCCAAGCGAGGGCAACCCTTGATGAGGTTCGTAATGCCATGGGCCTGGATTACCGCTAAATGAGCGAAATAACAGATCAGCCAGAATTACAGGCAGCGGTTTCGTCGCAGACGCTGCCAGAGCGCCAGAGTGAACTTTCTCTGGCCCTGGTTGATGGTAAGCCTTTTACCAAAATGCCTGGTGATCTTTATATTCCACCGGATGCGCTGGAAGTGTTTCTGGAAGCTTTTGAGGGACCGCTGGACCTGTTACTTTACCTCATCAAGCGACAAAACCTGGATATTTTGAATATTCAGGTGGCTGACATTACTTCCCAATACATGCAATACATTGATCTTATGAAAGAGCTTCAGTTCGAGCTTGCTGCAGAGTACCTGGTAATGGCTGCCATGTTAGCGGAGATTAAGTCACGGATGCTGTTGCCTCGGCAGAGTGAAGAAGAAGATGATGAAAGTGATCCGAGGGCAGAATTAATCCGAAGACTTCAGGAGTACGAAAGGTTCAAGGGGGCGGCGATGGCAGTTGATGAGTTGCCCAGGGTGAACCGGGATTTTTGGGTCGCCAGTGCAGATACGCCAGAATCGAAAAAACGCAAACCGCTGCCGGAAGTCCAGCTTCAGGAAATGCTGGTAGTTCTGTCTGCGGTACTCAAGCGTGCAGACAGTTACGCCAGTCATCACATCAGGTTGGAGCCTTTATCAACTCGCGAACGTATGTCCCAGATTCTGCATCGGATTCAGAGTGAAGGTGATCAATTTTTGTCCTTTATATCGCTGTTTGACTATGAAGAAGGCCGTTCGGGCTTGATTGTCACTTTTATCGCCGCGCTGGAACTGATCAAAGAGTCGCTGATAGAACTGGTTCAGACGGAGCCCTTCGCCCCGATTCATATTCGGGTGGCTGCAGCGGTAACCCAGTTGGACGAAATCGAGATACCATGAGTGACTATCCTGAACTAAAACAAATTGTAGAAGGCGCTATCTTTGCCGCCGATACCCCCCTATCGCTGGAAAACCTTAAGTCGTTGTTTGAAGGCGAGCAGCCTACGCGGGGTGATATCCGGGCGGTTCTCGTAGAAATAGAGGCGGATTGCAGTGTAAGAGGCTATGAACTGAAGAAAGTTGCCAGTGGTTATCGGTTTCAGGTTAAGAGCCGCTATGCCGAATGGATTAGCCGATTATGGGAAGAGCGGCCACCGCGATACACCCGTGCGCTGCTAGAGACACTATCTTTGATTGCCTATAAACAACCCTTGACCCGAGGGGACATAGAAGAAGTGCGTGGTGTAGCGGTGTCCACTAATATTATGAGGAGTTTATTAGAGCGAGAATGGATCCGAGTGGTTGGGCATCGAGATGTTCCTGGTCGGCCTGCCATGTATGCGACCACCCGGGGATTCCTTGATTATTTCGATCTGAATAGTCTTGATGAATTGCCACCATTAGCTGAAATTCGGGAATTAGAACCCAATATAGAAGAGCTTGATCTGGGCGAGGATCTGATCCAGATTAATACGCTCGAACTGGATACAGAAGACAATCCAGGAGATTTTCTGGATGAGGAAAATCTTGATCAGGTTTCAAAACAGGTTGATGAAATTCAACAGAATATTAAGCGCATGTTTCACCCCGACGCTGAAGACCTGGCTGATGCCGAAGACGTAGATAAAGAGGCTGACGATCCTGACCAGCCACCTTCTTCAGCAACGGAAGAACCGGAAAATTCATCCCAGGATCCTGCTGCCTTCACTGAGGTCCCTACAGACATTCTTAATGCTGCATTTGCTGAAGACGAATCATCTCGCGAACCTGATGATGAGGGTTAAGTGTTCCATGATATTGGTTGACAGATGAGCGAGAAACTGCAGAAAGTGCTTGCCGCCATGGGGTTGGGTGGTCGAAGGACCATGGAAAAATGGATTGCGGATGGCCGAGTCAAGGTTAACGGCAAACAGGCGAAGCTGGGTGACCGTGTTGTTGATACCGATCGACTCTCGCTCGATGGTAAACCGCTGAGAATCAAACCAGTTAAGCATCTACACCTTTTGTATAACAAACCGGTCGGGGAGATCTGCACACGGGATGACCCGGAAGGTAGAAGGACCGTGTTTCAGAGTTTTCCGAAGCTAAGAAATCAACGCTGGATATCAGTTGGGAGGTTGGATTTCAATACCAGTGGTTTGTTGTTGGTAACGACCGATGGTGCCCTTGCAAATCGATTGATGCATCCCTCATCGAAGATCGATCGAGAATATGCGGCCAGGGTGCTGGGAGAGGTCACCAGTGAGCAACTGCAGGCCATGCAAGAGGGTGTCCTGCTGGAGGACGGAATAGCTCGATTTACAGATATTCGTAAAGGCAGGGATGAAGGCGGCGCTAACCAGTGGTATTACGTCGCTGTGATGGAAGGCCGGAATCGTGAAGTAAGGCGATTGTTTGAGTCTCAGGGTTTAACGGTCAGTCGTTTAAAACGGGTCCGGTTCGGTAGTTTTTTCATTCCCTCTGCCGTAAAAGCAGGGCGACATATTATGATTTCAGGTAAGGATGAACGGGAGTTGTATCACCTGGCAGGTCTGAGCGGGTCAACGCCGAAGCCGCATTCGAAGTGATCAGGACTAGTTAAAAGGCTGTTTGGAACCATCGCTATTGAAGGTGAATGCATGCTCGGCCTGTGCGTCATCACCCATCAGGTACAAGTATAACGGCATGAGCTCCTCAGGCTCTTTCACGGTAACGGGATCCTCGCCGGGGTAAGCAGCGGCTCGCATGGAAGTCCGCGTTGCCCCGGGATTGATGATATTAACTCGAATATTCGAGGTGGTATCAATTTCGTCCGCCAGTAACTTGGCGAAACCCTCCAGGGCGTATTTGGAGGCAGCATAGGCTCCCCAGTAGGCTCGAGGTATTGCGCCTACACCGGAACTGGTAAATAGCAGGGAGGCGCTTGGCGCAGACCGTAGTAATGGCATAAGCAGTCGGGTCAGAAGAAACGGCGCATGGTAGTTGGCCTGCATCACGGTTTGCCACTGTTCAATATCGTAATGCTCAACGGGAACCCGGTCGCCAAGAATGGCAGCGTTATGCAATAGAGCGTCCAGTTGGCCATATCGCTGCTCTAATACCGCAACCAATTCTTCGATAACGCTGACCGTCGTGGTGGCGAGATCCATAGGAATGATTCCGGGTTCTTTCAAAGAAATTGAAAGGATCTCATCGTAAAGCGACTCGAGTTTAGAGACGGTTTTCCCCAGTAACAGAACCGTTGCGCCGTGACCTGCGAATGCTTTAGCTGCAACTCTGCCGATGCCACTACCGGCACCAGTGACCAGGATGACTTTGTCTTTCAGTAAATCGGATCTGGGCTGATAAGGTAAATCATTCATAAATTGCGTGCATTAGATAGTTAACATCGGTATCAGAGCTTAATCGATATACCTGGGTTAGAGGATTGTAAGTCATGCCGGTTACATCTTTCAGGGATAAATTTTCTTGCCGGATTGACTTAGCGAGCTCGGACGGTTTTATGAATTTCTGATAATCGTGCGTGCCCGCGGGTAAGAGCTTAAGCAGGTATTCGCCGCCCAGTATGGCAAACAGGTAGGCTTTGGGGTTGCGGTTGATGGTGGATAGAAAGAGATGACCCTTGGGTTTTAGTAGTCGACGACAGGCCGAAATAACCGAGGCTGGGTCTGGTACATGTTCGAGCATTTCAAGACAGGTGATAATGTCGAATTTCCCCGGGGATTGCTGGGCCAGCGTTTCAGCTGTGACCTGTCGATAGTCAATTTCCAGTCCAGACTCATGTTGGTGCAGCCGAGCAACCTGCAGCGGTGCCTCACCCATATCGATACCCGTTGTAATAGCGCCGCTTCGAGCCAGGCTTTCGGTCAATATACCGCCACCACAACCAATATCCAGTGCTGCTTTGCCGGCTAACTCGGTACGTTGACGGAGGTAATCCATACGAAGCGGATTAATGTCATGGAGAGGTTTGAATTCACTCTCGAGATCCCACCAGGTTCGGGCTAGTTTTTCGAATTTTTCAATTTCGACCTGGTCTATGTTTTCAGAGGTCATTTCAGTGCCTTAATCGTATTCTGCCATTGTTGTATGTCAGCTCTGACTTGCTTGGGATCCAGGTAATTGAATTGCCCGTTTTGGTAAAGTAGTTTGCCATTTACCCAGGTATGAGTGACGTTTTGAGCCGTGGCAGTATAAATCAGTTGGGAGATTGGATGATACACTGGTTGTGAGGAGAAGTCGTTAAAGTTGACCGCTGTGAGGTCCGCTGATTTTCCTGCTTCCAGACTGCCTATGGTTTGCGCCAGCCCGAGAAAGCGAGCCCCGTTTATCGTGCCCATCTCTAATGCAGTAAAGGCATCCACAGCAGTGGGATCGTTTTCAGAGACTTTAGCGAGTAGTGCTGCCGACCGCAATTCCTGTAACAGGTCAAGGTCATTATTACTGGCGGCACCGTCGGTCCCCACGGATAGATTCAGACCCTTGGCTTTCAGGGTTGTTACCGGGCAGATACCACTGCCGAGCTTCATGTTTGACTGCGGGCAATGAGCAATTTGCACGCCTACAGATGCGATCAGGTCTATCTCATCAGGGATTGAGTCATGTGGACTAGCTGGAGTCGCGGCGAGAGAAGTCCTAGGTCCCTGATTCTGGCTAGGGGACGACAGCCGTGGTTGTTGATGTGATCTTGTATTTCCGCAGCTGATTCATGTAGGTGCAGATGAATGGGTGCATTCATCGCGGTCGCGTAATCGAGAATTTTCGAAAAGCCAGCATCACTGACGCTGTATGGGGCATGAGGCGCAAAGCCAGCGGTGATAAGGTCCTGATCATCACACCAGTCTATAAACTCGCGTGTCTTGTCGATATGGTTCTGTTCATCGCCTGCCCAGTTGTTGCTGAAATCGATGACCGGTGCGGTAATCTGGCTACGTAGGCCTGCCTCCAGAAAAGCGCTGGCCGTGCTTTCTGGGAAGAAGTAGCTATCGGCTGCGCAGGTTGTGCCACCGCTGAGCATTTCTGCTGCAGATAGTCTAGCGCCACTATAGACGAAATCATCATCGACCAGCTTCGCTTCGGCAGGCCAGATATGATCAGTTAACCAGGTCATCAGCGTGTAATCGTCCGCATAACCTCGTAGCAGGGACATGGCCGCGTGCCCATGGGTATTGACCAGCCCCGGAATCAGGAGGTGGTCTGGGAGTAGAACCCGATTACTTTCTGGATACTGTTTTTTTGCTTGTTCAGCTGGAAGTAAAGCCAGTATTTTCTTGCCTTTTATCACCAGAGCGTGATTTTCATAAGCGGTTTTGCGTGGAATCACAGGTGCGATCCAGCGGGGTAGGATGCAGGTTATATCAGTCATAATTTCTCTTTTTACCGGCTGCAGGGAATGAACCCGTGGATCGATTTCTGTTGCTTCATTATAACCGTTCGGGATGGCTTTCCTTCGATTTGATTATAGGCCTTAATAGGCGCAAGGCATAATATAAAATATACATAAATAACAATTACTTAAGTGCCTATTAGGTAATTCACTGGACACCACTTTAGGTGGGTTTTAAAACTCAGCCATGGTATGATTAGGCGGTGCTCAAAGCCGGTGTGGATTAGCGGCAGCTGCGCTTAGGAGAAGCACCGCAAAGCCTATAAAATTGAATGTAAAAGCGAAGCTGGGCGTGCGCTTAGAAGGTCTTGGGCGGACAGTGGGATTGAGTTTGAAGGGATCCAGAAATTGACTGGCCAGCGTCGCCAGTAGTGGGTGGTTTGAACGGCCAATAACCCGGCTGGAGTGACAGCCAGTTGTTGAAGTATAAGGGACTAATAAGCGTTACTTAGCGTCTCCTTTTGGTTGTTGCCTGTTTTTTTGTGCAGGGCATCCAAGGGGCCTTTAGGGTGAGAAGATGTGGCAATGGCTATAGTTATTAATCAGTTTTAAGCGGAACGAAAAGTACTAATGACAGATTTTGAAGATCAAGACGGAGATGACATAAGAACGATTAA
>CAZGCW010000108.1:0-12815 GCA_964524295.1 uncultured Pseudomonadales bacterium
TAGTGAGTACCTTGAGTACGTTGAGAAGCAGTTCGTGTTCAATGGGTAATAGTCTCTCAGCCAGGCTGTTAGGACTATCGTCACTCAGAACATCTATTTCACTCTGGCTTATGATCTCGCCCTGGTCGTATTCTTCTGTAACATAGTGGACGGTTGCACCTGTTTGCGCGTCGCCAGCATCATACACGGCCTGATGCACTTTCATACCGAACATCCCAGGTCCTCCATGACGTGGCAACAATGAAGGATGGACATTAATCACTGCGTTCGGGAACCGGGACAGTGTTTTCATCCCGACTTTCTTGAGGTAACCGGCAGTCACCACCAGGGTGGCTTCGAATTGTTCCAGCGTTTGATAGACAGCCAGGTCCAAAAGATCCGGGTCAGGATGTGTTTTGCTGGATAGGTGCCGGGTCGGGATCCCTTGTTCACTGGCAAATTCAAGTGCTGCGGAACGACTGTTGTTGGATATGACAACACTGATACTGGCGGCCAAGTCACCGTTTTGACAGGCTCGATAAATATTTCGCAGATGAGAACCTCGACCAGAGACAAGGATGGCTAATTTCATGGATAGTCGCCCCATTGGTGGGTGTGAGAGTTCATGTTGATTGGTCCATGAAAGTCTCCCTGAGGACGTTTTTCTGCACTTTTCCCATGGTGTTGCGGGGCAACTGATCTAAAAAATGAACCGTTTTAGGTACTTTGAAATTAGCGATAGCGCCTTTCAATTGGTTGATGACCTCTTGTTCCGATAGGCTGGCCGAAGCTTCCCGGATAATAATGGCGGTAACTGTCTCGCCAAAATCTTTATCGGGTGTGCCAATCACGGCGCTTTCTATGACGCCTGGCAGATTATCAATTTTGAGCTCAATTTCCTTGGGGTAAACATTGAGCCCCCCGGTAATGATTAGGTCCTTGCTTCGTCCGACAATCGTGACATAGCCGTCCGCGTCCATACTGGCAAGATCACCGGTTTTAAAGAAACCGGTATCAGTAAAGTCTTCCTGCGTTTTTTCCGGTTTTCGCCAGTAGCCCTTAAATACATTTTTACCTCTGACCAGTAATTGTCCGGTTTCGTTGATTTCCACTTGGCTGCCATCGTCATTGATGATTTTGCATTCAGTGCCAGGAAGAGAGGGACCGACGGTTCCCGCTTTGGCAGGGCCGTGCAGCGGGTTCGATGTGTTCATGCCAGTTTCAGTCATACCGTAACGTTCGACGATGGTATGCTGGGTTCGCTCACTGAATAAATTAAATGTCTGGGTCAGCAGCGGAGCTGAACCAGAGGTGAATAACCGGATGGATTGACAATGTGCTTGTTCGATGTTGGCTTCCAACAGGCGGGTGTAATAGGTGGGTACGCCCATAAATACAGTGGCTGAAGGTAGGAGTTTCAAAACCAGAGTGGCATCAAATTTTTCCAGCAGGATGATAGGACAGCCACTCAGTACGGGTAGATGAATACCGAGGAATAAACCATGCACATGAAAAATGGGTAGGCTGTGCAGCATTTTGTCACTGGCCTGAAAATCCCACTCGGCCTGCAGGACCAAGCCATTGTCAATTAGATTGCCGTGGGTAATCATAGCGCCTTTAGGTGCCCCGGTCGTTCCCGATGTATAGACAATCACCGCGGTATCTTCGGGGGCATTATCGACGATGTCGTGTTTCTTGGACAAGGCCACTCGGTTATCGGCGACCGTGCCGGCACCCTGGTGATCGAGGGTGAAGACAACCGCCTCAGTTAACGCCTGGTAGGTTGGCAGCTTCTCTGGGTCGACAATACAGACCTTAGGCGCTGCGTCATTGAGGAAGTAAGCTATTTCGTCTTTCTGATAAGCGGTATTCAAAGGAAGAAATACCAGGCCGGCCCTCAGGCAACCAAAATAAAGAAACAGATTTTCCGTTGATTTTTCGATCTGTACAGCAACTCGGTCACCCGGAATAAGCCCCAACGATAAAAACAGGTTGGCATACTGGGCACTGGCGGCCTCCAAATCTCCATAGCTCGCCGTGAGTTTCTCACGGGCATCATAGGTGAAGGGTCTATCGACATCGAATCGGCTCTGAAAAAGCTGGTATATGTTTCCCATGGAGTTTCCCGGTAGCAGGTTTATGAATGACTGTGTGAGCTGACCGATGAGCCCGGCTCGAGTTAAGTATAACCAGGTTTTGCTATCGAAAGAATTTACAGGATCAATTTTGCCGAGATTGAAGTCATCCTGGCTTTCAACCGTGGTCGTTGTGACAGCGCGCGCAGATTTTGGCCTGCTCATGGAGGTGTTGTATCCTATTCCTGGTGGCAGAGACCCTAATGGAATTTAGGTAGACCGAATTTAGTTATAGAATTCTCCGGCTAATCAGGAGTGGATTCTGGTTATAGGGCGGGGATCTTGGACAGTCCATGAAAGATCTTGTTTCAGAAAAATTGACAACTGCGATGAACCAACAGATCCAAGGGGATCTGAGGTCCGCTGAGCAGGCTTATCTGGAGTTGCTAAAAGAGAATCCTGATTTAGCCGATGCCAATCATTTGCTGGGTCTGGTCAGATCAGCGCAGGATCGGGAGCAGGAAGCCATAGAATTGATTGTAAAAGCCATTCGTCTGAAGCCGTACATCGCGGCCTACCATCACAATATTGCTGGAATTTACAGAAGAGTTGGCCGTTTCGTTCACGCTGAGAAATGCTTTCGACGCGCTATTGAGCTTAAGCCTGATTATGGTGAAGCCTACCAGGGTTTATTTGAGGTCGTCGCTTGTCACGCTGAAGATCCCGTTTTGGGCAAGCTCAGAGCGCAATTGGATCATAACGATTTAAGCGAAGTGACTCGATCCTATTTGCATTTTGCAGCGGGTAAGGCCTGTGATGATATGGCCGATTTCAAGCAGGCATTCAGTCATTATCTCAAGGCGAATAAACTAGCCGGGAAATCCTATGATCCTAGCCAAAAAGAGGTTTTATTTAAGGATATTATCTTCCATTACAGTCATGACGTTATGGAAAAAAGTACCGGCGCTGGTCATCTTTCAGACCAACCGATCTTTATTGTGGGTATGCCCAGATCAGGTACCAGCCTGGTAGAGCAGATACTGGCGAGTCACAGTTCGGTATTTGGGGCAGGAGAGGTCCATGACCTCGCCACGGTGATTGCCTCAGCGAGCAGTCAGAATCCAGGGAAACGGTCGTTTCCGCTCTGGCTGACAGGTATGAATCCAGCGAATTTTAGGTTGATGGGAAAGACTTATCTGGATCGTCTGGCAAGGCATTGTGATGATGGGCAATATGTGCGAATTGTTGATAAACAGCCACTCAACTTCCAGTATTTGGGGTTCATTAAACAGATACTGCCCAATGCAAAAATTGTGCATACGACTCGTGATGCCATGGACACTTGCCTGAGTTGCTTTTTCCAGAACTTCACTCAGGGCCAAGAATATAGTTTTAATCTGAGTCACCTGGGCTATTTTTACACTCATTATCGACGCTTGATGTCGCATTGGTTGCGTTTACTGCCTGGCTCAATTTATGAAATTAATTATGAGCGGCTATTGGGAAATCCTGAGCAGGAAATCAAGCAACTACTGCAATTCTGTGATTTGCCCTACGAGCCTGAGTGTATCGCCTTTCATCGTACTCAGCGAACCATCAAGACGGCCAGTTTTCATCAAGTCAGACAGCCACTGTATCAGAATTCAAGAAATCGCTGGTTGAATTATAAGCAACAACTGCAACCTTTGGCCCATGTTTTGGGCGTAACATCAGCTGAGCCGGTAAAAGTTTTGTCCGATAATCCGCTAGCCAAAGGTTAATGACGTGGCAACAGCCAGGATGAGCACTTCCTGGGCAATGCCATAGCGGTTTATGTCAGCGGTTGCAGGCTAAATAATAGGTGCGCAGTTTGCTACTCAGGGATATAGGTTTAGAATTTGAGCTTCGGTGCTTATTTAGAGCGGGTAAAATTTGCTTTGTAGCGACAGCACAGAGTCGTTGCTTCAAGCTAGGAGTACGATAGATGGAACAGTCATGAGCCAGGAATTAAGTGATATAACTGCTGTCAGTTGGGCTGAATTGGTTAAGGAAGCGCCCGAGCTTGCAGCCTTTGGGGAACGCAGGTTGGACGGGAAAGTTTCCTATTTGGCCACCGTCAGAGAGGATCAACGACCTCGCCTACATCCAGTCACGCCTATTATTGGACGCGGGCACTGCTTCTTATTTGTTGAACCCAGTACACCCAAGGCCGGAGATCTGCATTTAAATGGATTTTATAGTCTGCATTGCGCTATGAACGATAGTTCGGGAAGTAGTGGGGAATTTCTTGTCAGCGGTCGAGTTCAACCGGTGGGCGATCAAAAAATGAGAGTGCTAGCTGAATCCGTATCCAGTTATCGACCCGCGAGCAGGGCATTGCTCTTTGAATTGTTATTGAACGAGGCGAGTGCAACAGAGTATCGAGGCGGTAGGGCCAGTCGAAAAAAATGGCGGGCACAATGAAAGTGACCGAATCCGGAGTGCATGACCTGGGTGGGCAGGCAGGTTATGGACCTGTGCGTCGAGAAACCGCCGAAGCGGTCTTTTCAGAGCGATGGCAGGCCAGTGTCTTTGCCATGGCGAGCTTGGGGAGGGTCACTGCAGCATGGAACAATACGGATCGATTTAGGCATGCCATCGAACGGATTGATCCAGTGGCCTATTTGAATCACGGCTATTATGGTCGTTGGCTCGGTGGAATAGAAGCCTTGCTTGTTGAGGCTGGTGTGATCGATCAGTTTGAACTTGATCGCCGGAGCCACAAACTGGATGGAAACCCGATAGAATTGGTCGCTGCGAGGCCAAAATCAAGGGCGGACCCCATGGCGCCCGTATCCGGTTCAACATCGAAAAGGGATAGTGAGCAACCCGCTAAGTTCGGTTTGCAGCAGTCGGTGATTGCGATTGCCGGTAATGGTCTGGGACATACTCGGAACCCTCGTTATGTCTGGGGAAAGCAAGGCATTATCACAGCCCAGCACGGTCACTGGGTGTTTCCTGATACCAATGCTCATGGTCTTGGTGAGTGTCCTCAGGCTTTGTATACCGTGTGTTTTGATAGTCAGACATTGTTTCCAGATAGCGAAGAACAGACCTTGATAAGCCTCGACCTGTTTGAGCCTTATCTACTAGGAGTCGGCAATGAGTGAGCGTTCACCACAAAGTATTCGAGCAGAGGCTTTAGAAGCACTATTGATAGAAAAGGGATTTTTAAAGGCTGAGGATGTTGACCAGGTGATTCAGCGATATGGCGAACGAGTCGGACCTTTAAATGGGGCTCAGGTCGTTGTCAGGGCCTGGCTGGATAACGATTTTCGCGAATACCTGTTATCCGATGCCAGCGCAGCAATTGCTTCTTACCAGTTTGAAGGCGGGCAGGTTGAAAAACTCGTGGTGGTTGAAAATACGGCAAGGATTCATAATGTGGTCGTGTGTACTCTGTGTTCCTGCTATCCATGGGCATTGCTGGGCTTGCCTCCAAAATGGTACAAGGATCCAGAGTATCGATCCCGGGTGGTAAGGGAGCCTCGCAAGGTAATGAGTGAAATGGGCTTTGAAGTGGCAGCGGCTAAATCGGTCAGAGTCTGGGATTCAAGTGCTGAGATACGCTACCTGGTACTGCCTCAGCCACCGGAAGACCTGGATTCGTATAGTGAGCATGAATTGACTGCGCTGGTGAGTCGGGATGGTATGATCGGAGTGGCAGAACGGTGACCGATCCGTATCCTTTGGACCATGAACTGGCCCCACCGCAGGCTAATGGCGAATTGGTTTTTGATGATCCGTGGCAGATGAGGGTGTTTGGGCTTGCTAGAACACTGTGTGAGCAAGGGTGCTTTTCCTGGGATGAATTCCGCTTCGAATTGATAGCGGCTATTGATCGATGGCAGCAGGCGCTGGATCCTCAGCCCTGGTGTTATTTTGATCAGTTCCTGGAGGCTTTACTGCAGCTATTAAATAAAAAACAATTGATCAGCCAGGACGAATTAACCCATCGGTTGAGGCAAGTTCTCAACCGACCACAGGGTCATGATCATTAATCCAGAGGGTCATCTTCTCACGAATCAGCGGTAGCGGTAGGCTGATTACCTGGTTCAATCGGTCGAGATAATCTGTCAGTTGAAAGTTTGAGCCGATTTGCCGCTCGGCCATCTGCTGCAGTTGTATCAATTCCCGTACGATAGCGGCTGAAATGAAAGCCTGTCCTGGTTGTCGAGCCAGATGTCTTATTTCAAATTGTGCGCGGGCGCTTGGGGTCAGCAGACGCTCCGATAAAGCATCCGTTACCTTTGTTTGTTCGACCCCGAAAACAACTAAATCCAGATCTGCCAGCGCCAGTGCGAGCCGGGATATGAGGAACTCTTGCTGGCTGACCAGAGCATGATTTTGCTGGTCATCAGACGCTGACCCACTCAGTCCAAGCAAGTATTGGGCGTAGGCCGGAGCAAATGCACTGCAGTCGGTAAGACGATAAACGGGGTTGGTTTTGACGAGATGGTGAAAGAAGTGCTGACCGGGTACCCCATCGAATAAAGCGGCCGCTTCGAGCTCGACAAAATGAATCAGTGGTGGGCCAGTCAGGTTGACCTGCATCGCCTGAGTATCGGCCTGATATCGAAATAATGGCAGGTCGGACTCATTTGAATTCAATTCCTCCAGAACCAGTTCGTCGAGGTCATCAAGAGGCAGTTGGAGCACGTTGAGTCCGATGTATTGGATTAAACTGTCCTGGAGTAGTGACATGACCAAGTGTTTAGCTGTTCTGGTCGACGGAATACCCGCCAGAATCGTTTTTTGGGTCTCTTGCCTTAGGCTGTCTGATCGAGTCGTTCTTGCCGCTATTAGGTTAGCCAATTCGACTTCCAGCCATTCATAGAGTGGTTCTGGAGTCTGACTTTCTAGGGCACATCGGGCTATAGACTGATCCAGGGCTGAGCCTGGGCCTGGGGGGTGCTGATCGAGCCAGTTGAGCAACGCTAATTGATCTTGCTGGTTGCTGGAAAGCAGGGAAGGTCTTATGGCCTGATCAATTTTATGCAGTTGCTGGTTGAGAACCTGCAAACGATTTGGATGGGTGCGGATCTCATCCACGGCTTGCTTGATTAGTTTATCAAAGATGAGCCGTTCCATTTTAGCGATGAGGTTTTGATGCGCTGCTGACGCAACAACGACCTGGCGGTTGCTGTCGGCTGGATAGGCTGGATGGCTGCAGCAGATAAGGACTAGCAAAAGCCCTGTAAATCGTTTCCGAAGCGGATTAGGTTGCAATTTTTTGGACCAGAGCGTTTGTTAGCCTGGATAGCGAGGTGCTGAGTTCCTCATGGGCTGTGAGGCGGCTTTCGATATCGTTTTTTACGGCTTTGTCATTGATGGATTTCAGGTTAACCAGGACATTGATTTCGGCAGAAGTCAGGGTGGCATTGAGGATTGCCCCTGCCATGGCCGTATCAGACCGGAGGTTGGGGTTAGAAAGCGGCTCAATAGTGATTAACAAATCACCTGCCTTTGCTGCTAGTTCATACGTTTGCAAAGGGACCAGGGCGGCTTTAGTGATGGCGTCCTGGAGGTTAGCTTCCCGTAGGGGGTCCGCTTTATCCATTCGATAGCTCAGCATTAGTTGTTTGAAGGCGACACTATCGGCTTCTGCCAGGTTGAGAAAATCCTTCCTGATCTGGTCCAGGTTATGCAGAAGCGCTGTGTTTTTCTGATGGTCGTGAGTGAACTGGCAGACCATCGAAATCAGGGCCGTGGCCTGAGCACCCATCACAGCGGCAACATTGCCACCACCCGGTGTGGCGGTCTTCGCTGCTACTGCACTTAGCCAGGGCGCCAGATGGGTTGCATCCGCGGAACGGGTCATGACGGATGGCTCAAGTGAAAATTGCGAAACAGTCTGAGGGTATTGCGCATACACATGGCAACGGTGAGGGGTCCTATTCGAGGAATGTAGATACCTTCGTGGGATGAGAGGTCCGAATTGAAATTCGTAATACTTGAAAAATTGATACAGGTTGCTGATGGTTTTATTTCCTGAATACTGATTTTTCTGAAAGATTCACTGGGAACGCCGGTAATCACAACATCAGAACAGGCAAGCGCCTGTTGCCGATTAATGGTCACTTCATGAGGTTCGGCATCAATGAATTCCATTGGCCCATGTTCGTCAAAGGACAGAACCCTGGCGCCATCGTTAGACAGCATCACCGCCAGAGGACGACCAATGACCTCGCTACGATTAAATATAGTCACGGTCTTTCCCGCCATCGTTCGCGGCGACAGGGTTTGTTCGGAGGTCGAAGGGAGCTGTGGTTTGATTTCCGCCAGCAGTTTAACGATCGCCAGTGGTGTACAGGGTAGTACGGCTTTCGCTGTTGGCGCACCCGGGCCGGAAAGCCGGTCATTATGGTACAGTTTTTGGGTCCAGAACTGACTGCCGGCTTCGATGTCCTTCCGATAGTCGACTCTGTTTCGGAGATAATCATCCTGCTGATTGGAAAAAATTGGGAAGTAAATGAAGATACCAGTAACCTCAGGATCCTCATTGGCAGCTTCAATGGCTTCTTCCACGTCGAGACGATTCACCTTGATCAGGTCATAGGTCATGCCGATTTCCTGGAATTTAGCCATGGTACTTTTGGCATAGGCTAAAGAAGGCTTGTCATCGCCTGCAATGATGCCGACCACCCGGGGAACTTCCGGCAGATGCTCTAAGGTGCCGGCTAACTCGCGGACAAATCGCTGCGCTAATACAAAAGGATCAAAGTGCTTAATAGTAAGGTCTGAGCTCATACCTAGTCTGATTGGCGATTGTGTTTTTGGCGGCTTATCATGCCTAGATACCCTTTGTGATGACGCTTTCCATAATCTTCACGTCTGAAATCCTTGAGTTCCATTAGAGTCAGGGCAATGGCATCACTGATTGCCAGCATGACAGCAATGGTGGCACTCGGGGTCAAATTTAATGGGCAGGGCTCTTCGATATCCGGCCCCATGTCCAGAACTAATTGGCTGAGATCGCGCAATGGAGACGCTGCATGAGAGGTTAAGCCGATGATTTCTGTGATACCAAGCTGTCGGGCCATTTCCAGCATTTCGATCACTTCATTCGACTTTCCGCTGGTTGAAAAGGCGACGATGCAATCGTTTTCGGACAGCATACCCAGGTCACCATGTCCCGCCTCGGCTGGGTGGATAAAAATCGCAGGTGTTCCTGTTGATGCCAGGGTCGCAGCGAATTTTCGGGCAATAAAGCCGGCTTTACCAATCCCTGTCGCTACCACTTTTCCGGTACAGGAATTAAGGAGTTTGACAGCATGTTCAAATTGATCAGTAACCTGAATGTTGGAGATGGCCCGGGCTTCACTGTCGATGACCCGTGTCAGTTTCTGCTTTATGTCCAAATACTTCTCTCCCGTAGATGAAATAGATCAATTATAACGGACTCAATGCAACCCTGCTTATAAGATCCTGTGTTTGTTTGGCTATATGGGGATGATAGCTCAGTAAGGCACCCACATGATGAATGGCAATCCAGCGGCATCTCAACAAATAGTCTGCGTCATTAACCGGTTTGGCCTGCTGGCTTTTGAGTTCGGCTCGAAACCAGTGGCACTGACAGTTAAAAATCTGGCTATCCCAGCGAAATAGGTACTGCGAAATCAGGGGGTGTGACAGATTATGAACCTGGTACCCGGTTTCCTCTTCAGTTTCACGGATGGCGGCTTGTTCCGGACTCTCCAGCGCTTCTATTTTACCCCCTGGTAGAGACCACATCCTTTTCTTTGTTGACGGATCTTCCAGTTCGATCATCAGGAGTTGCTGGTCGTGCAGGCAAATGATGCTAGTCCTGGTTCGCGCTATCGCCTTGCTGAGTTCAGTTGGCATCGTGCCGGTCGGTCAGGTGGCAGGATACCTGATGCTGACCAGGAAGGATTCGAGTGATCGGTTCAGTCCCTGCACAGGGTGTAAATTGCTCGGGGCAACGGGGATGAAAACGGCATCCACCCGGGGGGTTTATCGGCGATGGGACATCCCCTGAGATAATTTCACGTTCAGGCTTTTGGTGCGGATCCGGTATAGGAATGGCGTTGATGAGTGACTTGGTATACGGATGCATGGACTGAGCATAAATCTGTTCACTCGGTCCTTCTTCAATAATTTTACCCAGATACATGATCGCAATTCGATCGGATACGTGTTTGACCACGGCCAGGTCATGAGCGATAAAGAGATAGGAAAGTCGGTATTCTTGCTGTAGTTCAATTAATAGATTAAGAATCTGGCTTTGAATAGAGACGTCTAAAGCGGAAACCGGTTCATCACAGATGATGAGTTTCGGATTCATTTCGATAGCGCGGGCAATTCCGATTCTTTGGCGCTGGCCACCGGAAAATTCAAACGGATAGCGACTAATAGAGCGGGAAGGCAGGCCGACGATATCAAGTAAAGTGCGAATCCGTTGTTGACGCGCCGCAGGACGACCTGTTTTATGAATAATCAGGGGTTCTTCCAGAATATCACCGACGGTATGTCGGGCATTTAAGGATTCCATGGGATCCTGGAATATCATTTGGATATCCTGGCGGATGGGAAGCATGGCCTTGGCAGTTAGACTGCTGATTTCCCGGCCATCAAATTGGATTTTCCCGCTAGTCGGTTTATATAAACGGGCAATACAGCGGCCTAAAGAAGTTTTTCCACACCCGGATTCCCCTACCAGTCCAAGGGTTTCGCCCGCGTTGACATGCAGGTTGACACCATCCACAGCGCGATTATACAACCGGGTTCGATGAAACAGCCCAGATTTTACCGGGAAGTGTAATTTCAGATTGTCGACCTTTAAGAGCGGATTGTTCACAGGTTTTTCCAGTTAAGACAGCTGACCTCATGGCCTGGACTGACTGTTTCCATGCTCGGAATGGTGGTTTTGCACTCGGCTGTGGTGTAAGGGCAACGACTTTCAAATCGACAACCTGACGGAAGGTCGAGCAGGCCTGGCACCATGCCCACGATCGCGTCAAGTTTGGACTTGGCTGGACTATCAAGCCTGGGTATCGAATTGAGTAATCCTTTAGTGTAAGGATGCGTGGGATGATCAAAGACATCGAAAACGGTGCCTTTCTCGACGATCTTACCCGCATACATCACGACCACATCCTGACAGGTTTCGGCAATCACCCCTAAATCATGAGTAATCATAAGAACGGCCATGCCAAGCTGTTGCTGCAGGTTTTCTATCAAGTCCAGTATCTGGGCCTGAATGGTCACATCCAACGCGGTTGTCGGCTCGTCGGCGATGAGTAGAGAGGGATTACACACCAGCGCGATGGCAATCAAGGCCCTTTGTCGCATTCCTCCAGAAAGCTGGTGGGGATACTCAGACATGCGAATTTCGGGAGAAGGGATCCCTACTTTCTCGAGAATTGCCAATGCTGCGTGTAGGGCGCTGTTTTCATTATGGTCTGTATGCAGATAGAGAACCTCGGTCAGTTGTCGGCCGATGGTTTGAACAGGATTGAGTGCGGTCATCGGCTCCTGGAAGATCATGCCGATTTCATTGCCTCTCAGGTTTTCCATTTCTTCAATGGGTAATTGGGTCAGTTCAAGTCCCTGGAAGAATATCTTGCCGCTGACTATTTTGCCTGCAGGATTCGGTAGCAATTGCATAACGGACAGTGCCGTGACACTTTTACCGCACCCAGACTCACCGACAAGGCCAAGGGTGCTACCTGGTTTTACCTCAAAACTGATTTGGTCGACTGCGCGTACAAGACCTTCGTCCGTTTCAAACTCGGTTACTAGGTCACAGATTTCAAGTAAGTTGGTCATGCTGGATTTTAGTTTCGGTATCGATCATAGAGTCGGGGGCCGGGTGTAAAGGTGATGCCTTGCTGCTTCGCCTGTTGAGTCTCTTTTTTAATCTCTGGATCAATCCAATGGACAAAAAGTGATCGAGCCGAACTGGCGTGCTTATAGCTGAATTCTTCCGGGTATCGTACCCAGCGCCAGAATCCCATGCGGAAAAATCCCTGGTAAAAACCCGGTACAAACGAGCCATAATCATGGTGCAACTCACTCATTTCATGGGCGAGTTGGACCATTTCCTGTTCATTGGAAGATCCACGGTAGGCATTAATTAGCCGGTCCATTTCAAATACGGCAAGCGTCTCCAGGTTATTCGTCTGGGTTTTCAACTTGCGCTCAGGGTTGGTATTCCCTGATTCATCGAATGCGTTATCGTAGGCGTTAGAAGAGTGATAGGTTTCCCAGAATCTGGGATAAAGTTCGAGGCTGTAGCCAAAAGCGGAAAAATGCAGGTCGTGTTGTTTTTCCTGGACTTTTTTCCAGCCTGAAGTACCATCGAGTACTTCTATTCGATAGTCGAGGCCTGCTTTAGCAGCCTCCTCCTTAAGGATGGTAAGGACATCCTTGAGAGATTCGTACCCGGAAGACAGCGTAAAAGACAGGCGCGTGCCATCGCTGCGCTCCAGGATACCGTCGCTGTTACGGTGGTTAAACCCGGCTTTGGCAAAATACTCCTGGGCCAGGGGTATATCAAATTCCCGAGCCTGTATGCTGGGGTGACTGAACTTGCCATAGCCGTCATTTGCTGTAGATAGGCGTTGAAAATCTCCCCTGAAGAATTTGTCGATGACCAGTTGCCAGTGTGTTGCCGATTGAATACCCAGTCGGATATTCAGATCATCCAGTAATGGCTGGCTGGTGTTAATCCACAGACCATAGGGCGGTCGGGGTCTTTGATTGTAGAATATTTTCTTTTCA
>CAZGCW010000109.1:0-9241 GCA_964524295.1 uncultured Pseudomonadales bacterium
TTAAATATGTATTGGCACCACCCATTGTAAAATATTTTATATCATTTTCAACTGCAATTTCAATGATGTTAACTGCGTTTTCATCATTCAATGCAACATTTAGTCCAATTTGATTTGAAGTATTATTTTTGGCATACTTAATCTCATTTAAAACCCATTCTGCTTCTCGTCCAGCACATCCAATAATGCCTAAACCTCCAGCGTTACTAACAGAACACGCCAACTTACCATTTGAAGCCCACGCCATACCCCCCTGAAAAATAGGATATTTTATGTTCAACAACTTGCTTATCCTATTTGTCTCAAACATTGAGGTTAAATTTCAACACAAAACCCGTGGTTGGAATTCCTGCAAACTACGCTGTGTCGCCACTGATGATAATTCAGGCCAGAAAACATTCCTTATTACAACAGACCCTACCCAGTCTGCAGAGGATGGCAAGATAGTGGTGGGATTAGCACAAACCTTGTGCGAAGAAAATTATTTAGCAGCCGTCGTAGATGAAGCGTCAAATCAGTACCTTTGGGCCAACCAGAATTACCTCAACCTGGTCGAACTGACGCAACAGGAACTACAGGATATTGGCGAGCAGGGATTGCAGGAGCCACCCTTGCTCACCCGAAAAAATCAGCCATCAGCGAACACACTAAAAGAGATCCTCGGCCAGGTTCCTCTTATTAATTCCCAGGAAATTACCTGTACTGACCAACAAGGCCACACCCACTCACTCACTTTTAATGCCACTTCGTGCAATTTTAATTCTCAAACATATATCATTGGCTACGCCTTCACCAACAACCCGCCAATCGGCAAAAACGCAACCAGCTCAATCAACACAAATCAGCACGATATTTTAGAAAGACTGGTTAATGACATCGCCCATTCTTTCAATAACCTGCTGAGCATCGTCAGTGGCCATGCGGCCATACTGGAAGAAGTCGAAGGACTAAAAGGCAATACCTCTTTCGACAGCATCCACCAGGCCGTCGCAGGCGGTGCTACCTTAATCAAACAACTCAGTAATCTCTCGGTAACAAAGACTTTCGAACCCAAGGTACTCAACTTAGGCGCTCACATTGAACAGATGCGAGCCATGATAGAACTGGCTGTTGGTAAATCCATACACCTTTCAATTATTAACGATGGCGGCGACTGGGAGTGTTCGATCA
The DNA here is from genome assembly GCA_964524295.1 of uncultured Pseudomonadales bacterium. Classification (GTDB taxonomy): domain Bacteria; phylum Pseudomonadota; class Gammaproteobacteria; order Pseudomonadales; family Azotimanducaceae; genus UBA9926. Next base: position 1,171 of record CAZGCW010000109.1, read on the forward strand.
TTCCAGCTGAATTCCAGTTTGCATTGTTCAATTTATGTATCAATGCCAAAGAGGCCATGGCAACTGGCGGGACACTTGATATCACGATCGAACAAGTAGCCGCCGATTCTGAAGATATCCAGACTTACGGCCTGTTGACGACGGACTACACTAAAATAACCATTACCAGCGGCGGATCGGGCCTATCAGAAGAGGACGCCAGGTACATTTTCTCGCCATTCCAACCGATCTCCGAATCGTCTCAGTCTAATCCAGAACAAATAGAATCTCAGGGCCCGCTTCTGGGTTCGATCAACTCGGTATTTCTAATGACTGCGGACTCGGGCTACGAATCTGGAATCAGCCTATTCCAACGCCGCGACAAATCTCAGGAGGATGAGTCAATCCAGGAACAGGCTGCGGTGGTTTTCGAGAGTAAAATTAAACGCGCGCTCCTTCTGGAAGACGACCAGGGTGTCAGAGAGCTGGTATCCATGTTTCTGCAGGGCCAGGGTTTTGATGTTACCGAAATAGCATCTGGAGAAGAACTAGACCTTTTGGAAGACCTTCATTTTGACTTTATGGTTTCAGATGTGATGTTACCCGGAAAGGAAATGGGACCCGATGTGGTTAGAAAAGTGAGAAAAACAGTCAAGGACCTGCCCGTCTTGTTTATATCAGGCTATTCGCACGGTGCGCTACGTGCTGAGGACCTGTCCAAACCTCATACGGACTATTTAGCGAAACCTTTCTCGAAGCCCGAATTTATCAACAAGATTGATCAGTTACTGACGGCACTTAAAGCAGGATAATGTCGTTCTATGACGAACAGGGTACACCAGGAATCAGGCCAAGAAATGGCTTATGCGGATACAAGGTATTGAATAGAAAGTATTGGATAAAAAGTATTGAATAACCGATTTTATTACCCGCAGATAATGTGTTTAAAAGTAGATATTGGCCTTGAACACGAGCATTTGTGTATTTACAGCCTGAGGGTAATAATGGCAACAACCCAGCCATCATATCAACAGCCCATCTTCGGATCTGAAAACTAAATGAGAACAGGCCTATTCGGCCATGGTGATAAAATCGATAAAGCGCTGATGTCCCAAACTGAAGTCCAGCAAAGGTGAAAAAAATTAAAACATTAAAAAACCTCTCTATTATCTACCTCTCTGCATTCTGCAGCTTTTATTCCTATAACCTACTCGCCGAGACTGGAAGCGGTGCAATCAAGTTCGCCCAACTCGAACAAACATTGCCTACTCCGACCGTCTATAGAACCGCATCCGGTTCACCTGGACCACTTTATTGGCAACAACAGGCTGATTACAAAATAAAAGTTGTACTCGACCAGGAACAACGCTCCATTAAGGGTTCGGAAACTATCGTCTATACGAATAATTCTCCACATACACTTAAGTATCTCTGGCTACAGTTAGACCAGAATCGATTCAAGAAAGATTCGCTGGAAAATCGATCCGCAACAGAGTCACCACAAGATCGATTCAGCTTTGACCGACTACGAAAGCTGCAATCGATGGCGGATCGCAACCATGGATTTATCTTGTCAGCAGTGACCGATACAAAAAATAATGCCCTCAACTATACGGTTGTCGACACGATGATGCGTTTAGACCTCCCCGAGCCTCTAGCCACGGGGAAACGTACTCGTTTTAAGATCGAGTGGGAGTTCAATATAATCGAGGAAGCCGCGCTCGGCGGACGCAGCGGCTATGAACATTTTGACCTGAACGATACCCAGATATTCTTTCTGGCCCAGTGGTATCCAAGACTCGCTGCCTACACCGACTATGCTAGCTGGCAGCACAAAGCCTTTCTGGGCAGAGGCGAATTTACCCTGGAATTTGGAGATTTCGATGTCAGCATTACGGTACCAGACAATCATGTAGTTTCCGCTACGGGCAGCCTAACTAACCCCGAAGACGTATTAGCGCCAATCCAGAAACAGCGCTTGGACGCGGTATCGGCTGATAAACCCAACTTCATTATAACCCCAGAAGAAGCCTTAAAAAATGAAGCAACCAGCCCAGCTGGCAGCAAAACATGGCGATTTAAAGCGAAAAACGTACGGGATTTTGCCTGGTCATCCTCACCGAAATTTATTTGGGATGCCATGCTTCATCTGCAACCAGGTGCAAAATTTGACCAGGTTCTGGCAATGTCGTTTTACCCTAACGAAGCCGAACCGGTCTGGTCTCATTACTCTACCCATGCAGTGATCCATACCATGGATGTCTATTCACGCTTGTCGTTTGATTATCCATACCCAACTGCCCAGAGCGACAAAACCTGGGAGAGTGGCGGCATGGAATACCCCATGATCACCTTTAATGGCTACCGACCTGCCAAACCAGATGACAAGATATCTGTTGACGGGTCAGAACCCGATGACGCAGACAGCACCCAAGGCCTTGAACAAGAAATTGGCGAAATAACCTATTCGAGAAGAACCAAATATGGATTAATCGGCGTCATTATCCACGAAATCGGTCATATTTATTTCCCGATGGTGGTTAATTCCGATGAAAGGCAATGGACCTGGATGGATGAAGGCTTGAACACCTTCCTTGAATATGTCGCTGAACTCGAATGGGAGGAGAATTTCCCGGCTTTCAATCGCAGCCAGACTAATGTGCTGGACTACATTCCCGACTACATGACTTCAACACGACAAGTCCCGATCATGACGCAGTCTGATTCTATTTTACAATTTGGGCCAAATGCTTATAGCAAACCCGCGGCCGCTCTAACCGTGTTAAGAGAAACGGTAATGGGCCGAGAATTGTTCGACTTTGCCTTCAGGGAATACGCCAATCGCTGGAAATTCAAACGGCCGACCCCTGCCGACTTTTTCCGGACCATGGAAGATGCCTCCGGTATCGATTTGGATTGGTTCTGGCGTGGCTGGTTCTATACAACCGACCATGTGGATCTCGGCATCAGTCAGATTCGCAGCTATCGAATCCGGACCGAAGACCCACACACAGACTTTGATCTGGATCGGAGGAAAAAAGCCGAAGATGAACCCGCTCCCATCAGCGAACAGCGAAATCGCGAACAGGGCATCACCCTGCGTGCGGACCGCTATCCGGAGCTGCGCGACTTTTATAACGATAATGATGCCTATACCGTCAGCAATAAAGACAGGAATCAATACCAAAGATTCTTAGAAAACCTGGAAGACTGGCAAACCCGGGCCTTTAACCGAGTCCTTGAGGAAGACCCCTACCTGTACTTTATCGATTTCAAAAACAAAGGCGGGCTAGTTTCACCTATTCCTTTGACTATTTACTATGAGGATGGCAGCAAAAAAGAAAACATGCTGCCGGCAGAAATATGGAGGAGAGATGCTGAGCAAGTCACCTTCCTGATGGTTGAAGAGAAGCCTATCGAGGCTATTGCAATTGACGAAGGCCACCAGATTGGTGATGCAGACTTCGACAACAACCGCTATCCACCGGCGATCAAACCGTCTCGATTAAGCCTGTATAAAAGGAAAAACAAAGATAAGAACCTCATGGCTGATATGCTGGTCAAATTGAAATCTAAAAGGAAAAATGGCAACGACCAATCCGAATCTGTACCCCTTCGTAGTGAAAGTAACTAACTATGAGCATGGCTATGCCGCATTTTTACTTTCTAAGCACGAAATGGCTGACCCTATTATTATGTCTTGGCGCCCTGCATACTGCTGCCCATAGACAACATCATATGTGGACGACCATTGTCGAGGCTGACACGCCAGAACGACTTGAAATCAGCCACAGAATCCATGCCGAAGATGCCATCCAAATCCTCCAAAACACGGGCTTCATCGATCCTGAATTAAATTCTTTACAGGAATTTGCGCAACTGGCTCTGTATCTGGAATCAACTTTCATTATCACCAGTCCAGATGGCAAGCCAACCCTGCCCAAACTGATCGGGTCTGAGTTGGAAGGCAATTACATCTTTGTCTATCAGGAATTGTCTGGCACACACCACGCGGATGAGTATACCTACCAATCTTCCGGCCTGATGGAAGTGCACACCGATCAAGTCAACTACATCCAGATTTATCGTAATAACCAGGTCGAGACTCTGGAATTCCATAACCCGGCGATTCCAGCCGTTTCCTAACCGCTGCTTCAGCGCTGATAACAGTCGCATCCTGGTTGCCGGTTAGCCTGTATTCAGGTTATCGTGCAATCTCAGCAGCCTGCGTGAAGCCCTATGGAAAAACCTAAAAAAGCAGTGGTTATCTTATTGGATAGCCTAAACAGACACATGCTGGGTTGCTATGGCGGGACCGAATTCAAAACACCTAACATCGACCGACTGGCCGCCAAATCATTGCGTTTCCAAAAGCACTACACGGGCTCCCTGCCCTGCATGCCGGCAAGGCACGATATTCTCGTAGGTGCCCTGGATTTCCTTTGGAAGCCCTGGGGTTCAATTGAGTTGTGGGAGCGACCACTTTCACATTACCTGCGACGCGAAGGTATCGTTACACGGTTAATCACTGATCACCCGCACTTATTCGAAACCGGGGGTGAGAATTATCACACTGACTTTTTTACCTGGGACTATTTGCGAGGCCATGAAAGTGATCCCTGGCGTACCCGTGCAGATCCTTCCTGGGTAGGAACGCCTGCACTACCAGCCGGTCTTAAGTACAAGTCGGGTGAATATCCCGGGCCCTATGACTTATCAAGAACCCACTTCAAAGAGGAGCTTGATTTCCCGGGGCCAAAAACCATGCGGGCAACCAGTGAATGGTTAAAAAGTAATGCTACCAGCCATGATCGCTTTCTGCTGTTCGTGGATGAGTTCGACCCTCACGAACCATTTGACACCCCCGCTCCCTGGGCCAACCTCTATGACCCAGACTGGCAGGACGATATGATCATTTGGCCTCCTTACGCTGTTGGTGCTCAGGAAAAGGGACTGATCACCGCGCGCCAGGCCAAACATATACGAGCAAACTACGGTTCTAAGCTATCCATGATCGACCATTGGCTTGGCGAAGTATTAGATGTAATGGATGATCAAAACCTCTGGAAAGACACCCTATTCATTCTCTGCACAGACCACGGACATTATCTGGGCGAAAAAGATATGTTCGGCAAGCCAAAGGCAATGCAATACGAAACCCTCGGGCATACGCCTTTACTAATTCACCACCCTGAAGCTGCCCCTAGAGACCTACAGGCGCTCACCACCAACGTCGATATTCATGCGACTCTAGCAGACTATTTTGATATCCAGGTCGACCACCCAACGCACGGTTACTCGCTACTGCCTTTGATTAATGGCAGTAAAAGCAGTATCCGAGATTGGGCTATAGGCGGTATATTTGGAAACTGGGTGCAAATTCAGGATGGGCACTTCAAGTATGCCAGAGCACCGGTAGACTCAAACTTTCCACTGTCCATGTGGTCGAATCGTTGGTCGACTATGCCTGTGCCGATATTTCCTAACCTGCGCTTACCCAATCCAGATCACCGCGCCTATCTTGATTACATGCCAGGATCTGAAATACCCGTCATTCGCCAACCGTTTGCAGAAGGGGACTTGCTGCCCTATTGGTCTCTTGATGCGCCTATCAATGACCATCAGCTCTATGATATCGATAATGACCCAGAGGAAAACAACAACTTGTGCGGCCAAGCCGAGGAAGCTCGTATGCTGGATATGATGCGCACTGCACTCACCGAACTCGAGACCCCCAACGAACAATTTGAGCGCCTTGGACTCTAAAGAATTTCGCCCGCCGCTAGACTCGCGGGTAGGCGAGGCCTGGGGCATTAAAATCGCAATCCATCAATAACTAATCAGCAAATACGATACAAAAATTGTGCTGTCAACGTCCGGCAGACACTATTAGGTTGACTCATGTGTTAAACGCTTTGGTTACCTGAGCGGTTAAGCCGCCTTCGGCCGGCTTGCACCAACCCATGACGACACCAAGGATATTCAATAGGAAAAATTTAACTCAAGACCGGGCGTTTCCCATTCACAAGATATTAACTGCCCCGTCGTCGACAAAGTAATAAAAGCGGTCCTCAGGTCTCTGCCACCAAAGCAAATATTCGTTGTTAATACATCCGGCATAGGCAGCAACCTAGCGGCAAGACCCTCTTCTCCATGAATCGTAATCCCCCCTGTGATAAGGGTAGCAACACATATATTACCGAGCGCATCGACGGCAAGAGAATCAAACATGTGGTAGTCCGGGAGTTGAGCCATCATTTTCGGTCTCTGGGACGCATCAATACGACCGGGTCCGGACAAACTGTAGGCCCAAAGCCTGCCCGTGGGCGTCTCTGCCACATACAGTGTTTGCTCATCTGGTGAGAGCCCAATGCCATTGGGCGCTTCCAATGGGAAGATAACCTCTTCGATGGATAAACCATCTATGCTGGCATAATAAACACCGGTACGATCCCGTTCACGATCCCTCACCTTGCCATGGTCCGTAAACCAAAAACCGCCTTGGCGATCAAAAACCAGATCATTGGGGCCCTTCAAAGGTAATCCAGCGCAGCTGTCATAGACTAGCTCAACTGCACCATTGTTGAGATTAACCCTTTCAATTCGACCGCCATTATAATGATCCGCTTGCTGACCTGGAAATACCAAGCCAGAAGCGCTGGTATGCCAGTTAAATCCGCCATTATTGCAGAGGTAACAATGGCCATCTGGACCAAGAGCAGCCCCATTGGGCCCACCACCCACATCCGCTACCACATCAACTTGCCCATTTGGACTGACCCTGGACAGTGTTCCCCGCTTAATCTCAACCACCAGCACAGATCCATCCTTTAGAGCAACGGGCCCTTCCGGGAACTGTAATTGATCCGTTATGACTTTGATTTCTTGCAAGGCGTGTCTCCTGAAAGCGCTATATCTTAATTGTTGTCTCTAATTCCTTTTTGCGGAGTCGATCTAAATTATCCATTCACCCAAATAAGACTAATCCAATATCGGTTGTCCACCCTGGTCGACAATCATTTCAATCACTTCAGCCCGCATCTCTTCTAGACGTCGTTCATCTACGCCCCTCATAACCAGATTAGTGCCATAGCCTTCTTTTCTGTAAAAAGGATAAGAGCCTAAATCGACATCAGTATAACGATTTTGGATCTCAGTTAAGGGGGCAGCGACCTGACTCTCTCCTAAAAAAGCCCCAACACTTCTGGACCTAACCGGTATCCCCCCGGGTAATCTCTGACCATCGAAGGAACTGGCCATCGCTTGCATTACAGCAGGGACACCCGCCATGACAAATACATTCTCTATTTGGAATCCGGGAGGGCCACCCGTTGGATTTTCAATGAGTTCACCTCCCACAGGCACTCTCGCCATACGCAACCTGGCAACCATAACTTCTTCAGGCGCTGGCCTTTGTCTGATTAAAGCTTCTGCTTCAGGATGCAGGTAAAGCTCCGTTTTAAAGGCTTTAGCAATGCTGTCTGCCGTTATATCATCATGGGTGGGACCGATACCGCCAGTGGTAAAAACATAGTCAAATTCCTGGCGACATTCATTAACGGTGGCAATGATCTTATCTTCATTATCCGGTATTACCCTGGCTTCGCTCATGCTAATACCCAATTCATTTAACACCTTAGCCAGATGTGCCAAATTGGTATCCTGTGTCCGGCCTGACAATATCTCATTACCGATAATGATCAAACACCCTGTCACTGTTTTCTTTGAATTCATAAATACCCTTTAATCAACCTTCAGAACACGCCCCATAACCGCCCATCACGGTCGGCCATATTGCGCAAGCAACTTAGTTCAGAAACCCACCTAGGTGACCAACGCCGCAAAAAATAGTGGCTCCATGCCCGCTTCAAAACAGCAAGGCCCTGGCGAAGCCTCTATCTAATTCGTTAGGTGTCACTCTGTTGAGCTGCTCACGATCATGCCCCTTACTGTATCGCAGTTCAATGACCCGGCTTATCCAGGCACGGATCATAACGAATTGGCTGGACCGATTGTTTCTGCTTGATATCCAATTGTCCACAACCATTAAAATACCACAGTCATCCAGAACGACATTATCTAACTGTCATCC
>CAZGCW010000109.1:9251-12765 GCA_964524295.1 uncultured Pseudomonadales bacterium
GGCGAAGCTCGAGCGATCTACCGCGCTGTTACCCCCTGACAAATCCATACTTGAAAACGCCTTCCAAAATCAGATAAGCGTCGAATGTTGATGACTTTTCTCGCCCCTGCCGTCACAAATGGTTTATGCTTGTGTCGTTATCTAAACAGGTAACAACCGCACAACCAAATCCACTAATATCAGTTTAAGTCAGTATGAAATCAGCCGCAGCAGAATTAGATCATATCCTCATCAGAGGTGCTCGAGAACACAACCTAAAAAACATAGAAATTAAAATTCCAAAGCGAAAACTAGTTGTACTGACAGGTGTTTCAGGATCTGGGAAATCATCTCTGGCTTTCGATACATTGTATGCTGAGGGTCAAAGAAGGTATGTAGAGTCTCTATCAGCCTATGCGAGACAGTTCCTCGGCCAGATGGAAAAGCCAAAGTACGATACCATTCGCGGGCTTTCCCCTACCATTTCTATCGAACAGAAAACCACCAGTCGGAATCCTCGTTCAACCGTTGGTACTATTACCGAAATATCTGACTACCTGCGCGTTTTCTATGCTCGACTAGGTAAGCAATTCTGTCATCAATGCGACCAACCCGTCAGCGGACAAACCGCTGAAAAAATCGTCCACACACTGATGTCTGAGGCTGAGAACAGCAGACTGTTTTTACTGCACCCCTTACTGGTAAACAGAAAAGGAGAACACCGAGACATCATCGAAGAGGCCAAGGCGCAGGGATTTGTCAGGCTGCGCGTCAACGGTGAAATGATACGAAGTGAAGAAATAACCGTCCTGGATAAGAAAAAGAAACACACTGTTGAAGCCGTAGTGGATCGAATTATTATCAAACCGGGCGTAGAGGAGAGGCTGACAGAATCCGTTGAACAAGCACTGCAATTAGGCAAGGGGGTGCTGATTGCTAATATAAACCAGCAGGACCATGTTTATTCAGAACACCTGGCTTGTGACCAATGCCGGATTTCATTTCCGAGTCTCTCGCCGCAATCATTTTCCTTCAACAGCCCACAGGGAATGTGTTTAAAATGTAACGGTCTGGGCACCCAGGTCGCTTTTGACAAAACTCTGGTCATCCCCGATAAAATGCTCTCCGTCAAAGACGGTGCTTTGAAACCAGTTGGCAGAATCGATGAGAACAGTCGTTCCATGACGGCAACTTTCCATCGACAGATGTTTTCCCATTTGAAGATCCCTCTGGATAAGCCGTGGAATAAAATGACCCACAGCCAACAAAAAACCATTCTCTACGGCACAGGTGAGACTCGTTACAAAATCAACTGGGGCTCGCACGGAACCTCACAATCAAGATACGAGGGCCTGCTTAATCGTCTGATGAGACGGTTCAGGAACACGAAATCAGAAGGTATGAAAAAGTGGTATTCCCAGTTTCTGGCGAATACGCCCTGTGATGCCTGTCTTGGAGAACGTCTGCGTCCGGAGAGCGCAACCGTCCGGATTGCAGGGAAAACAATCGTCGACGTCTCTGCCATGACCATCGATGATGCCTTTAATTTTTTTAGCACACTAAAACTATCAGGTGCGGAAGCGGAAATTGCCCGTGAACTGGTCAAGGAAATCAACAGTCGGCTGGGTTTTCTCAACTCTGTCGGTCTGGCCTACCTTTCTCTCAACCGCCTCGGCCCCTCGCTGTCTGGTGGAGAATCACAGCGAATCAGACTCGCCAGCCAGGTCGGTTCCGAGTTGTCTGGCGTCATCTATATTCTCGATGAACCCAGTATCGGTCTTCACCAGCGCGATAACCTGCGTCTGTTGAATACCCTTATGAAAATGCGCGATATCGGCAATACCGTCATTGTCGTAGAGCACGATGAAGAGACCATCAGGTCAGCAGATTATGTCGTTGATTTTGGTCCGGGTGCCGGAGTCAATGGTGGCTTTGTCGTCCATGCCGGAACACCTCACAGCATGCTTAAGAACAAAAAGTCTTTAACCGGGAACTACCTATCCGGAAGAACCCAGATTCCGGGGCGAGAAAAGTACCGGCGTAAAAGCGGCACAATTTCCGTCCTGGGCGCCTCTGAAAACAATCTTAAAAGCATCAATGTCAATTTCCCACTGGGTGTACTAACTGCAGTCACCGGTGTATCCGGTGCCGGCAAATCGACTCTGGTCAATGATATTCTGTATCCGGTGCTGGCTCGATATTTTCATCCCCACAACCAGAAAGTAGGTAAGCACAAGCGCATAACAGGGCTGGATCAAGTCGATAAGGTCGTCTCAATTGATCAGAAACCGATTGGCAGAACGCCTCGCAGCAATCCGGTCACGTACATTAAAGTGTTTGACGAGATCCGAAAATTTTTCTCATTACTGCCCAGCTCTAGAATGAGAGGTTATCAGCCCGGTAGATTCTCCTTCAATGTGAAAGGCGGTAGATGTGAAACCTGTCAGGGAGATGGCGTTAGAAAAATAGAAATGCATTTCCTCTCCGATGTCTATGTTAAATGTGAATCCTGTCAAGGCAGCCGATTCAATGAGGCGACGCTGGAGGTAAAATACCAGGGAAAATCCATTGCTGATGTGCTGCAAATGACCGTGGTGGAAGCCGTAGCGCATTTCTCGGAACACACTAAAATTGTCGCTTCACTGCAACTACTGGTGGATGTCGGTCTTGACTACCTGCATTTAGGCCAACCGTCTTCAACTCTATCAGGTGGTGAAGCACAAAGAATCAAGCTGGCGCGGGAACTATCAAAAATCGCCACAGGTAAGACTTTTTATATTCTCGATGAACCCACAACCGGATTACACTTTGATGACGTTAGAAAACTGTTAGTTGTCCTCAACCGACTGGTTGATGCGGGCAATTCGGTCACCGTCATTGAACATAATCTAGATGTCATCAAATCTGCTGACTGGATTATCGACCTGGGACCGGATGGCGGTCCCCAGGGCGGCAAATTAATCGCCCAGGGAACACCAGCGCAAATCGCTAAAAATGGCAAAGGTGATACTGCAACCTTCCTTAATGGACTGCTCGATTCATAGATTCATCTCGATCTCGGTAAAAGTCAGCACCATTGCCCCTCATTGTATTTCTTCCATTAACCAGACTGTACCCAGCCTCTAATGCCGCGTTTCAACCACTCGAGAATAGTCAAGCAACAGCGTTGGTTTCCCTGCTTTCATACCCAGGGAATCTGGCACAGACGGGCAAAACAGGCATTTTATTGGCGCCAACTTTTTGTAGAGTTGCATCAGAAAATCGTGTTACTTTATCAACAGTGAGTGACTTCGAACCCCAACAGGTACCCATAAAGCCACCAGCTACGGTCATGCTGATAGCGGACCGCCCTGATCTCCAGATATTCATGCTGAAGCGTCATGCCAAAACCGTTTTTGCTGGTGGCATGTGGGTCTTTCCGGGCGGCGCGGTAGATCCTGAAGATAACCAGCTCGAACTCAGTCACATTGACATTGACGAAGCAGAGCGACAGGACAATTCACTCTCTGAACTGACTAGGGACAACCTACCCTTC
>CAZGCW010000110.1:0-12466 GCA_964524295.1 uncultured Pseudomonadales bacterium
TTCAGAGTTCAGTCGTGCACTGCTGGACCCAGAGCTGGGTTCGATTATCTTATGTCCGTCCAATCCGTTCGTCAGTGTAGCGCCAGTTCTGGATTTAACGGATACCGCCGCCGTGATGGCCCGTCAGCCCGCCCCCGTGATCGCTGTTTCGCCGATTGTAGCGGGTGTGGCACTGAAAGGGCCAGCGGCAAAAATGATGGCGGAGTTGAAAATGCCGAGTACAGCGCTCGGGGTTGCTGAGTATTATACGGATCGATATCCTGGACTATTGGATGCCCTCGTTTTAGATATCGCTGATGCCAACGAAGCAGCTGCAGTTGAGGCGCTGGGCCTTCAAGCCTTGGTTATTAACACAGTCATGACAACATTACCTGACCGAGAACAGTTAGCCCATGACGTTTTGAAGTTCGCGGCAAGGCTGAAACGGGCATGAGGACTGTGGCTGTGATTCCGATCAAGCAACTCAGCGGTGCGAAAAAACGGCTGGCCGGTGTTCTTGAGGCCAATGAAAGGCAGGCTTTGTTTAAGTGTATGGTAGAAGATGTCCTAACCGCTGTAGAAGCCTGTTTGTATGTTGATGAAATATGGGTCGTGACAGGAGATGCGGCGGTGGTCGAGTTGTGTCAGCCCTATGCGGTGACCATCGTGCCAGAACCGGTTGACACTGGCCTGATAGCGGCTGTGGATCATGCCGCGAAATTGCTGACTGAGCAGGGGGTAGATAATCTGGTATTTCTGCCCGGCGATTTGCCATTGGTCACCACAGCCGAGTTGGATATCGTTTTGGACGGTTTTACCGCTCAAGGAAAACCAGGGATCTGTATCGTTCCAGCAGAAGACCTGGGTGGTTCTAATTGTGTTGTGTGTTCTCCTCCGAACTGCTTGCCATTTGGCTTTGGCGTTGATAGCTTCCGTCGACATCTTCGAATTGCTCGGGAAAATGATATTGAACCCATCGTTTTAAAACTTCCTGGAATAGGACTGGATATTGATACACCAGAGGATCTTTGGGTTATGTTAGAACGACTAGCTTTAAGCGGCACAGGGTCCCATACTTATTTATGTTGTCAGGAAATGGCAGTTTCGGAAAGACTGAAAACATCACTTTCAGAGGAGTCTAAAAGACAGTGAAAGAAAATCTGTTGGATCATATCAGTGATGGGCATGGGTTGTCTGATGAAGCGGCATTGTCTTTGAGCGAAGTGACTGAAACCAAAGCGCTGATGAATGCAGCCACTTCATTAAGAGATCGTGCTCACCAGAATGCGATTTCTTATTCCAGGAAAGTGTTTATTCCCTTGACGCATTTGTGCCGGGATGTGTGTCATTATTGTACGTTTGCACAGGTCCCCCGAAAGCTCAAAGCGCCGTATTTAACACCCGATGAAGTGCTCAAGATAGCAGCGGACGGTGCTCGAGCCGGTTGTAAGGAGGCATTGTTCACGCTTGGAGATAAACCGGAAGCGCGTTATTCTGCCGCCCGAAAGGGCCTGAAAGAATTAGGCCAGGAGTCCACGCTGTCTTACCTTAGAGATATGGCAGAAATGGTATTTCGGGAGACTGGACTGTTTCCTCATTTAAACCCTGGGCTCATGACCCGCGCGGAATTCGAAGAATTACGGAAGGTGTCGATATCCATGGGGATCATGCTCGAGTCGGCCTCTAATCGGCTGACTGAAAAGGGTATGCCGCACTATGGGTCACCAGATAAAGATCCTGCTAAACGCCTTGAAACGATTCGGTTGGCAGGTGAGGCCAGTGTCCCTTTCACATCAGGGATACTTATTGGTATTGGTGAAACACGTCGCGAAAGAATTGCTTCGCTGCTTGCGTTAAGGTCGGCTAACGAGCCGTTTGGCCATATACAGGAAATTATTATCCAGAATTTCCGGGCTAAGCCAGAAACGCTCATGGCCAATGCACCAGAGCCGGATATTAATGAACTGTTATGGACTATTGCGATAGCTAGATTGATCTTTGGGCCAGAGATGAATATTCAGGCTCCGCCCAATTTAAGTCCGGGTGTATTTCATCAAATCATCAATGCGGGTATCAATGATTGGGGCGGCGTATCCCCGGTTACGCCAGACTTTGTCAATCCAGAAGCACCCTGGCCCCACCTTAAGAATCTGGCTGATGAAACTGCGGGCGAGGGTAAGATATTAGTCGAACGTCTGGCTTTATATCCGTCGCATGTTCAAGATGTTCATAAATGGGTCGATGGGGGTTTAGTAGCACCGGTGCTGGATGCGGTCGATGGACAGGGTTTTGCCAGAGATGAAACCTGGGCGGCTGGAGAAACCCCACACCCACCGGCAATTGAGTTGGCGCGGGTTACGCAGATTCCAAAGATAGGTGCAGCTCCAGATTTGAAGTTAGTTTTGGCGAAGGCCAGTGCAGGAGAAAAACTAGGAGAGGCAGAAATAATCCGGTTGCTGCAGGCCCGAGGCGATGATTTTACCCATGTTTGCGAGGCAGCAGACCAGGTGCGGAGAAATCTTTGTGGTGATGAGGTCACTTATTGCGTTAACCGAAATATCAATTATACCAATGTCTGTTATTTCAAATGCCAATTCTGCGCATTTTCAAAAGGCAAGATGAGCGAAAATCTTCGTGGGCGACCTTATGATCTCTCACCCGAAGAGCTGATGCGGAGGACGAAGGAAGCTTATGATCGAGGTGCATCAGAAGTGTGCCTGCAAGGGGGCATTCATCCGGAATACACGGGCCAGACTTATATTGATATCTGTCATTCGATAAAACAGGTAGTCCCGGAGATGCATATTCATGCATTTTCTCCCTTGGAAGTATGGCAAGGTGCGCAAACACTGAATTTGCCGGTCGGTGAATTTCTGAAACAGTTAAAGTCAGCGGGTCTGGGTACGTTACCGGGAACAGCGGCTGAAATTCTTGATGATGAGGTGCGGGCAACCCTATGCCCGGATAAAATTAATACAAGTCAGTGGTTGGAGGTCATGGAAGCGGCCCATGGAGAAGGTTTCAATACCACTGCCACGATTATGTATGGCCATGTTGAGGGTTATCATCATGTCGCCAGACACCTGTTGCGGATACGAAACCTTCAGGAGCGAACCCAGGGATTCACTGAGTTTGTCATTTTGCCGTTTATCCATATGGAAGCACCTTTGTATTTGAAAGGTAACGCCCGGAGGGGGCCTACTTTTAGGGAAGCCGTACTGATCCATGCAGTGTCTCGTCTGGCGTTGAACCCGGTTTTCAAGAATATTCAGGCATCATGGACTAAGCTCGGGCATGAAGGTGTCAAAGCGTGCCTGCAAGCAGGGGTAAACGATCTCGGTGGTACCCTAATGAATGAGACCATTACGCGGGCAGCAGGTGCCAGTCATGGCCAGGAGACGTCTCCCGAAGCGATGGAAGCGTTGATTGTCGCAGCGGGCCGAATGCCCCGGCAGCGTACGACGGCTTATGGCCAGGTGACAGAATTACAGAGACAGAAGTCTTTCGGGGCAGCGACGCTTAAAGAGCCTGTCTATACATCTGCTAAGCGCTATGAAAGAGTGAAAACAAAGAAACAGGACCTCATTAGGTCCAGCGTTGAAGTACCTGAGGAAATTGACAGCGCTGATATTATATAGAGCCCCATAGGATAGAGATGATGGTTTGATGGAGTCTTTATTTTGAGTGGTTCGAGAATATCCAGACTGGGCATGGACAACACTACGACAGGACGATGAAGAGTCGACTGGTAACCGTTAGATAAAGCGAAGGAGTTGATACAATGTCGGTACCGCAAAGAACGGCGTTAACCCTGCCTGATCCAAGGGGTGTAGAGGCAACCATTGAAATCGCTAAATGGGCTGAAGCGGAAGGTTATGATGACCTTTGGTTCGCAGATAGTTCAGGCGTTGATGCCCTGACTACAGCGGCAGCCGTCGCTTTAAATACCCAGCGCTGCAGAATCGGTACGGCTATTATCCCGGTCTATTCAAGAACACCAGCGGTATTGGCATCCACCGCGCATGTCCTGCACAAACTGTCACAGGGTCGATTTATATTGGGGTTAGGTTCATCTAGTCAGACCATGATGGAAAATTGGCATGGCTTGAAATTCGAAAAACCGCTTACCAGAGTAAGAGAAACGGTTCAGCTTATACAGAGCATGTTGCGGGGTGAAAAGTCAGATTTTGATGGCGCGACGGTAAAAAGTCGTGGTTACCGACAACTGCCTTTAGACGACTCAGCCCAGCCAGTGTTTATGGCTGCCCTGAGAGGCAAAATGCTGGAAGCTGCAGCTGAGTTTAGTGATGGGGTGATTTTGAATTTATTCCCGAAAGATGCCCTTCCGAAGATGATGCAGCATATTAAAGTGGGTGCGGAACGAGCGGGCAAGCAACTGGAAGATATTGAAATTGTTTGTCGCCACCAGGTTGTTGTAAGCGATGATGTTGCTTCTTCGCGAAATATGATCCGTGGTGGATTTGCACCCTATTATGCTACCCCTGTTTATAATGCATTCCTCAGCTGGGCTGGCTACGAAGACGTTGCCTCGACCATCAGGGAGGGCTGGGCCGAGAAGAATCGCGAGAAAACCACGGGGGCACTGGATGATAAATTGGTAGACGATATAGCCATAATAGGTAATAAGCAGACCTGCCAGGACCGAATCAGGGAATATGCTGAAGCCGGTATAACGACGCATATTATTTCCTGTGTTTCTCCAAAGGATGCGCAGGCAACCTACCAAGCATTTACAGGCAACGAATTCAGTTTTTAGGAGATAACAATGCGAATTGATGGTGGATTGATGGCGGGGTTAGCGGGAGCACCGGGTCGTGCCCGGCGACTGGAGGCGTTGGGCTATAATGGTGCTGTCACCGCCGAAACCTCCCATGATCCTTTTTTCCCCCTGTTACTGGCGGCAAAGGAAACCCAGCAGATCGAATTAATAACATCCATAGCGGTGGCTTTTTCCCGTACCCCCATGAACCTGGCCAATATCGGCCATGATTTAAATAGTTACTCGAAAGGCAGGTTTGTATTGGGACTGGGTTCCCAAATCCGACCGCACATCACCAAACGCTTCAGTATGCCCTGGTCTAAGCCAGCGGCAAGAATGCGCGAGTTTATTGTCGCCATGCGGGCAATCTGGAATTGCTGGCATACCGGTGAGCCGCTTCATTTTGAAGGTGACTTTTATACGCATTCCCTGATGACACCGATGTTTACACCCGAGGACATTCAATATGGTGCACCCAAAGTATTTCTCGCGGCGGTCGGGCCGTTGATGACTGAGGTTGCCGGTGAGGTGGCCGATGGCGTTATTATTCATGCGTTTACCACAGAAAAATACCTGCGCGAAGTGACCCTGCCCGCAGTCGAAAAAGGCTTGGCTAGGGCGGGTCGTAGCAGGCAAGACTTTGAAGTTTCTTATCCTGGCTTTGTCGTCAGTGGTCATACCGAAGAACAATTTGCGGCAAGTAAAGCGGCGGTTTGTAAACAGATTGCTTTTTATGGCTCAACGCCTGCGTACGCACCGGTTCTGGGGGTGCATGGCTGGGGTGACCTGCAACCTGAGTTGAACCGACTCTCCAAACAGGGGCGGTGGGATGACATGGGAGGACTGATAACCGACGAGATATTAACCGAGTTTGCTGTGGTTGGAGAGCCAGAGCAGGCTGTGGATCGATTCAAGGCTCGTTTTGGACCATTGGTTGATCGCACTATGGCGAGTTTTCCAGCCAAGGATGAACAACATGAGAGTGCTTTACTGGCCAGATTGATTGCATAGACTGAATGCGGTTTATAAGGTAATGGTACTATTAATGAGAACACGTTTAATAAGAGATTATAGATTATGAAATTAGGCATGATCGCCGGGTACGGCGGTAAAATACTGAGTATCGATATAGACCGGATAAAATTTGCAGAGGACCTCGGTTATGATTCTATCTGGACCGCTGAAGCTTACGGCTCAGATGCAGTGACGCCTGCTGCCTGGATATTGGCCCAGACGCAGAAGATCAAAGTGGGTACTGCCATTATGCAGATGCCGGCAAGATCTCCGGCCTGTACGGCGATGACTGCCATGACATTGAATCAGTTATCCAATGGTCGTTTCTTGGCTGGTTTGGGTGCGTCCGGCCCCCAGGTTGTCGAGGGCTGGCATGGCGTTGCCTACGGGAAACCCGTCACCCGCATTAAAGAGTACGTCAGCATCATGAAGCAGATTTTCGCAAGGCAGGGGCCTGCTGAGCATCAAGGCATTCATTACAGTATGCCTTATAGTGGCGATGATGGTACCGGCCTTGGTAAACCCTTGAAAACAATTCTTCAGGCTGATACTTCTATCCCAATTTACACCGCATCGATTACGCCCAATGGACTGGCAGGTAGTGCAGAGGTCGCAGATGGAGTTTTCCCGATCTGGATGAATCCGGCTAATCCCGATGTGCTCATGCCTAGTATAGAAAAGGGGCTTGCCAAATCCGGGCGTACCATGATGGACTATGATATTGCACCCTTTATTACCTGTATTATGGGCGATGATATTGATGCGTGTAGAATGCCAATAAAAGGGAGCATGGCACTGTATATCGGCGGGATGGGCGCACGCGATAAGAATTTCTATAACGACTATGCGAAAGCCCTCGGTTTTGCAGATGCCGCCGTCAAGATCCAGGACCTTTATCTTTCAGGGCAAAAGGATAAGGCGATGGCCGCGGTGCCAGATGAACTAGTAGATGCCTGCCATCTTGTTGGTCCTGCTGAGCATATTAAGGATCAGCTCAAGGTTTGGAAACAGGCAGGTCGTTCGGGGATAGTCGGAAGCATGCTGATTGGCTCGGGTCAGCCTGCTGCACTTGAACTGATTGCATCTGAGATTTTATAGGGCTCGATGAGCTATACCGTTCGTGCAGTCTCTGGTATTGAAGAAATTGGTCAGTTGGCGTGGGATAATTGTGCCCACCCCCCGGGCATCGATGTAGATCCATTCGTTAGCTTTGCTTTTTTGAGTGCATTGGAACAGAGCGGTTCAGCTACAGCTGAAACTGGATGGGCGCCCTACCATCTTGTGTTGGAGTCGCAGCAGGATACCGTTGCCGTAATGCCGCTGTATCTGAAGAGTCATTCCCAGGGTGAATACATTTTCGATTACAGCTGGGCGGATGCCTATCAACGGGCTGGGGGTAATTACTATCCCAAATTACTGAGCGCTGTTCCATTTACACCCGCCACCGGACGTCGTCTGCTGACTCGTTCTGAGCAACTCGATCGTTATCTTTCCGAGGGATTACAGGCCGTTTCAGAAAAGTTTGGCGTGTCATCGATCCATCTCAATTTTGTCAATCAACAACAGTGGCAAACCCTGGGTGAATTAGGTTGGCTGCAACGAACTCATAAGCAATACCATTGGCTTAATAAAGGCTACGCGGATTTCGAGGATTTTCTTGCGGATCTTTCGTCAAAAAAGCGTAAGAATATTCGTCGCGAGCGAAGAGATGCGCTTGCCAATGGTATTGAAATCGAACGGTTAACCGGGTCTGAGATCAAAGAACATCACTGGGACTGTTTTTACGAGTTTTATGTCGATACAGGCAATAGGAAGTGGGGACAGCCCTATCTGACTCGAGAATTTTTCTCGCTTGTTGGCCAGAATATGGCTGACCGAGTGCTCTTGATCATGTGTAAAAATGCAGGGTCTTTTGTTGCTGGAGCCATTAACTTCATTGGAGATAGTTGTTTGTTTGGCCGAAACTGGGGTTGTATCGAAGATCATCCTTTCTTGCACTTTGAAGTCTGTTATTACCAGGCAATAGAATATGCGATAGATCATAAACTGGCTCGAGTCGAGGCGGGTGCGCAGGGTGAGCACAAACTGGCTAGAGGTTACCTGCCAACTGAAACCTATAGTGCGCATTGGATCGCTCACACTGGATTCAAAGAAGCGGTCGATCAGTTTTTAACTGAAGAGAGAAGCCATGTCAGTGAAGAGATTGACTATATTGAAAGGTATTCCCCCTTCAGAAAATCATGATAGATCCAGTGGTGGACAAGGACACCGTGTTCAAGTGTGTCTTGTCGGTTTTATTGAACATATTAAGTGAAGGTTGACTGAGGCCAGGTACCAGAAATGGGTATTCTGGTCTTAACCGACATCAAGCTAGGTGATATTAAAGTTTAGAGACTCAGGAGGAATCAATGGCCGTTGTTAGATCGGAAGTAAGAAATGGGTTAAGAGTCGTATGGCTTGACCGTGAAGATGCATTGAACGCGTTTAGCAGCGATATGATGGACGAACTCTGCGAAACTTTCATGCAGGCGTCGGAAGATCCGGCAACCAAGGTGCTGGTGCTCACGGGTGCGGGTCGGGCGTTCAGTGCGGGTGCTGATTTGAAGGCAATGGGTGGGGCGCAAGCGACACCAAAGCATGGTTTGAATGGCATGCTCGAAGCCATCATTGACTTCCCGAAGCCCTTTATTGTCGCTGCAAACGGATTAGGGGTCGGTATTGGATGTACCCTACTCGGTCTAGCAGATATGGCATTTGCAGCCGCTGGTGCGCGGTTTCGTTGTCCATTTTCAGCGCTGGGGTTGACTGCAGAAGCAGCGAGCACTTATACCTTTGGGCGGTTGCTGGGGCATCAAAAAGCCAGCTGGCTATTGTTGTCTTCAGAGTGGATATCGGCATCTCAGGCTGTTGATGCTGGCCTGGTTATGGAAGTATTCGCTGATGACACATTTGTGGCGGAGGTCATGGAGAAAGCGGCGGTATTGGCTAAGCTACCTCTTGCATCACTCCTGCAAACCAAGGCATTGATGATGCAACCGCACCGGGATTCAATGAAGGCGGCTATCCTGGCCGAGGGTGCGGCGTTAGCCGGTCTTGCCGGTGGTGCGGCTAATCGCGAAGCTGTGAGTGCTTTTCTGGAGAAGCGAACAGCGGATTTTTCTGGTCTATAAAATGAGTTCTTTTCCAGCGACTTGAGCAGAAGGTACGTTTGGGTTTCCACTGACTAGAATTGAGCTATTGACTGATTGCACCAGGTCAGTGTTAAAAGAAACTTCAAGAAGATGTTAATGTTTAAGCCGATGGGTAGTGGGTAGCGGATAGTGGGTATTGGGTATTGGGTATTGGGTATTGGGATTTTAGGTATGAGCGTACACGATTTGAAAGGAACTGCCTTGATCACTGGCGCGTCTTCAGGGATTGGAGAAGCGTTTGCACGGTTAATGGCATCGAAGGGGATCAATCTTGTTCTTACGGCTCGTAGAGAAGAATGGCTTAAGGTTATAGCAGAGGAACTAAGTAGCACTGTTAACGTCGATATCATTAGCTGTGATTTATCAGAAAAAACGGGTGCCGAACAGTTAATCGAGGCTATCCAGAGTCTGAAAGTAACGGTTGATATTCTCATCAATAATGCGGCGATGTCAGGAGAAGGGCTATTCGCGGATTCGCCAGCGTCTGAAGTTGATGAATTACTGTTTCTGAATGTTCGCTCCCTGACCCTATTAATTCATCATTTTCTTGCCGAGATGAAACAGCGGAGATTAGGAAAGATTTTGAATGTGGCGTCTGTTGCTGCTTTTCAACCCGTACCCAGTTTAGCTCAATACGCTGCCAGTAAAGCCTATGTGCTGTCATTGACAGAGGCGTTGGCAGAAGAACTACAGGGGACGGGCATTACTGCCACTGCTTTGTGCCCAGGGATAACGCGGACTCAAATGATATCGGAATCAGCAGTTTCTCATTTGCCTGAGGTGCTGGTGATGACTGCGGAAAGAGTAGCCCAGGAAGGTTTTGATGCCATGATGCACGAGCAAGTCATTTGTATCCCGGGGAGAGTCAATGAGGCAGCGGTCACCTTGAGTCGTTTTCAGCCCCGCGGCATGATCAGAACCTTAGGGGGGCTGTTCGCGAAATTTAATGCTGGAAACTAATATTAACACCTGTGCATGACAAGCAAGGCTGAGTTTGGAACAGGTCGCCTAATGCATCTAACAAGGCTATCGCCATGAGCATACCAATAATATCGAATCCCGATGAGGTCAGTGTTGCCTGGCTTAATTTAATTTTTGCTGAAAAGGGTCTGGGCACGATTACGGCTTTTAGCAGCGAGTCCATTGGTACGGGGCAGGTAGGTGAGAATGTTCGTTTCAACCTTAGTGGGTCAGACGTACCCGATAGTATTGTTGGTAAGTTTCCTTCGCTGGATCCGGTCAGCCGCCAGACTGGCATAGCGCAGAGAAATTACCTCAAGGAAGTGTTCTTTTATCAGGAAATTCAGACCACGGTGGATATTCAGACACCGACCATTTATTTTGCCGCCATTGATGAATCAAACCATGATTTTGTGATCGTAATGGAAGATTTGGCACCGGGTCAGCAAGGCGATCAACTGGAAGGTTGTAGCTCAGACCAGGCGGCCCTGGCGTTGGAGCAACTCGCTCGATTGCAGGGACCAAGGTGGGGTGATCTTCAGTTGGCAAGGCATCCTATGTTGGGTGGTGGCCCCAATGCGTCGAATGACGAAAATTTACTGGTGCAGTTTTATGAGGGTGTGAAGCCGGGTTATCTGGAACGTTATCAGCACCGATTGTCCGAGTGGGATCTCACTGCAACGGATCGCTTGTCAGTTTTTCTGCCGGATTACCAAGCTATCTATGCGGATAAGCCGCCGGTATTGATACATGTTGATTATCGCTTGGATAATATGATGTTTGGGGGTCCTTACCCCCTTACGGTGGTTGACTGGCAGTCATTAACCACAGGCTGTCCCGTAGCAGATGTGAGTTATTTCCTTGGCACTTCTTTATTGCCTGAGCTTCGCGCCAGGGAAGAACGGGCCCTGCTTGGGGTCTATCTGGATGTCTTAAGGAGCTATGGTGTTGATTTAGGGCTGGATGAATGTCTTCGTTACTATCAGAACTATGCGCCGGCAGGGATGATAATGGCCGTTATAGCGTCGATGATTGTCGGAGAAACCTCGCGTGGAAATGATATGTTCATGGCCATGGCGACCCGTAGTGCAACCCTGTGTTCTGATCTAGGCACGTTCTGATCGTGGATACGGATAGAGCACTACCTTTTCAGCGGAGGCAGGGCGGGGTTCGCTGGTAGAGCATCAAATGAGGCCGGGTTTCTAGTCTGATAGACTTCGATAATCGGGGCCAGTTCGCTTGGAGAGGCACCGTGCAGTATGACGCCATCTGCACCCAGATCAAACTGTTTTTGGATGGCAGAAACACAATTCGCGGGTGTTCCCGTAGCCGCATTTTCGAGCCAGGCCCGCGGAATTAATTCAGCGACCTGTTCTAATTCACTGACCGAGGCCTTTTGGTCCAAAGCGCCGCGAAAGTTGCGGATCAGATCGTGATTTCTAAATTTCTCGAGTATTTTTTTATCCCACTGGTTGGTCTTGACCATCAGATCGCCATAGGCTTGCAGATAAGTGCCCATTCGACCCACGGTTTTCTTTAGCTGAACAGGGTATGTAAGGTGATCGCCAACGGTCGCCAAGCAAGACCAGACCCGGATATTCCGCGGGTCTCTACCTGCCTTTTCTGCCGCTTGTTTTACTATTTTAATTGCTCTACTGGTGGTTTCATCGGTAAAGAAGGTGTGTAGAACAACGGCATCATAGCAGCGTCCGGCCAAGGCGAGTGAGTTAGGACCAAAGGCCATCAGCGTTAAAGGAATAGTCTCGTTGAAGCCGGCATCAAGATGGAGAATGGGCCAGCTTCCAGCGGGCCCATTGTGATTGATAATGGTTTCACCTGTGTGCAGGCGTCGCATTAGGTCGGCGAAGTCTTCCATCATAGCGGTGGTCAGGCTGGACAATCCCAGCGCCCTGGAGACTGGCACGATGCCTCGCCCCAGTCCGAGACTGAATCGACCTTGCGTTAGGAAATGCATCGTTGATGCAAATGCTGCGGTGACAATAGGGTGGCGGGTATTCTGGTTTGTGGCTGCCGTGACAATACCGATGGTGTTAGATACTGCCCCGGCCATGCCAGATAAGGTTGCAATTTCTTTGATATTAAACCGTTCAGATAGGAAGCAACTGCCGATGCCCATCGCTTCGGCTGTTTGGATTTCTTCAATGAGATCACGGGGGCTTTTGGGTGCCCCTGCCAGCCCATAGAAACCGATTTCATTCATAGATGCGTTCATGGTACACGCCTTGTTATTTAGGTAATCACCATAGCTTCAGTTCGCTCAGAAAGGAAGCAGTGAGTTTTTCGCTCGCCACACCCTTGCTTTACAGCATAGTGGCTTAGCAATAATTTAATCATTGCTTTTGGTAACGGTATATTTGGGATCAGCGCATCAGGTATGATGACTATGAGTGATAGACCTGAAGCTAGACTAGTTGGGTTGTTGCCCATCAATCTGTACCTGAAAAGGTTATTTCTGCTGGAAGGAGGCGTTTTGAAATATCAAACGATTGATGTTGATCCGCTCACTGCGTCCATTCGCGCA
>CAZGCW010000111.1:0-512 GCA_964524295.1 uncultured Pseudomonadales bacterium
AGAAGTTGGATGAGCATAAATTGCATGAGTCCAACCCAAAAGGGCAGTACAAATTCCTGGATAGAGGGCACCCATACAAAGCGAGAGACATTACAGGCATAGACGAGCCAGATTGCGATGATGCCCACGAGTATGATAACCACCTGAGTCCATAACATAAACGCTTGCCAGGTCATACTATAAAGCAGCCTGTACCGCTGACATAGTTCCCGAGCAGCTCCAGTGCAAATGCCTGGATGATACCCAGCATCGTCAGAACCACCGTCGGAATATTATCCTTCACTCGTTTACTTATCTGATGCATGAGTTAATTTCCTATTAACACTCCTTGATGTTCAATAGTTGATCTGTTCTCATCCATTCACACTTAGTCCAGAAAATCACGACCAGTCCAATGCCGGGGCTGGCCGTCCAGGCTCTTGAAAGTTTCTTGCAGAGCCTAACCCAGAAAGTGGTTTTGGTGTCGACTCTGAGGCTATTTCAGCAACGATAATCAGGATAATTACGACTGC
>CAZGCW010000111.1:522-12440 GCA_964524295.1 uncultured Pseudomonadales bacterium
AAACAATGTAAGTGCATTGTCTGCATAATTCTGCTCTGGGCTTGCTGGGCTGTCACTTTTTTTGGGTATGGCTTTAACGACAGGGCCAGTGTGGCCGCGTCCAATCGGTCAGTAGAGTGTGGTTTCCTCGTGCTCTTTAAGTCCCTGATCAAGTTCGTCGACTGCGATGCTTAGCTTGCCATGATCTACCAGCGCTTGACCATAGGTTGGCAGTCCATCGATAGACCCCCAGTGGTCTGGTTGCCAGAGGTTTGATCGCACAATGGCTTTACCGCAATGGAACATGGCCTCTTCGACATGAACAATAATCGCAATGCTGGGCGTTTTGTCATTCACTGCCATGCTTTGAAGTAAAGCGGGTTCCTGAGTCAGGCTTGCACCGCCGCTGACGCGGACAACCTCCCGGCGATTAGGGATGATGAACATCAGGCCAGCCCGAGGATTATCCAGGATATTTTGGAAGGTATCGGCGCGGTTATTACCAGGGCGATCCGGGATAGCAATGGTATGCTGATCAATTACCTGCCAGGAACCAGCAGGATCGCCCTTGGGAGCGACGTCAATCAGTCCCGATTGACTGACGGTTGAGATGATTAAAAAGGGTGAACGTTCAATCCAGGCGCGACAATGCGCATCGATATGATCGATACACTTGGTATCCTGAGTATAGTAAACCTCACCGATGAGATCCCTGATTTGATCAATTGAAGTGATCGGGTCTTTTACATCGTACATAAGTGCTCCAGTCAGAAGGTTGATATTGCTTATCGGTCAGGTCGAGGCACGCCATGCTTGATTTTTTAGCACTTTTCACCTCAACTACCAAATACGGAAGCTGCACTAACTTCAATTTTTTTGATATGAGCCATTCAACCCCAGAGGAGAGCATGATGAGAAACCCACTGTGCCTATTAAAAATACCCGCCTTTTTAGGTTTGGTTCTTTCATTTAATGCCTGGTCGGATCAACCCTGTATGCCTTCCAAGTGGGGTGCAAATGATGAAATAGGCGCTGCAAACTACGTTACCCAGGACCAGGTAATTTTGGCCAGCAAATTAATCAAGCAGGGCAACACCCACCCCCTGGGTATTGTCATTGAGCCAGGGATGCCAGCTTTCCCGCCACGTTATACCCGACTGCAGGTGGTACAACCGGGTCAGCAGTTTGGTTTGGATGGAGCCGAGATATATGGCTGGGAATCCAATTATAACGATGATGTCCTGCAAATGTGGTTAGGTTCAGGGCCTCAGCTCGATGGCCTTGGTCATATGGGAGAATCAGGTCAGTTTTATAACTGCAATCAGGGTAAGGACTTTTCCGACATCAGCGGATTGACCAAGTTGGGTATTGAAAAAGTGCCACCGCTCGTGGGTCGGGGTGTTCTGTTAAATATGGCCCAGTATTATGGTGTCGATTCAATGTCTGCTGGGCAGCCGATCAGCTCGGTGGATATAAAGCAGGCAGCGAAGCTTCAAGGCGTTGAATTTCGCCAGGGTGACGTGATTCTGTTTTATACCGGTTGGACTGATGCCAAGTTAAAAAGTGATCCAGATCTGTGGGTCAGCACTATTCCTGGTATATCCAATGAAGCCGCCGTTTATTTGGCATCGTTGAACCCCATGGCTGTGGGTGCCGATACCTGGGGGCTGGGCGCAGTGCCTCCGCAGGAGGGGGATAAGGTTTTTTATGAACACATCACCTTGCTCAAGGAAAACGGGATATTCATTCTTGAAACCATGAATACCGGCCGTCTAGCGAGCGAGGAAGTCAATGAATTTATGTTCGTGCTCGGGCAGGCGCGCTTAAAGGGTGCGGTACAAATGATTATTAATCCAGTAGCTCTATGGTAGGACCCTGGCCTATTCTGGGGGAGCCATAATCCCGGCATCCATGTTCGAGTGTATTTTTCGGTGACAGGCTCGGGCTTACCCGATGATTGATGATAGTGGGTATTAGGAATGATCGCTTTTCTGAGTCGTTCGTGAGTTAAAGGGTTGAATCAGGTTTGGGTTTAAGAATAGCTAGTTGAGTGGTTTAGGCAGAGGAGCTTATCAAAGTAAGTGTCCTCCTCCTCCTGTGGCAGCAAACAGACCGATTTTTGTTTCGATAGTAGAGGGATAGTGGTACCAAGGAATGAACACAATTGTAGTCAATGACCGGATGCAGCGCGACTATGTTTATGAGTTGGAAGCGTTACCGGGGACAAACTTCCACCCGAAATTTCAGCCTGAACTTACGCCCAAACAAATGTTGACTCTCGGTGTATTTGGTGGGAAGTATTTAACAGATTGTACGCAGGAATTCCCCGATGATTGGTTTACCGAGGCCAGGCTGAGTTCGGCGGGTAAAGATATTAGGCTTAATTATTTTTCTATCGATGCATCACAACCGCTTGCTGAGTGGGTGAGGAAAGGCTGGATAAACCCACAGGACCCCCGAGGATGGTTTCAATGGTATTGCCGATATTATATGGGTCGTCGAACTGAAGCAGAGGATCTACGACAGATCAATCGTTGGTATGCGTTTAGGCGACATGCTGGCGCTATCAGGAAATACTGTGAACCCTTTGATTTCAGTTGTAGAAGGAAACAGCGTCAGGCACTGTTGCATTGGGCCTATGATTCGCGGCGGATCTAAACACGTTTTCAAACATCGCTGTTGTCCATTCTTTGGGCCGATGCTGGAAAGCGTTTCTGCTTCCTTGCTAGAATGCGGCTGAAATTAGGTAGAGTATCCGGATTGAGAGCGGACTAGGCACTTCACTTTGGTGGTGCAGCAATGTCAAGGTCGGGCTGTTTCAGCTTAGGCAGGCTAACCGACAGATCAATTGAGCAGACCTTTTTATTTGATTAAATGGACACCTAGGCTTGCTCGATGCGCTATTCGGGTCGGGTTTTTTGAAATTCGGTTTTGGCTCGACTGCGAAAATACACACAATACCCGGGAGTAACAAGATGGCATCAGGGAGATTCGGCCATGAGTAAAAGAGTATTGGTAACTGGGGCATCCAGTGGTATCGGCGAGGCGACCGCACGCGCGCTACGGGCCCAGGGCATGACGGTTTATGCAGCGGCTCGGCGCGTAGAAAGGCTCCAGAAGCTGGCGGGAGAGACCGGCTGTATTCCGGTTGAATTGGATGTGCGGGATCGTCACGCTGTTCAAGAGCTGGGTGAGAAGAGTGAGTTTGATATATTGATTAACAATGCCGGGCTCGGGCGGGCACTCGGTGGAGTTTGGGATGCTGAAGTTGAAGATATCGAGATGACGGTGGATACCAATGTGACCTCCGCCATCCTGATGATTAAGGCAGTTTTGCCTGGCATGATCGAGCGAGGGTTGGGCCATATCGTTAATATGAGTTCAGTTACGGCGCTATATCCATTGCCTGCGGCGCTGTATGGCGCGACGAAGGGTGCCATACATAAGTTAAGTCGTGATCTGCGTATGGAGCTTCAAGGTACGGGAATCCGAGTTACTGAAATAAATCCCGGGCGGGTTATCTCAGAATTTTATGATGTGGCGATTGACGATGATGCTCAACGAAAAAAAACCGTCGATAATCATTGCGAGGATCTAGTAGCGGACGATATCGCCGATGCCATTGTCTACTGCGTTACAGCGCCATGGCGAGTCAATGTAAGTCAAATGGAAATTTTACCCACCGAACAGACCTATGGCGGTTCCCAGTTTGTACCGATGGTACAGAAACAGAAGTGACTACTTGAGCCTAACCTGATGGTTGTTGCTGGTTATTTCAAGCCACTGTCTTAGACCAATCTGTATGGAAGTCAGGCTCGCTGTTAACCAGAATTCCCTTGATTTGCCATTCTTGGTTTATACTCCTCCAGAATTTTATGGCACGGACAGACCTCTCTATGAAATTTCCGACGATTAAGAATGGGTGCCGCGCAACGGCCCTTACTCTCCAAGTCTTGCTGCTGATGTCTTTGAGCAGTCTGGTTCAAGCTGACCGCATTATGTTGAGGATAGCCAGTGGTCATCCACCGGGGGTGGTGTATGTGGCACTGATGAAGGAGTTTTTTCAACCGGAATTAAAACGAAGAGTTGAAGAACGTACTGAGCATACCGTGCGTTTTATAGAGGGATATGGCGGCTCCATTGTCAAGGTGGCTGAGACGCTTGAGGGGGTTCAGAATGGCATCGTAGATATCGGTGGGTTTTGCTACTGTTTTGAGCCTTCAAATCTGCCACTGCATGCGTTCCAGGCCATGCTGCCATTTGGCTCCATGGACCCGACTGTCAGCCTGAAAGTGGCCCAGGATGTCTATGATAGGGTTCCCTTTCTGACCCAGGCTTTTGAAGATCAGTTTAATCAGAAATTACTATCGCGAATTGCAGACGCGGGTTACAACCTGGGCACTTCTTTTGATTGGAACACGGTGAGTGATTTGCAAGGTGTGAAGATTTCAGGAGCCGGGCTTAACTTGAACTGGCTTCGATATGCCGACGCGATTCCTGTGCAGGGTTCCCTGCCTGAAGCCTATACTGGTATACGCACCCATGTTTATGAGGGCTGGATTATGTTTCCCAGTGCCTGGGTCCAACTCAAACTTCATGAAGTCGGTCCTTATTATACGATGGTTGGATTTGGTTCGATTACCTGGCATGGCCTGACCATCAACCTGAACACCTGGAATAGGCTACCCACTGAAGTCCAGGAAATTATGCTCGAAGTTGCTGCTGACTTCGAAGAATTAACTGGCCAACACAATCTGGAGAGGTATGGCAGGGATGTTAGTACGCTGGAAGAACTGATCACCGTCAAACAGGTGAGTCCGGAGGTTAAGCTGGAATGGGCAGATGCGTTGCGCGAGTGGCCTGGTGAGATGGTCTCGGAGCTCGAGGCCAAGGGACTGCCGGCTAAATTGGTGCTGGAGACCACCTTAAAAGCTGCTGAGGATCATGGTCATATCTGGCCGGTGCGCTACGAGCTTGAATGAAAGCAGGTATGTTTCCATGCAACTAGTCATTAAATTCGAACACATCGACACGTGATTCGGGAGAGGGTTAACCCATGTCTATCGTCATTTTGAGTGATCGATTATCCAGATTGCTGATGGTGGTTGCCGCCGCCTGGGCATTTATGCTGACGTTTTTTATTGTTGCCGATATCGTCGGCCGTAACGTTTTCGACTCGCCTGTCTACGGGGTGCGAGAAGTCGTGATGAATTCAATTGTTATGATCGTGTTTCTGCAGGCGGGATACGCCGTACGTAGTCGCTCGATGTTACGCGCGGAATTTCTGGTGCAGTCATTCCCTAATTGGCTGCAGCGCTGTGCCCTGGCGCTGGGCCATTGCCTGGGCGCAGGGTTCTTTTTGATGATCCTGGTCGGCGGCTGGGATATGGCTGAGCATGCTTGGGTGGCCGGCGAATATGAGGGCGAAGGGGCGCTTCGTGTCCCCACCTGGCCAACCCGCTTCCTTATTCTTTTTGGCAGTGCCGTTGCCTGTTTTAATTACTTCATCATGATTTACCTGGATATTTTCCAGCCTGAGCAGAATGATGCATAGATTAATCAGGATACTGTGCTGTTTGACCCCATTGGTGAAAGGCTGATGTTCGAAGCGGATATAGCAACGGTCCTGATTATCAGCCTGTTGCTGATGGTGGCGCTGGGCGTGCATATTGCTGTGGCTTTGGGTTCCACCAGTGCGCTGGGTATCTATCTAGTGACGGGTGGCAATTTCGACATCGTTCTCAAAATGCTGGCCAGTACCGCTTATGAATCGCTGCGTTCTTACGAATTTGCAGTGATTCCGCTGTTTATGCTGATGGGTGAATTTATCGGCAAATCCGGGGCGGTGACAGATGTATACCGTGCCATCCAAAAGGGCCTTAAGCGGATTCCTGGGCGGCTCGCTCTGGCGACCTTATTGGGTAATGCCATTTTCTCTTTTGTTACCGGGGTCAGCATTGCCTCAGCCGCCGCATTTTCGCGGATTGCTTATCCCGAGATGAAGCGGTTTGGTTATGACCCAGGGTTTGCCCTGGGTTCCATAGCCGGGTCGAGCTGTCTGGGCATGCTGATTCCACCCAGTGTGATGATGATCGTCTGGGGGTTGTTAACCGAGCAATCAATAGGCCAGATTTTTTTGGCTGGGGTGTTACCCGGTCTGCTGCTACTGAGTTTATTTATCGTTTACGTGTTGGCCATGGCGCTACTCAGACCAGATTTGGTAGGCGAGGATAAGGATAGGGACTTAGCTTTGGTCTTGCCGGACATGGCGGGTTCGGAGGTGCAAGCAATCCAGGTCTGGATCAGTGGGCTGGGTATTGTTCTGGTTGTACTGGCCGTGTTGGGCGGAATCTGGTTTGGTGTATTTACCCCTACCGAAGGTGCTGGAGTGGGAGCGTTCATCGGACTGGTGATGGCCATCGCCAAGGGCATGCGTTACAGAGGTGTGATTGATTCCATTCTTTCGGTTGGGCGTACATCGGCGCCGATTCTACTGCTATTGGTCGCCGCCTCACTGTATTCTCGAACCCTGGCGATGACCGGCGTATCAAGTGCAATCCAGGGTCTGTTTCTGGACGCGGACCTGTTGCCATGGATGATACTAGCGCTCATGGTCGGGATCTGGTTTCTTCTGGGTATGGTGATTGATTCGATTTCAATCATGCTCCTGACCGTTACCATTTTCGAACCGATTGCCGTCAGCCTGGGTTATGACCCAATCGCTTTTGCCATCATGGGTATCATTGCCATCGAAGCCGGTTTGCTGACACCACCCTTTGGCTTATTGGTGTATACCGTGAAGGCCGCAATTCGGGCTGAGGATTTAGATGATGGTATTTCAGTCATGCGAATTTTTAGATACTCTGCGCCCTATTGGTTCATTATGCTCTTGGGCATGATCATCATTGCCATCTTTCCTGAGATCGCAACGTATCTGCCGAATCTTTTGTTTTAGGAAGTGATGATGGGTTTGTGTTGTAGCCAATCTGATTACTATGGGGTTTGTTATCCCAGACAGGATTTGGTCCTGGGGTAGCTCAGGTCGAGCAGTTGTCGAATTGTCCTTCCGTTTGGCTTCAGGTCTCCGCTGAGTTGATACAGAGACCGACATTCTACTGGTAGGTGCACCTGGAATTTGGAGTGTATAAAGTGTCTGACATGAAATGGCAGCAGATTTGTACAGCTAAGCGGGTACAGTGGTGTCCGTTGCAGGAAAGGCCTGATGCTCTTTAATGCTCTGGTGAAATTTTCTGGGGGTTTGCTATTGCTGTTCGGGCTGGCAGCGTGCAGTCAGAATGAACCTGCAGAACGGCTCAATACCGCGGCTGACCGGCCGAACTTCCTCGTTATTATGACCGATGACATGGGTTTTACGGACTTAGGTGCATTTGGCGGGCGTGATATGAAAACGCCTAACCTGGACACTTTGGCATTAAATGGGATTCGGTTTACCAATTTCCATGGACATCTCAGCTGTGCGCCATCAAGGGCTATGTTGATGTCCGGCACTGGCAATCACGAAGCCGGGCTAGGCACACAACGAGATATTGAACGTTTTCGCGGAGAGAAAAACTATGATCGATACCTTGTCGATCGGGTCGCAACCCTTCCTGAGATTTTGGCCGATGCCGGTTACCGCACCTATCTTGCCGGTAAGTGGGGCCTCGGCGGGCCGCAGGCGCTGGACCCGACCGAACGCGGTTTTGGCAAGGCATTTGCTCTGGTTCCCAGCGGTGGAGGCCACTTCCAAGCCCTGTTTCACCGGTCTCGGTACACCTATAACGGGAAAGCAGTCACTGAATCCGAGGATCCCATCTACTCGACCACACTGTTCACAGATCAACTGATTTCCTTCTTTGAGGAAGATCGAGAAAGTGAGCAACCCTTTTTTGCCTTGTTTGCACCTACTGCACCACACTGGCCGTTACACATGCCGCCCAGTATGAAGCCTTTCGATCAGGCCGGCTATGAAGGCGGTTATGATCAATTGCGAGGCCAGCGCCTTGCCGGAGCAGCACTGGCCGGCGTTCTGCCTGAAGGTGTTGACAGCGAGGCTTACCCATCCAAGGCAATCCCCTGGGACAGTCTTGACGGTGAGGAACAAGCGCTGCAAATTAAAGTCATGCAGATTTATGCTGCCATGATTGCTCACCTCGATGAGGAAGTTGGCCGACTGCTGAATCACCTGCGGTCCCTGGGTGCACTTGAAAACACGCTGATCCTGGTCATCAATGACAATGGTGCTCAGGGTGGCCCGGTATTCGGTGGCCCACCCAGCTATCTTAATGGTCGGTCTTTTGACAATCGGCCTGACAACCTGGGTAGGGGTAGTTCCTGGGCAAACATGGGGCAAGGTTGGGCTGATGCGGTTAATGCTCCATTTCGGGATGGAAAGGGGACGGTTTATGAAGGTGGCGTGCGCGTAGCAGCTTTTGCTAACTGGACTAAAATTGAGCGCCCAGCCTCTGTGTACAGGCACTACCTCAATAATATGGATGTCCTCCCTAGCCTGCTTGAATTGGCCGGGATTGACCATCCTGCTCCGAATTTTAGGAATCGGGATATCATGCCGGTACGGGGGAAATCATTTGCTGGCATCCTACGGGGCGATGTTTCTTCCGTACATCCTGACGATGAAGCGATAACGCTATCGGCTGCAGGAAAGCATTTTATGCAGCGGGGTCATTGGAAGCTCCTCAAAGAACTCGATGCCGACTGGGAGCTGTACGACCTTGCGACAGATCCCTATGAACGTCATGACCTGGCTACCGCAAGGCCGGCTGTGCTCGGCGAGATGCTCGCCGAGTTCCGTTTAGATGCGGCGCGAAACAATATCCTTGATTGATGATGTTCAGGCAGAGCGTTTTTAAGCAAACCGGGGTTCAATTAGGATAGCGGCGGCTTAGTTAACGCCCTTTTGGATAATCGGCGCGGATGGTATGCGATCTTCCAACGCCACTTCTTGTGACCGTAACCATTGGTGATCGTTTTAACACTGGCTTTAATAAAGATGGTTCGATTAGGGTTGACGGGTTCGATCCATTTTTGTTTTGCGTCGACGTGACGAAGGCCTCTGCCTATTTTGAGCAGAGGAAATGGCAACGTGTTCAAGACGAATGAAGCAAAACATGGGTTACATTAGTGACTAGAATTAACATTGAGCTAAGCTAAAGGGAAATTTCCCGAGCGATAGACAGGGGTGAGCGAACATGGCAACGGAACTTCCCAGTCAGGCCCAGACCGTGATTATTGGTGGTGGTTCAATCGGCTGCAATACGGCCTACCATCTGACCAAACTCGGTATGAAAGAGGTCGTTGTTTTAGAGCAGGGGCAGTTGACCTCCGGGACGACCTGGCATGCAGCCGGACTGATTGTAGCGGGTCTGCTGAAATCAGAATCAGAGTGTGAAATCTATACCCATGGTCGTAAGCTATATGCCAATCTGGAGCAGGAAACGGGTGTATCAACGGGCTTTCGGGAGGTAGGCTATTTGCAGATTGCCAGCAATGAAGAGCGATTGCATGAGATGCGACGACTGGCTCCCTTCATGCGTCGGCATGGTATCAATATGCACGAAATTTCTACCCAGCAGGCGCAGACATTATTTCCGATTGGTGATTTCAGTAATGTCTTAGCGGCGTTTTACATTCCTGAGGACGGCCGCGCAAACCCCGTTGATGTGACTATGTCGTTAGCTAAGGGTGCTCGCATGGGCGGGGCTCAGTTCTTTGAAGGTGTCACAGTAGTTGAGATCATGACCAAGAATGGTTTCGCTACCGGGGTTCGCCTGGCCACAGGTGAAATAATTACGGCTGAAAATGTGGTTATCTGTGCGGGTATGTGGTCCCGTCAATTAGGTGCATCAGCAGGTATTAATCTGCCCCTGCAGGCGGCTGAACACTATTACCTGATCACAGAGACGATTGACGGACTTTCCCGAGACCTTCCCGTTCTTGAGGACCCGTCAACTTATACCTATTATCGAGAAGAGGTGGGTGGCCTGATGCTGGGGTTGTTTGAGCCTGATGCAGCCACCTGGAACTTGAATCGCATCCCTGACTCGTTTTCCTTTGGTGAAATAACACCTGATTGGGATAGGATGGCGCCGCACCTTGAAAAGGCGTTCAGCCGGGTCCCTTCTACGGTCAATTCTGGCGTAAGGAAGTTCTTCTGCGGTCCCGAGAGTTTTACGCCGGACCTGGCACCTTTGGTTGGGGAGACTCCGGAAATTCGCCATTGTTTTGCTGCTGCTGGTTTGAATTCCCTTGGAATTTTAAACGGCGCGGGCGTGGGTCACGTTCTGGCGCAATGGATAGTGGATGGATTGCCACCGGTTGACGTGACCGCGATCAATGTCAATCGATTCACCCAATCTGAAGCGACGCCCGCCTTCCGTCGAGATAGGACACCGGAATTGTTAGGCCGCTTGTTTGGTCAGCACTATCACAATGATGCGCCTCAAAGTGCTCGAAATGTGAAGAGATCAGTGCTTCATGATCGTTTGGTTGCCGCCGGTGCGTTTTTTACGGAAGGTCACGGTTGGGAAATGACGGACTGGTTTGCACCGTCACCAGCGCAGGCCAGAATCGAGAAGTACAGTTGGTTCCGGCAAAATTGGTGGGCCTGGCATGCTGAAGAACATCGGGCTGCCAGGGAGCATGTTGTCCTGATGGATATGTCATTCATGTCTAAATTTAGGGTACAGGGTCGAGATGCCTGTGCGCTGCTCAGCCGGCTCAGTTGTAACCAGGTTGACGTTGAACCCGGAAGAATTGTTTACACGCAATGGGTAAATGAAGCAGGGGGGTTCGAGGGGGACCTGACGGTTACTCGGCTGGCATCGGATGAGTTTCTGGTGATCTGCGGAGAAAATGCGCACGGACATACTCAGATGCGCTTGAGGCGACATATCAAGCCGGGTGAGTTTATAACTATTTTTGATGCGACCGCAGCGACGGTGCAGATTAACATCCATGGCCCCAAGGCGAGAGGGCTGATGCAGAAGGTCAGTTATTCTGATATGAGCAATGAAGCCTTTCCCTACCTCACGGCAAAAGAAATTGATATTGGCTATGCGTCTGTTTTGGCGATCCGGGTAACTTATGTAGGTGAATTGGGCTGGGAACTTCATGTGCCGACGATTAATGCCATTCAGGTTTATGATCAGCTGGTTGAGGCGGGTAAGCTGTTCGGACTGCGTCACGCGGGCATGCAGACGCTGAGCTCCTTGCGGTTGGAAAAAGCCTATCGAGACTTTGGAGTGGATGTCGACAATACCGATAACCCCATTGAGGCAGGGTTAGGCTTTGCGGTGAAGCTGGATAAAGCGGGTGGATTTATCGGCCGAGAAGCACTGGCGGCAATTAAAGATCGTGGTGTGCCTCACTGTCGAATGCTGCAGTTTCTATTACAGGATCCGGCGCCTCTGTTGTATGGAAACGAACTGATTTATCTAGAGGGTTATGAGGTCGGCTACCTCCAGGTGGGTGCATACGGTCATACGCTCGGTGGCGCAGTCGGTATTGGATTTGCTCGTACGCAAGCGCCACTGACGGTAAAGATCATTAATTCAGGTCACTGGGAGATTGAAATAGCCGGTCAGCGATTCAAAGCACGGGCATCGTTGAAGCCGCTCTATGATCCAACAATGGAACGGGTTAAATGCTAACGCTGCGTGGTTATATTGGACCAGACTAAATCCTGAGGGCACGCGTTTAGTTTGCTGACTCTGCATACTGATGGGAGGGTCTGGCCGGGTTCGCTCAGGTCTTGATAATAGCCAGTGACTTGCCTTGGCATGATAAGACGTCAAGGGTTTTGACTGTTTTAACGACTCAGGTATGGTTCCAATTGTTTGGGTCGTCAGAATTGTTGGGTGACAGACCCATGATATCTCCATCAGCGACGACCCCGAGACCAAGAACCGTGCGGTTGGCAT
>CAZGCW010000112.1:0-5895 GCA_964524295.1 uncultured Pseudomonadales bacterium
GATAGTTCCTTCGACGTCGTGTTCAGTACCATTGTGTTCAACATATTTAACGCGAGGCATGCGGTTCTCCCTTTGACGGCCTTGTTACGCTGGACTATAAGGTGGGTTGCCTGTTGCTGGGGCCGGCTGCTTTTTACTCGACTTCCTAGCGGTCATACACCTAATTTGAAAGGCAGTATACAGAATCCAATGGTGTAAAACTATATCGGTGATTAGGTTTCTTACACTTTCATAGTGAAGGCCAGGTAGTGTAAATAAATGACCAAAAACCGGTTACGAGAGCAGCGATTTCAGGTCTATTTCTGTATCGGCCAGGGCCTCGGCATTAACCTCAAGGCCGTATAACCGTTTGGCTACCATAAACTCCTTCGGACTATTGACAGCGTCAACCGCGACGACTTTACCTTGTGCCAGATAGAAGGTGGCAAAATGTAATTCTTCTGGATTGCCCCTGATGACTGCAGTTTCACCATCAGCAGAGAATCCGACCATTTGCAGCTTTAATTCGTACTGGTCTGACCAGAACCAGGGGACTGAGGCATAGGTTTTGTCGCCGCCAAGCATGTTCGCTGCTGCTGTGCGCGCCTGTTCCATCGCATTGGGAACGGATTCAAGCCGTAGCCTGCGTGCTAAAATAGGGTTCGGGTGGTTAGTACAGTCGCCGGCGGAAAATATGTCTGGGTCGCTTGTTCTGCAATGATCATCAACAAGGATACCATTGCCGCATTGCAACCCGGCTTGTTCAGCCAGTTCTGTATTGGGCAGTATGCCGATACCGACAATAACCATATCAGCGGCGATGGTGTGATCTCCGCAAAGAACGGATTGAATGCGCGCGTCTCCAGCAAAACCAGTACAAGTTGTATTGGTATGTAGTTTGACGCCCCGGCTGGTATGTAATCGATGGTAGAAAGCACTCATCTCTGCATTGGTTACGCGTTGAAGGATTCTTGATTCCATCTCAAGGATATTCACGGTCAGTCCCGCAGAGACAGCGACTGCGGCAACTTCCAGACCGATATACCCACCGCCGACGATACAAATGCTTTGGGCCTCTTTCATGTCCTCGCGGATGCGGTCGACCTCATCGAGCTGCCGTAAATAATGGATGCCTGGCAGGTTACTGCCCGGGATATCAAGCTGCCTGGGCCGGCTGCCTGTGCAAATCAGAAGTTTATAGTACGGAACAGTCTGGCCATTATCCGTGCTGATCGTCTTGGCTTGTCTGTCTATGGCGACAACGCGGACACCGCACTGCAGGTCAATGTTGCGGTCTTCATAAAATTTGATGGGTCGGATGTAGACGCGATCAATACTGAGTTCGCCGGATAGGTATTGTTTTGATAACGGGGGTCTTTGGTAGGGAGCAAATAGCTCGTCACCAAAGATGGTAATGGCGCCTTCATAGCCTTCCTGCCGCAAGCTGGCGGCTGCCTGCCCGGCTGCTTGTCCTGCACCGATGATGACAATTCCCGACATAGGTCTGATTCCTTACTCTATTATCGCTGGCTATTGTACTGAAGCTGAGGCGCTAGGCAAACGTACTTATGAGGCAACAATCACTTGGCTACTTATTTGTTTGCCTAGACTACGCCCTCAGCAGACGACACGAAGCAAGTCAGCAATTGGGTGCGACCCGTCGTTGGGCGGTGCTCAGGGGTGGCCAACTGGCGCCGGGCTTGTTTTGTTCTGGTTCTAAACCTAATTTAGGCAATGATGATGACCCTGAGGGCCTCCAGTCGTGCTTTTGATTTTCTTATATAATCTCGGCCCTGTTGTAATTCGTCTTCCAGCGCTTTGATTTCTTCCTGACGGACCGCAGGGTTTAGTTCGGCCAAAGCGGATAATCGGTCGAGTTCTTCCTGTCTTGATGTCGTATATTCAGTAAGGCCCGTCTCAATGACGGTCAGCAGGCGCTTGTCTGCGATCTGTTGGCCGGATTGAAGCATTTGCTCGAGGGGTTTTTTCTGGGAGTCTATGATTTTAAAAATGGTTTCACTGGGCAGGTCAATTGCCTGAGGGTAGTCATCGAAAGGTAACTGGTCACTGAGTTCCTGCAGATTAGGTGAGATCAGTGTACGAACGATATTCGTGGCCATGAATGGGTTGAGCTCTAGATATCCCGGAGCCAGGCATTCGATACTGTGGATGATTTCCAGTAGCAGGGTTCCTACTGGCATATCCGGATTTTTGACCACGACAACACTGCTGTTTCCGGTCGTTTCCGATAGCACCTTGTCAATCGCCTGTTCAACCAAAGGGTGTTCCCAGGTAAGAAAAGCGACATCCTCACGCGATAAAGCACTGTTTCGATCCGTGGTATAGCGTAGGCCCTCTTCTGGAAGATCTGGATAAGTATAGTGCCCATGAACTTCGGCACTGAGACCAGGATCCCTGTTAACGTCGCTGGTGGGTTTGACCAGTAAGACGTGGTGACCCAGATCTTCGTATGCAAGGCCAAATAATTCAAAGGACTGGTCCAGGTAGGCCTGTAGGCCAGGGTCGTTTTCGGTGTGTTTAATGCCGGTAACGATCGTCGCAGCGCGAGTGGGGTTGTAAGAGGATCTTTCCAACAATTTGTTCCGACCCTGGGACAGTTCAATCAGGCGCTGTTGGCTGGCCTTCTTACAGGAATCAACTAGTCCGGGCAGATGTTGGTCGTCGGTCTGAAGAAAGCGCTCGAGGTAATCTTCAAACAGGCCCTGTGCTGCCGGGTTTGGTTGTGAGAATAAGTCGAAACCTTCATGATACCACTGGTGTAATCTGGCCATGAATGACTCGGCTATAAGCGGGATATGAATATGCACATCGTTTTGTTGACCAATTCTGTCAAGCCGACCGATTCGTTGTTCGACCAGGTCTGCCCCCATCGGTAGGTCGAACATAACCAAGTGACTGGCAAACTGAAAATTTCTACCCTCTGAGCCAATCTCGGAGCAGACCATGACCTGGGCGCCTCGTTCTGAATCGGAAAAGTAATTAGCGGCGCGGTCTCTGACTATCAGATCCAGGCCTTCGTGAAAGCAGGTCGAACGAATTCCACCCTGACGGCTCAGGTACTGATTGAGTTCCACGGCTGTTTCCTGATGTGAACAGATGACCAGGTGTTTTTCCGGGTGATGCTGTAATCGCTTCAATAGCCAGGCTGTGCGCGGCTCTCTACCCGATATCTTGTCTGGTCCAGGGCCGTTGGGAATAGGTCCATCCGGACTTGCTTTTTCTGGCCGTGTTAACCGCTCCGGGAAGGCGTCGAGAGCATAGGTGTGGAGTTTGCGTGCCGGGAACCCGCTTATTGTGTTACGGACATTCCTAAATAACACTCGACCTGTGCCATGCTGATCCAACACTCGGCGAACTAATGTATCATCATCGAGGCCCTCAGCTCTTCCCAGGGTTTGAATGATTTTCTGCCGAGCCTGCGCTGCTGCTCGCGGATCAGGATTCTCAAGTTGGTCAACCAGCGCCGCAGTGTCAGTGAATTTTTCCTGTTCTGATTTAAAATCCTGGTAGTTTTGGTATCGATGCGGATCGAGTAATCGGAGTCTCGCAAAGTGGCCCTGCATGCCAAATTGTTCCGGTGTTGCCGTGAGTAGCAGCAGTCCTTTTGCTGCCCGGGCGATCGTTTCAACTGCCTGGTAAGCCTCGCTGGCATGATCTTCTGTCCAGTGAAGATGGTGTGCTTCATCGACAATGAGTAGGTCCCATTGGCTGTTGCTGGCTTCTTGCAAGCGTTGTGGGTTTTCTTCGAACAGTGAGGCGTTGCAGAGTACGAATTGTTGTGCGTCAAAGGGATTGTTTATGTAGGGTCCGGCTTCATCAGCATCCTCGGGCCGGTTGTCATTAACGATTTGCTGGCAACGGTCTTCGTCGAGAATGCTGAACTGAATGTTAAAACGGCGAATCATTTCGATGAACCACTGAAATGTGAGCGCTGCCGGAACGATGATCAGTACTCTCCGGGCTCTGCCGGTATGCAGTTGCTGATGCATTATCAGCCCGGCTTCTATGGTTTTGCCCAGGCCAACTTCGTCAGCAAGCAGGACGCGCGGGGCATATCGTGACGCCACCTCGTGGGCAATATACAGCTGATGTGGAATAAGACTTGTACGCGGCCCAAGCAGGCCATTAAATGGCTGTCTGGCGCAGAGGGACTTTTGAATGAGACTATGGTAGCGCAGGTTAAACCAGCGGCGATCGTCGATTTGATGACTGAATAACCGGTCCTGTGGCTTGCTGAACCGAAGATTTGGGTCCAGTTCCTGTTCCTTGATGCTGTCCATATGGCCATCTGACACCGTGTGGTAGGTCAATAACCCGTCCTGTTCGGTTATCCTCTCGACCTCCAGACGAGCACCGTTTCTAAGGGTGATCTGGTCACCCGGGTAAAACATGACTCTAACCAGTGGCGCTTGTCCGATGGCGTAGGTTCTGGTGGTATCGGTGGCTTCAAAAAAACATTCCAACTGCCGTATGCCGACCTGGGTAATCTCAGCTAGGCCTAAATCAGGCTCTGCAGTGCTAATCCATCGTTGACCGGGTTTAAATACTGTCATGATTAGGTGATACTCTCTCGCTGGTGAAGGGCCTAAAGGAGACCTTGTCATGGATAAAGTAACCAAAACGGAGATAGAAGCGGCCGCTTTTCGACGAATGTTGAAGCATCTGGATGAAAATAAGCAGGTGCAGAATATCGACCTGATGAATTTAGCCGGTTTCTGTCGAAACTGTCTCAGTAAATGGTATCGCTCGGCAGCAGAGGATAAAGGAATTACCATGGATTATGAAGCAGCCAGGGAAATAATCTATGGAATACCCTATGGTGATTGGAAAAAAGCCCACCAAGCCGTCGCAACTGAGGACCAGTTAAGTCAGTTCGAGAGTCATCGCAAAAGTTAGTAAGACCTTTCGGGCCGGCGTGTATTTTGTCGCTAATCCCTGGCTGTGGAATGCCGGTCTTCAACCGGCTGACCGGTGCTGAAGGGCCTCACGCTGTTGTTTTCTCGAGCTTAGCTGATTTGTCTGCGGGCCTTAAACAGCCATCTTTGCATAGATGGCATCGTGGTATTGATAATTCTCGAGCCTAAGATCCTGCATTTGAAAATCATCAATGCTTTTCTGGTTACGATCCTGTATGACCAGTCTGGGTAAGGGGAGGGGCTTCCTGGCTAACTGCTGCTTGACTGCGTCGACTGCATCCAGGTAAATGTGGGCATCGCCTATATTGTGGATAAATTCATACGCCTGCAGTCCGGTTAATTTTGCGACAAGGTGTAATAACAGGGAGTAAGAAGCGATATTAAAGGGCACGCCCAGGAACATATCAGCCGAACGCTGATACATCTGCAGCGAAAGCTTGCCATCGGCAACATAAAACTGGAAAAAATTATGGCAAGGCGGTAGGGCGACTTTATTGCCGTCAAGCTCAGAGGGATTCCAGGAATTGACGATGATTCTTCGTGATGTTGGGTTATGTTTGATCATATCTATGGCCAGGGCGAGTTGATCTATCTCCTGCCCGTTACCTGCCTGCCAGGCACGCCATTGCTTGCCGTAGACACGACCCATATCGCCATCATTGCGCTCCAAACCGAGTCGGCTTAGATAATCCTCATAGTTTGCATCCCAGATTTTATTCTTCTGGTAGATTGTCTTTAGATCGTGGATATTATTTGAACCGGAAATAAACCAAAGCAATTCGGAACTCATCACCTTCCAGGCCAGTTTTTTGGTCGTCACCGCGGGAAATCCGGTACGCAAATCGTAACGGCTACTCAAGCCAAAGCAGGAGAGTGTGCCGACACCCGTTCGATCGCTGCGTTGTACACCCGAAGTTAATACAGTGTTGAGTTGTTGCAGATAAATAGTGTGACAAGGGGTATAGGTCAAACGCATCAG
>CAZGCW010000112.1:5905-7349 GCA_964524295.1 uncultured Pseudomonadales bacterium
TGCAGATAAATATCCATCTACCGCTATCTCTTTGTCGTTGTTTTGTTCGTTTTTAACGACCCGTGATGTTCAGGAAACCCCTTTAACCGCATTTACTGTCTCCGCAGCTGAGGCAGGTCATGCAGCCATCCATGAGAATCATTGCGGTGGTCATGCACTTGGCGCAGAGCTGCGCGCCAGGCGGGTATTCTTCGCTTTCGACAGGTTCTTCGGCCGCTTTTTGTGTGGCAGCTTCGCGCTTTTCAGCTAACAAGGCTGTATGCTCCTCTGATAGGGCTTCATCCTTGATAAGGCCGATCCGACGCATATGACGATCAAGTACATCGCCGATTTCTGCAACCATAGAGGGCATGAACCGTCCGCCTTTTTTAAAGTAACCGCCCTGGGGATCAAATACCTGTTTGAGTTCCTCAACCAGGAAGGTTGCATCACCCCCTTTCCGGAATACCGATGACAGCACTCGAGTCAGCGCTAATATCCACTGAAACTGATCCATATTTTTCGAGTTTATGAATATTTCAAATGGGTACTCCTGCTCATGCTCAGTATTAAGGTTGAGAACAATATTATTGATCGTAATGTACATCGCATGATCGGAAAGTGGTGTTTTGATCTTGTAGGTATACCCACGCAGCTCGTCTGGTCGCTGAATTTCTTCATGCATGATTTCCTGCTTGGGCTCTTCCGGTACCGGTGTCAGTTTCTTCTTGATCGAATAACCAACAATGTTTTTCGAGATTTTCAATGCCATGCTGATGTTACTTCTCCTGATTGTTCTAACGCTGCAAAAATGCGCAACGGCCGGTAAAGTTCGCAATTGAGTAGACTCGGGTCATGCCGATAACGGTTGGCCTGGGCCGTTTTTGAAGCGCAGGTTGATCGGTCAGAACTTCCCATAATAACCCTCTTTCATCGCGTCAAAGAGGTTTGCCGCCGTGTGCAACTCGCCATCATATTCGATTTCTTCATTGCCTTTGACTTCGACCATTTCGCCATCTTCGAGTTCGAATTGGTAGGTCGTGTTAGCCAGATCTTCTTCTTTGACCAGAACACCCTGGAAGGCCTCGGGATTAAAGCGAAAAGTGGTACACCCTTTTAAACCCTGCTCATAGGCATAGAGATAGATATCCTTGAATTCCTCATAAGGGTAGTCTGAAGGGACATTGGCTGTCTTGGAAATGCTTGAGTCAATCCATTTTTGCGCTGCTGCCTGAATATCGACGTGTTGTATGGGGGTGATTTCATCGGCAGTAATAAAATAGCTGGGGAGTTGCTTTTCTTCCTCGTTGCTATTGGGCGCTGCTTCAGGGTTAACCATAGAACGGTAGGCAAGTAATTCGAATGAGAAGACATCCACTTTTTCCTTTGTCTTCTTTCCTTCCCGAATTACGTTTCTGGAATAGTGGTGGGCAAAACTGGGCTCAATTCCATTGCTTGCATTATT
>CAZGCW010000112.1:7385-12404 GCA_964524295.1 uncultured Pseudomonadales bacterium
GGTTGGGGCAATAGAGCTGTGATGGGTAAATCGGCAGCCTTTCTCAGCCAGTTGCTCAATCAATTCTGGGTTTTCTGAGGCGATTTTTTGCATGTAAC
Organism: uncultured Pseudomonadales bacterium; assembly: GCA_964524295.1. Taxonomy (GTDB): domain Bacteria; phylum Pseudomonadota; class Gammaproteobacteria; order Pseudomonadales; family Azotimanducaceae; genus UBA9926. Next base: position 7,484 of record CAZGCW010000112.1, read on the forward strand.
GTGAATATCGAGCGTGTAAAATCCTGCCGGGAACCTTGTCGCCTAGTTTTAATCCATCTGCTTCCATTTCTGGTCGGATGCGAAGCATTTCACCATCAATTTCAAAAACTTCCTCCATGACCGGTGCGGCCCCTTTTTCCTCAGCCAGTTCAAGGCCGGTCTGCCAGCCAACCAGAGCGAGTTCTTTGGTGACCTGTTCTGTGAACGCAACCGACGCTTCATCCCCATAACTCATTCCCATCATCGTGATCGTTGAGCCTAAGCCAAGGTAACCCATGCCGTGGCGACGTTTCCGGATGATTTCGTCGCGTTGTTCCGATAATGGTAAGCCATTGATTTCTACTACATTATCGAGCATTCGAGTGAATATGGAGACCGCTTCGCGATAGGTTTCCCAGTCAAAATGGGCGTCCAGGCTAAAGGGTTTTTGTACAAACCGTGTCAAGTTAACTGAGCCAAGTAAGCAACTGCCGTACGGAGGAAGGGGCTGTTCTCCGCAGGGATTGGTGGCCCTGATATCCTCACAAAACCAGTTGTTATTCATTTCATTCACTTTATCGATGAGAATGAAACCGGGTTCTGCGAAATCATAGGTTGAAGACATAATCATATCCCAGAGTCGCTTGGCCTTAATGACTTTGGTAATACGACAGGCTACTTGACCCTCAGCATTGGTAGCATAGCGATTTTTGACTGGAAAATTCCGCCAGAGTACCTTCTCTGGATCCTTGACATCAACGTTTTCGGATTCGATTTCCTTTTCTGTTAGCGGGAAGGACAGTGGCCAATCCGCATTATCTTTAACCGCTTCCATAAACTCCTTGCTGATCAGCAGGGAAAGATTGAATTGTCGTAATCGACCATCTTCACGCTTGGCTTTGATAAAGTCCGTGACATCGGGATGACCGATCTCAAAGGTAGCCATCTGCGCACCTCTTCGGCCTCCTGCCGATGAAACGGTAAAGCAGGTTTTGTCGTATATATCCATAAACGATAAGGGACCTGATGTATAAGCACCTGCCCCTGACACATAAGCGCCCTTGGGTCGCAGAGTTGAGAATTCATAACCGATTCCGCAACCGGCTTTTAAGGTTAAGCCGGCTTCGAGGTTCTTCTGCAGGATATCTTCCATGGAGTCATGGATGATGCCGGAAACAGTGCAGTTGATGGTTGAGGTCGCTGGTTTATGTTCCTGGGCGCCTGCATTTGAGGTGATTCTCCCTGCAGGAATGACACCCTGCCGGAGCGCCCAGAGGAATTTCTCATACCAGGTTTGTCGATCTTCTTTTCCTTCCACTTGCACGAGGGCCTCGGCGACGCGCTGGTAGGTTTGGTCAATATTCTGATCTATCCGTTCTCCCTGTTTGCTCTTCAGACAGTATTTGTTTTCCCAGATATCCAAAGAGGTCGCTTGGAATTTAATTTCATTAACATTCGCTGGGATTGCCTTCAGGTCAGGTTTTTGTACGGTAGAGTCCATGGCTTTTGGGGTATCCTTATTCTTGTTTTACTATTCTTGTTTTACACTGACCACACTAGTCGGTTTCGGTTTTTCTGCGCGTTTCTACTGCTAACATTCCGTCTTGCCTTGATTCGTTGCCCAAATAGCCTCTTCTGTCAAACTCGGTTATTGACGAGATCACCCTGCCGCATACTGACTGATGGGGCACGGGTTAAGACTCGATTCCCTCTATTCGCTCTTTCGCCGGGTATTGCGAAGATAGATTAGCCACGTCTTTGGTCATCGTTGTGAGGCGCCAAAGCCATTTTTTGTTGCGGTCCAAGCCTGATCGCATTGCCCACATATTGTGCTACAGCCTATCGTGAAGTACAAGATGTTGTTGTGTGTGATTTTTGTAGAATAATGGAGTTTTGATGGAAAATGGGGGTCAAGTCTTGCAATAGTGAATCGTTAGCGGGTTTTCATTTACACCGCACACTTTTTTCTGGGACACTCTGGTTAAATGTAATCTAGCGATGAGGTCAAGGTGATTGAGTCCAATAATAAAGTAGCGATTGTGACCGGAGCGGGGAGTGGCATCGGTGAAGCGACGGCCGAGGTGCTGGCCCGGGCAGGCACCCGGGTCGTCGTAACCGATATCGACGCAGAGGCAGTTGAACAGACGGCTCAGGTTATTCAACAGCGAGGCCAGCAGGCTTTGTCTATGCAGCAGGATGTTACCTCCAAACAACAATGGGATGAAGTGTTTGCTGCGGCTCAAGCGCACTTTGGCGCTGTGACTGGACTGGTTAATAATGCCGGTGTCAGCGGTGCCGGTCGTGACCGCCTGGAAGAAGAGGGCGGTTTGGAAGCATGGCAATCGATTATGAGTATTAATCTTGATGCTGTTCATCTCGGCTGTCGGAAGGCGATTCAGGAAATGAAAGTAACCGGCGGCTCGATTGTCAATATTTCTTCTGTGATGGGCCTGGTTGGTGGTGCTGGCCCGGCCTATAACGCCAGTAAAGGGGGTGTTCGCCTACTCAGTAAATCAATTGCAGTTCACTGCGGTAAGATGGGGTATTCGATACGCTGTAATTCAGTTCATCCTGGTTATATATGGACGCCCATGGTGAGGAACATCGTTGAAAATATGGAAGAGGTTGATACGGAAGAAGAACTGCACGAAATGCTGCTGGCATTGCATCCAGTCGGCCGCCTGGGGCATCCGGATGATATAGCCAATGGGGTTAGTTTCCTGTTATCCGACCAGGCCAGTTTTGTCACCGGTTCAGAGCTTGTGATAGACGGCGGTTATACCAGTGTTTAGGTACCACGAACTCATGCTCATGACGGGTGCCACTGTTTTGGCGTTACGCCAATGGACTCCTGGTTGAGTTTTTCCTTAGACCAAGGCATCTTAGTCATGCCTGATAAGCCTTTGAAGCACTTCTGGGCAGATATTAGGTGATAAAGAGTAGAGAGTAGATAAGTAAAGAGAGACTTAAATATGCACTTAGCAACATTAGCAGAGCAACATGCCGATAAAGCAGCTTATATTATGGCGGCCACGGGCCAGGTTTTTACCTATCAGGATCTGGAAAAGGGTTCAAATCAATTGGCCCATCTGTTCAGAGCCGCGGGTCTGAGGCGGGGTGACCATATTGCCATCTTGCTTGAAAATCACCCATTGTTTCTGCCAATCTGCGTTGCTGCGCAGCGATCGGGATTGTACTTTACCGCGATCAGTTATCGACTTCAGACCGACGAGGTCGAATACATTGTCAATGATTGTAATGCCCGACTATTCATAACCTCCAAAGATCGTCAAGGTGTTGTGGAAAGCCTGCTGGGTAAATTACCGGTGCTGGACAAGGCGTATATGCTGGACGGCCTGGTCGCGGGTTTTGAATCTCTGGAGGCGGCGCTCGAAGCACAACCGGTTACGCCCATCAGTGATGAGAGTATCGGAACCTCTATGCTGTATTCTTCGGGTACAACAGGGCGGCCCAAAGGCGTCTTGAGACAGTTACCCGAAGGCTCATGGGGTGAAGGAGACCCTTCTGAGATGTTTAGACTGTTATATGGTGCCTCTGATGACAGTATCTACCTGAGCCCGGCACCGCTTTACCATGCAGCCCCATTGGGCTTCACCCTTGCTTTCATGTTGGGCGGCATCACCTGCGTCATTATGGAACATTTTGAAGCTGAGCAGGCGCTTAAAACCATCGAACACTATCAAATTTCCCATAGTCAGTGGGTACCGACCATGTTTGTGCGTATGCTGAAACTGGACCCGTCAACCCGGTTGAAGTATGACTGCTCCAGTTTGACCTGCGCCATTCATGCTGCAGCGCCTTGCCCGGTGCCGGTTAAGGAGCAAATGATTGACTGGTGGGGACCGATTATATTTGAGTATTATGCCGGCTCGGAAGGCAATGGTTTTGTCGCGATTACCTCAGAAGAATGGCTCACCCATAAAGGATCGGTAGGCAGAGGCCTAACTTCAGTTATGCACATCTGTGATGATGATGGTAATGAGTTGCCTCCAGGGGAGTCAGGGACCATCTTCTTCGAGGGTGGCGGCGAGTTTGAGTACTATAATGACGCTGAGAAAACCGCTGAATCGCGTCATGATAAAGGCTGGTCAACGCTGGGGGATGTTGGCTATATGGATCAGGAAGGTTATCTATATCTAACCGATCGTAAGAGTTTTATGATTATTTCCGGCGGCGTCAATATTTACCCTCAGGAAACTGAAAACCTGCTGGTGACGCACCCTAAGGTCATGGACGTGGCGGTCTTTGGCGTTCCGAACGAAGATTTTGGTGAAGAAGTGAAGGCTGTGGTGCAGCCTATGGATTGGGAAAGTTCGGGAGCGGCACTGGCAGCAGAATTAATCGAGTTCTGCCGGGAAAATATCGCCCACTTGAAGTGCCCGAAGAGTATCGATTTTGAACGGGAATTACCCCGTCACCCCACAGGGAAACTCTATAAACGCCTGTTAAAAGATCGATACTGGGCAGAGCACAAGTCCGGCTGACGCTTTTGGACATCACCTTAGACAAGCTAGCCTGTTGCTGGCTGTTATCACCTGAGTAAATTAGCGGGCGCGTACTGATCGGTCATCGGTTGTACAGATGAGTCCCAGTCCGATGTCGTCGCCATATACTTTGGGAAGTCTTCTATATTGATGTAGTAGGGTGCCAGTCGGTTTGCCAGCCGTTTGGCTCGTCGTGTCAGGGTCTGCCTGGAAGGAAGTGGTTGAGGTCCGGTTATGATCACTCTGTTTCCCGTTATCGGCAGCTTAAAGTTAAAAAAGTTTCCGAAAACTGATTCGTAAGTCACTGATTCATAGTCATAAAGTTTTGATGTCGAGAAGGTGTTAGCGACGACCACACCCGTGTCGGTAAGCAGGGATTTAACTTCTCTGAGAAATTCCTGGGTCATGAGATGCTCGGGTATATACTCGCCTGTGAA
>CAZGCW010000113.1:0-12376 GCA_964524295.1 uncultured Pseudomonadales bacterium
TAAATCAACATGCAGCCACTTTCCATTTTCGACGAGAATAGGACCCTTATCCATCGTCATGGAAACATCCCCATTCTGAACTGCCTGGACGAGACTATGATACAGGCTCATACCATCACTTGATTAAATCGGCGGTCCCATTTGGCAGATAGCCCAGGCTTATCTGCATTTTCTGGCTTCCAGCGATGAAATTCAGTATAAACACGGCTTCACTGTGTTTTTTGTTTCCATACGAAAATGCATTAATCAGGGAGTTAACAATGAAGCGGTTTGAGCGCCTGCAACTCGCCCTTTATTCACTACAGACTACTGAACCCATAACGCCCTCTGCGGGCCTAACAGAGGATTGCCAAGAGGAGTGAGCCATGGCGCAGTCATCAACACAGAATGAACGTGGTTTTCTTTCCGGGTCAAAGGTTTTTGCCCGGCGTGAGGCCAACGCCGACAAAATCAGCGCGAATTATTTCAATTTTATCATCGGGATGACGCTCTGCTGGGGATTTTTGATGAACTGGCAAATGGTGCAGTCAATCCCACCGGAAGCAATCCTAGCCATTGGGTTCTGGCCTTTCACCATCGCTTACTTGGTCTGCTGTATCGCCGGGATTTTCCTTTTTAATACATCAGACAAGCCCTGGGTGAGCTTCATCGGCTACAACCTGGTGGTCGTTCCATTCGGTTGCGTTATCAATATTGTCGTGGCGCCCTACGATCCAGAACTGGTATTGACCGCGGTAGAAACAACCGGGATTATTACACTGGCTATGATGTTGTTAGGCTCAGCCTATCCCGCCTTCTTTTTCAGCATCCAACGCGCCTTGGTGGTCACCCTTCTGCTGGTTATCGTCTTTGAGCTATTTACCCTATTTTTCATGGGTGCCGACTTTTATTTCATCGATTGGGTTGTCGCGATTATCTTTTGTGGGTACATCGGGCTGGACTGGGCACGTGCCCAGCAGGTGCCCAAAACGGTGGACAATGCCATTGATTGCGCAGCGGCTTTGTATATGGACATTATCAATCTCTTCCTGCGTATCTTAAGGATCATGGGCAGACGGTAACCGATCGCGCCTGGCTGCAGACCGATTGCGCCATCCCGTGAGGCCCATTAAACCAGACGACGACTGATAATAAACTGACCATCACGGCCTCAGCTGTTTTTCAAGTCAACCTGATTGAAGAAGCACGCCATCAACTATTGATTTTTTTGAACTGCCGGCAACTGCGGAATGCGCGCTATTCTGCGTTACCGGCGGTTACCATTTGATTGGGTCCAGATTACGCCCGCCATCCGCTCGAAAATACAACACGATGGTCCACCGGTCATTCCCATACTCCGACTACCTGAAGATCAAAGTCTGCATGTAGATTCAACCCCGCCTGCTTCTATGCTGGAAGCAAGACATAGCGGGCGCTCAATTATCCCGGGCGATCCATCGAAGGCTTTCCTCAGCAACCTGATTGAGGACATGGCGGATGAATGGGTCACTAAAATGATGTTTCACTACCGTTGGGATCTCGAAATTGACCAGCTATACAGCAGTCGCCAGATTATCAGCGACAACTCACCGGGGCTACGTGGGGATGATCTAAAACAGGCGGCAGAAACTATCCGACAGCGCCAAGTAGAGCGCATGCCTCTGGTAGGTTGCACAAAGCAAAACAAACCGATCATTGAAAGCAGTTTTCATGAATTACTCGCCATTCTGGACACCTTTGCAACTCGAGATGAGTTCATATTGGGTACGCGCCCTTCACTGGCAGACTTTGGTTTGTTCGGTCAGTTGAAAACCCTCGCCAGCGACCAGACCCCCATGCTGATCATGCGTAACACTGCACCCAGCGTTTACGACTGGGTACGTCGACTGGAAGACAGCAGTGGCATTGAGGGGGAGTGGCATGACCTAACAGCTATGCGCTCCGCCGTCCCCGAACTGCTGAAGTTCAGCGCCCGATATTACCTACCCTTTCTGAAAGCCAATGCGAAAGCCTATCTTGAAGGCGCAGACAACATGAACGTTGATTTAGCGAAGCAGCGCTTTGAACAGCCCACATTCAAGTACCAGGTAAAATGTTATGACCGGTTAAGAAAGTTGCTTCAAAACGTACAGAGCATTGCCCTGCGCGATTTACTAGAAGAAAACCGGTGTTTGCAGTATCTGGAGTCGCGGACAGGTAAAAAGATCAATCAGCCGCATCGACAATCAACCCATCTAAAGCGTCAGCCTGGTTCACTGTCAAATTCAAATACACTTGCACATAACCACCGTTATACGATGCCGCCCTTAGAGAAATGACTCAGAGGCCTACCGGAAAGTCACTGAGTGCAAACACAATCGACCCCAAGGTGATCATCCCTACTAAATCAAGAAGCTGCAGCTCTTACTTATCTAAGGATCGGGTTTCCAATATTGTAAGGCTGGGAGTTGGCGTAATCTCGCCCAGCTATTCTCTCATTCTCGGGTGGAAACACCGCTCGCTTGTTGGTGTAATATGCTTGCCGATAGGAGCCCTCGGAAAAGGCATTGTAGGTTACATAAGCGACTCGACGCGAGGTCAGGCATTGATTGGTCGACGAACGGTGAGGTAGATGTGAACCAAACAAAACGAGATCACCGGGTTGTGTTTCGAGTGACTGCCACTCTAATGCATCAACCACCGATTTGGTGAGCACTTGCGCTTCAGTCATTTCCATGACTCCCTCTAAATGTCGTCCAGCTGCTATCTCCAAGCAACCGTTACGCTCAGTTGTGCGGTCTACCGAAATCATGGCGGTGATATGAAATTTCTGGCCAAATGTGACGAATGCGGGGGCATCCTGGTGGGCGGCAAAGCCACTGCCGCCAGCAAGTTTAAAATTTAGTTTTTCCTTAAAAACCACGGCCGGCTCGCCAAATAGTTGCTCTAGTATCCCAAGCAGCCCTACATCTGTGATGATCCGTCTCCAGCCCTGGTGATACTCCAGAAAGTTTTCAATTCGGCATAGCCTATGCGCGTTCAAATTGGCTTGATCCGACTCAAAGTATTTCATCCATTTCCCCGATGCCTCTGGCCACTCCTGCAACGCACAAGCCCACTCTTTAAGCTGCTGACCGTCACCGAAGAATTGCTTGAGATGAAGGAATCCCTGACGGTCCCAGAATGTCCTTTGTTCTTGGTTAAGATTCATTATCCTACCCCTTTTAGGAGCTAATCCTCTTTTCCCGATGAGCCTGCTCAAATGCTTTTTTTACCCCATCAACTGCGATTATCCTTTCCCTCCGTTCTCAGCTTCCCCTAGGATTGGATTTTAGATTCATAGCAGATTAACTGCTTAGCTAGGTTTTCGCAGAACCAAAGGTTGCACTTAAAACCAAGCGAGACAGTTCGAGATCAGTCAGCAGGATCAAGCCGCAGAATATTCCTGGGTGGTGGGAATCCCATCAAGAACCTGACCTGTATCGGTAATTTATATGCCGCGGCGACCTCCTCGAATTCTTGACCTGTCACGGGTATGGCTACCCGCTGGGATTTCACACCACCAATTTCAACGGAAACATCTGGATTGGTGACTGCCCGCCCATACCAGCCCCGTGTCCAATGGTGAGCGGAGACGTAGAGTTTCCCTTTTGTTTCAAATCGGGCCAGCATCTTGGTATCCGCATTTCCATGCTCGTCAGTAACCGTTAGAAGCAACATTGGAATCCCACCTTCCTCGAAGGAGGGTTGCATCGCTCCCAAATAACCTGCTTCAAATATGATGACAAAAATTACGTAGATTCCAATCAACCCACCGAGCCACTTCAATAAGTTCATTCCACCACCCTCCCTTTACCCTGCCTAAAGGCACTCAACAAGCCGACTGTATTTTTCCTCCGTTGACCCTCTTGCAAAAATTCCAACCCTCGGTTTTAGCGACAAGTGCCTTAAGGACCTGACTGTTCGGCAAGAATATGCTTTTCTCACGTTTAGAGTTAACTCAGGCACAGACTGCAGCAACGCGCGTGCTGACATTCTTTTAACAAATAACAATATACCCGATTGCCAACAACGGCTGGCGTTGCGCTGCACGTTGATCTTGCCTTAGCTGGTGGCTACCGTCAAAACTACCAGAGGAGTCAACTGCTGCACATAGCCACAAACTTTCTTTTCCATACTTCATCAGCCGCTGCTCCCAGATTAAAGATCACGCAATACTTGGCAAAAGTTAAAGAAACATGGTTTATTCTTCCTATGCCCGGAAAAATAATCTATGAGCACATTATTTAATTCAATTTACCTATCCGAATTGATTATTGAAAAACGCGTTTTTTCAATCATTGGATGCTTGGCCATTCTCTTGATTTGTGTGCAGGGATTGCCGAGGCTCACGTTTAATCCAGATATTGAAAATATGTTTCCCGAAAACAATAGCACGGCTCAACTGGCCAGGCACATCGACGAGACATTTATTCCAACCGAGAACGTCGTGATCGCAGTCAATACCTCGGATGATTCTGTTTTTACTCATTCGACTCTGGACGTTTTAGAAAGGATCACTGAGAAGGCTTGGACTATACCCCATTCGGTACGAGTCGACTCAATCACAAACTACTCCTACGTCAGATCGGTCGATGATGACGTGATGGTGGAGCCACTTATTGAAAATGCCCTCGACCTCGATGAAACATTGATAAAGCAAAGAGCTAAAGCAATTGAAGGCGAGAAAGCAATCTTTGGTGCGCTTATCTCAAAAGACAAAAAGACGACCATCATCAGCATTACCTTGGATCCTCCCCTGGTTGACCAGGAAACGGCCTTAACTAAGACTTTCACGTATTTATTAGACTATTTAGAAGAGATGCGCTTAAGCAACCCAGAACTGGATATTCGGCTAGTGGGGATACCCTATATAGAGTACTTGAGCCCCAAGTTAATCAAGTCAGAGGTTCCTATCGTAATGCCGACGATGCTGCTTCTGATATTTGCCTCGGTTTTTATTCTATTGCGGAGTCTAGCGGCGGTAGTCGCGACGGTCATTGTCGTTTTCATGAGTCTGCTGTCTGCCTTTGGCAGTATGGGCCACCTGGGGGCCGTACTTAATCAACTGGTTATTACCATACCCATTCTAATAACCACACTTGCGCTGGCGGATTGCGTACATGTCTTCAGCATTTACTTTCAGCAGGTCGGCAACGGACATGCCAGCAAAGAATCAATGATTAAAAGTCTGAGCTTAAATCTACAACCGCTATTTTTGACAACACTGACCACTTCCATTGGTTTTCTTTGCCTTAACCTAACTGAGGTCTATCCTTTGCGACTAGTGGGTAACGGCGTTGCCATTGGCGTCTCCCTCGCATTTATATTCACTATACTGTTTTTAGCCCCATTAATTTCTTTCTTTAACCTGAAAGCACCAAAAAGAACGCAGGCGCAAACAAAATTCGCTAAAAGCATCGCCAAATTCAGCATCCGTAACGCTCGCACACTGTTTTGGGTTATTCCGACGGTGTCCCTAATACTGATATTGTGTATTCCGCTCAATACCATGGATGATGATCCTACCCAGATGTACTCTGAGAACTATTCGAGCTTTGCAAAGGATACCATCTGGCTCGATGACAAACTGGGTGGTACTTTCCCCGTTAGCTTCCTCGCCACAAGTGACTCAGACTCAATCTCGGATCCCGCATTTCTCGCAAAAATTGACCAATTCACTCAATGGCTGGAGGCTCAGGAGCCCGTCATCCACGTCACCTCGTTAGCCAATACAATAAAAACGTTAAATAAAAGTATGCATGGCGATGATCACGCCTGGTATACGATACCCGCAGAACGGGCACTTTCTGCCCAATATCTATTTTTTTACGAGATGTCTTTACCCTTCGGCTTGGATTTAAACAGTTCGATCAGTCAAGACCGGCGCTCAACGAAGATTTCAGCCTCCCTCAAGAATATGAGTTCAAACGAATATTTGAAATTTGAATCTGACGTTTCCACCTACCTGGCGCACCATGGCCTGGCCGAGATCATCTCTCTACCGTCCAGCTTTCGCGTCGTCTACGCCTACCTCGGCGGTATCGTCATTAATCAAATGTTAACAGGCTTACTGATCGGTATTGTTTTAATCACCATCACATTAGGTTTGTTTTTTAAATCGACCTTATTTTCGTTACTGTCTGTGTTCCCTAATATCTTACCCATCGCCGTTGCATTTGGGATCTGGGCGCTTGTATTTGAAAACGTCAGTTTCATGGTAGCCATTGGTATGGGGTCAACCCTGGGCATCGTCGTTGATTTCACCGTCCATCTTTTGAGCAAGTATAATCTTGCCAGGACCGACCTGAAATTAGGGCCAGAAGACGCTGTCATCTACGCCTTCGAGACCGTGGGTTTTGCACTTATCATTATGGCCATCGTGCTCTGCGCTGGTTTTCTGGTGCTCAATACACTTTCATTTCTGCCACTCCACGACTTTGCAAGATTTTCTTCGATCGCCTTCTTGTTAGCATTGGTTATTGATTTTTTACTATTCCCAAATCTGCTAATCCGGTTTGATAAAAGAATTTACGCGTAAATTGGAGTCCCAATTGGACTTGATAGCAACCGTTCTGGCTGAGAAAATTTCGTCCAATTGTGATCAGCACAGGTGTCGCATCGATCTTTGGGAGCGCAATAGGTTATATACCTCTGATCGCCGCCACAGCGCCATAGCCTGGGTATCGCCTAGGTATTGATAACGAACCCGGCGACGTCGGCCATGGCGAGCCCGTTATTGGCCATCCATTTGATAGGGTGCGTGCTCGGCGCAGTACCCATGAATTGAAATGAGGCGCCACCAGGTGACCCTGTGTGTAACAACCGTTGAGGGCACAGTCGGTTTATCCTTGGCCTACCCGGTTGGGGCCGCTGGTTAGACGGTTTGAATCTCGCTATGATTGATTTCAATCTACACAGGCGCAAGGAGGAAATGATAACAGAGCTAACTGTGCGGCAAATTGACTTTGACCTCGATGAGACCGATTTCATCTGGAATCCTGCGAATCCTGCTTTTTCTGTGCTCATGAACCAGATCACGTTTTTTGTGGTGGGATTTGAAAAGTTTATGTGTCGTGTCATGCGTGATGCAGAGGGGCGGATAACCGAGTCCGGGGTCATGAAAGAAGCCGTGACTTTTCGCAAGCAGGAAGCCATCCACGCCCAAAAACACCTCCAGCATGCGCGTGGTTTAATCAAGCAATACCCAGCGCTGCAAGCCGTTCTGGATAAGACACTAGCCAGTTACGACGAGGTATACCAGTCGTTCCCACTTGAGTACCACCTGGCCTATGCAGGCGGACTGGAAGCCATTTTTACCCCCTTTTTTCGTATGATTTTAGATCATCGTGCGGTACTCTTCGGAGAAGGTGATACCAATGTGGCTTCCTTGTTTCTCTGGCATTTCTGCGAAGAAATTGAGCATCGAAGTTCAGCCTACACGGTGTATAACCATGTCGTTGGAAGCCACTGGTTTCGCATGCGAAATACAGGGGCCTTCCAAAAGCATACCCGTGGTCTGTTCGACATGATTAAAGTCGAATTTGAACGCATTGTTCAGGATGTGCCTATTAATACTTATAGCGATAATCCGTTGGGTCAGATACCCGTATGGGCCCAGCTTCGTTCTGCACTGGGCGTGCTGGCATCACAGTTTCCCTGGCACGATAGTGTGAATCAGCCACTGCCTGATTACTATGATGAGTGGCTTGGACACTGGCGGTCGGGCAGCGATGTGTCACAGATTTATGGCAAGACGTCGAGCACACTGTGAGCGAAACAGCACAGACCTTTGATCAACTCGCGAACCAACTCGGCGGCTTCGACCCAGAGGCAGTCGCAAGCTGGGGCTTTGTAAAAAGCCCGCTCGCTTTGACTCACTGGACCATGAACGTCGTAGAAATACTGCTCATCACAGGAGCATTGTGGGGCCTGGTCCACGCCGTTTCACGCTTTAAACAAGGCCACGCCGTCTATTTAGCATTTTGGCTTGCGTCAGTCGTGTTCATGCTGGCACTGGAGATACCCGTTTATTTTCCCGACAAACTCGGTGGCGATGAGACCAGTATATTCTTCATACACAACGAATTTACGGTGCAATTCTTTTTTGGCCGAGCCCCCCTGTATATTTTGGCACTTTACCCCGCGGTGATGTATTCATCTTTTGTATTAGTGAAACAAGCTGGCCTGTTTGAAGGACGCATAGGCGCGCTGTCAGGCGCTATCGCCGTAGGGTTCGTACACCATGTTTATTATGAAGTTTTTGATCACTATGGACCCCAATACGGTTGGTGGTTGTGGAATTACCCCAATTTTAATGGATCGCTGGCTTCGGTCCCGGTCTCCAGTATGGTCAGTTTCGCCTTCATTGGCCCCATTGCATTAACCCTGGCGACCCGGCTATTAGTGGCGACTGAGCATGACAAAGAACCGGGTAGCCTGAGTGGGGTCCGTCCCCGCATACAGTTTGCTGTGCGAGCGTTGGCTGCCGGATTACTAACGCCGATTTTCTTCGTATTACTGACTGCGGAGACCTGGTATGGCCTGCTCGCTATTGAATTAACCACGCAGCGGGAGGCTTACACCGCCATCACTTTACTGGGTTCAGCATTAACGATGACCCTGGTGAAATTCTCTCGCACGACTGAATTTGCGTTATCGGGACTGCTCACATTCTCTAAAATCTACTTAATGCTTTTCCTGGCTGTATTTTCAGTGCTATGGCTGTATGCACTACCCGACTACCTATCCGCTGTTGACGGAGTGACTTCATGGGGATCGCGCACAGGCTCATTGCCCTATGCTTTGGGCTGCATTGCACTAGGTCTCTTTTTCTTGCTGAGAACTGAGCAACGGAAATAAGGCTCCCAGGTCAACTTCCTGAAGGCATTTTTAATGGCCAGGCGCTGAGCAAAATTCCAATTAACTTGGCTTCCTAAATGGAACCGCTGCTTCATTTACCCAGCGTGCTCGGATAGTGCACCAATCAATCTTGAACGTTACACTGCATAGCCCAGGGGCAGTTGGGTTTCGCACTTGATTTCTTCCATAGCAAAAGCGGAACTAACGTCGAACAGGTCGATATTCTCGATCAATCGCTTGTAGACTGCATCATAGGCGGCGATGTCAGGGACGACGACTTTTAATAAATAGTCGACACCCCCACTCATTCGATAAAACTCCAGCACTTCCGGTATATCGATTACGATCTGATTAAATTTTGTCAGCCATTCCAAGCTATGCTGGTTAGTTTTTAAAGATACAAAAACCGTTACTCCAACATTTAATTTTACTCGATCCAGAAGTGCGACCCGTTTTCGGATGACACCCTTGTTTTCCAGGTTTTGAATACGTCGCCAGCAAGGCGTCTGCGACAGCCCTACCCGATCGGCAAGATCAGAAATAGAAAGGTTAGTATCTGATTGCAGGCACTCAAGGATTTTCCGGTCTGTTTCATCCATAAAATTTAATACTTCATTAATAATAAAGATTGGAAAATTATTCTATTTAATATCCAAAGTAAAGGAAAAATAGGAAGCACATTCTCGACCAGTAGGGATAGAATACTTTGTTTAAATTGAATTCTTCGGAGCTTAAAATCATGTTAACGCGCCTCTTTACTGAACACCCTGGAAGCGTTGATGAAACTTATTTCGAGCACCTGGGTACAGCATTCAGCTTTAGTATGAAACTATTTTTTGGCGCCATAGTCTGTTTGGTGCACGCTGCACTGCCCTTCCTGTTCGTTAAAACTGGCAGCAACCTCATCACTGAAATGCATGACCAGATGGTGGCAAACCGCAATCGGAAAATAGTCGAGGCATCTAGCCCAGTTTCCGGCGCTGAAACCTAAAACAAAGCGATTTGCTGAATCGAAGCAGAAGTCATCGCTGTTTTCATCTTGTCACAGAATAAGAATATCACCCTGGGCACCACACTTCTTTTAGCTATTTTCGGTTGACACCATTTAAGCCGCCAATGCTAAAGTGAGCGAGTCAATACTCTAAGCCAGCCTGGTTTCTTAGTGGTTGGCATCGAGACTGAAATGAGCTGCTGCACATGAATAAATTGAACGTTGTTAGAGACGTTTTTGGCCTTGTGACACACCCCATTTCGCACGGTAAAACGGTTGCGCTCTTTCTTTTCGCCCTGGCTGGCGGAGGAGCAGCTGCCAGCGATTTTATGGATCGATATATTCTCGAACACTATCCCGCCAGTAATGTAAATCAACTAAGAGCCTATAGTTGCGAGGACTTACACGGCCTGTGTAACTGGGTTGAATTTAAGGACGCAGTTCTAGACAAGAACTGTGACGAAATCTACCCTGGGGATACGGCAAAACGAGCGGCTTGCCTGGATGTCGTTGGGACAGAGACTCTCTATTTCGAAACGCTTCGAAATTGCGAAAAGGATAGGCTTAGCCCAAATTGCCTTGAAGACAGACGGTATAAGCATAGTTGCGATGGCATCTATAGTAATGAAATAAAACGATCTGTGTGCAAAGACATCATCAATGTGTTTTCTTATTGTGAAACTATTATTTATTACGACTATGAAGCGCGTTTTCCGGCTTGCCACAAGGTGATAAGGGACCGTAAGGCGTTCAGTAAGACAGGCTGCAAGGAACATTATTCCAATGAAGGGACAGCGGTTTACTATCGGTGCATGGACCTATTCGATGACGGCCGAGCTTCGGGGTCGCGAACTAAAAGAGGCCTGAATGCTGCTTATAAAGTTCAATGCAACGATATAACAAGGCGTAATAAGATAGAGATGGAAGTTTTTTCCAAAGAGTTCTCTTGCCAGATGCAAACTTTTTGGAGTAATGAGGATGCAACCTTATGTCAAGCGACTTATGAAAATGAGTGTTTTTCAAAGGCCGCTCATGTTTGGTAGGTCAGTCTCCTGGCCGTCAAGACACATCCCCCTTTTTCCGCCCTTCAGCAACCTATTCAGATCCTAGCCGGTTACCTGCCGCCCCTTTTAAGCCGATCTAAACTTGCGTTCATCAATGCCGAATAGGGCGATCCAACCAGAAAATTCAAATGCCAGCCGAGGCCGGAGATTAGTTAATGCCTATTTCATCTAGCCGTTGCTTGAATTTGAACCAGTTTTGCTCGGTGATGCTGCCTTCATTAAATGCGTCGTAGAAAGAATCATGCACGGATCGCAAGCTTCTATTACGCGCACCGCTCACCTTGGGATTTGCGCCCTCATCGAGTAAGTATAAGGCGATATCAAATCTGGCTAAATCTGCAGCCACAAAGAGCAGGGTACTACCCTTATCATCTTTAAACTCTATATCCGCACCGTTTGCTAGCAGTAACTCTAAGCATGTTGGCACGCCTTTGTTTTTGCCTACAGTAATGGTTTCAAACGCCGGGGAGCCTCCAAATAAACCCGCGCGTAGATTGGGATTGCCGCCATGAGCCAGTGCGGTTTTTAACATCCTGCAGTCGGACTTGCGGGCCAACCAATGCATGACGCTGCCACCATCGCCAAAAACCACATTAGGGTTAGCTCCTTTTGCCAATAGATGATTAAACCCTTTTTCACTTCGCATCGACCAGAATAGTGCTGTGGCTTTGCGTGTGCCTTGGGCATTAACATCAACGCCTTGTTCAATTAATTTATCAATGGTGGATATTCTGCCTTTTCCGGCGGCAGCGGCGAGCTGGCGTAATGGTTGATCGGCAAACAGGGTGTCAAGATCCATCAAAATGAGCACCTTTTGAGACACTGATTGCTGATATTGTCGCTCAGCGGTAGCCATTTTGGTTGCATAAGAACAGCCACAGGTCATTACCACGACAATAACGAGCGATAGCGGTCGGATTTTTTTTAGTGTATCTAGCATGATTGCCCATCACCTTACACAGGCAGCCGGTACCATGCCAGCTGAGATCAGGAATAATAACCACCTTCTTCACGCTTTGCGGCCAAGGGGTATCAAACAACGCCCAGAGCCTCGAACCGGATTTTTCTTATTCTTCTACAGATGTCTGGGCTATGAGATACTCATGTAATAGGCCGTTGGCCAAAAGGTTTCCCCACGCAAGCACACCTCAATAGAGCAGATACTTTTCCACATGAGGGAAACGACGTTTAACGATTCCTATTCTCGCATCTCTATTTCGGTCCATGACAATTCCGCCATCCCCATCTAACATGGTAGCGTCTATAGGGGAGTAATTATCTTGATAAGAAACGTAATCTTCTGGGCCCACCTCTGTGTTGGATCGGTGGCCAGTCTTATCATTCTTATGATGTCGGTCACAGGCGTGCTACTGAGTTATGAGCACCAGATCCGCACGTGGTCTCTATCTCGTCAATACGAGATAAGTCCAGATAATGAGAAACGTGAACGTTTGCCGCTCGC
>CAZGCW010000114.1:0-12313 GCA_964524295.1 uncultured Pseudomonadales bacterium
ACCCCCGACCTCCTGGTTCGTAGCCAGATGCTCTATCCAACTGAGCTACCAGCGCCCGTGAGGTGCGTATTATCTAGCTCAGTCTGGTTGAGGTCAACTATGAAAGGTTGGGAGTTGGTCCGAATTTGATATAAACTGGCCATATTATCTGGAAATACTAATATGGCTGAAGCATTGTTGGCCGGTTTTCAACTTGCCGGGGTTGGAATGGGTACGGTTTTCTCATTTCTGACACTGCTGGTGCTGGTGACCTCTCTTATGTCTTCTATTCTGATGCGCTGGGGTCCGGAACAGGGAAACTCAGGTCAGGCTGAGGACCGCGGAAATAAAATAGCCGAAAGGCGATTGCAGGCCATCACCATTGCAGTCCAGCAATATCGACAGCATCATCGGCAATAATTTAGCGTCTTGATGCGTGTAATTAGTGCTTGGCGCAGTAGGGTAAGGATTCATGACAGAAACAGGATCAATTAAGCGACAACCCCTGGGAATTACAGAGGTTGTACTCCGCGATGCCCATCAGTCTTTATTTGCAACACGTCTGCGTCTGGATGACATGTTGCCCATTGCCGAAAAGCTGGATCAGGTGGGTTATTGGTCGCTGGAGAGTTGGGGCGGTGCCACGTTTGATGCCTGCATACGCTATCTCGGTGAGGACCCCTGGGAGCGGATCCGCCAGTTGAAAAAAGCCATGCCGAATACGCCCCAGCAGATGCTGTTTCGTGGTCAGAATATTCTCGGTTATCGCCATTATGCAGATGATATTGTTGATCGATTCGTTGAACGTGCTGCAGTCAATGGAATTGATGTTTTTCGTGTGTTTGATGCTATGAATGATCCGCGGAATCTGGAACAAGCAATCAATGCAGTTCGCCGGCAGGAGAAACATGCCCAGGGAACGTTATCCTATACCATCAGTCCGGTTCATACACTGGATGGGTGGCTGGCCATGGGAAGGCGGCTGGCCGAGATGGGCGCTGATTCCATTGCCATTAAGGACATGGCGGGTTTGCTTACACCCTATGCCGCTTTTGATCTGGTCACAGGCTTGAAGAAAACCGTCGACATTCCGATTCACATGCACTGTCATGCGACGACCGGGATGTCTACGGCCACCTACCTTAAAGCGATGGAAGCAGGTGTTGATAATGTTGACTCCGCGATTTCTTCAATGAGTATGACTTATGGCCATTCTCCTACGGAGTCGCTGGTCGCCATTATGCATGGAAATGATCGAGATACCGGTCTTGATTTACTTTTGCTAGAGGAAATTGCCGCTTATTTTAGACAGGCCAGAAAGAAATACACCCAGTTTGAGGGCTCTCTTAAAGGTATAGATTCAAGAATACTGGTGGCGCAGGTACCTGGGGGCATGTTGACCAACCTGGAGAACCAGTTGCGTGAACAAAATGCGGCTGACAAGCTCGATGATGTTTTGGAGGAGATCCCTCGAGTACGAGAAGAGCTCGGTTTTATTCCGCTGGTTACGCCCACCTCGCAGATTGTCGGTACCCAGGCAGTTCTGAACGTTCTCACTGGGGCGCGTTATAGTAATATTACCAAAGAGACCCAGGCAGTCCTTAAAGGCGAGTATGGCACCACGCCGGCGCCAGTTGACGAAGCGCTGCAAGCAAAGGTGCTTGATGGTGCTGAAGCCGTGACCTGCCGGCCTGCAGATTTGCTGGTGCCGGAGTTTGATTCACTCAGCAGCGAACTGA
This sequence comes from uncultured Pseudomonadales bacterium, assembly GCA_964524295.1. Taxonomy (GTDB): domain Bacteria; phylum Pseudomonadota; class Gammaproteobacteria; order Pseudomonadales; family Azotimanducaceae; genus UBA9926. The sequence goes on from CAZGCW010000114.1 coordinate 1,719, forward strand.
CCGAACTGGGCAAGGAACGGCAATTGACGTTTGGCGAGCATTTTGAAGATGATGTGCTTACTTATGCCTTGTTTCCTCAGGTTGGTCTTAAGTTTTTTGAAAACCGCCATAATCCAGCGGCATTTGAGCCCGTTCCAGTTGAACACACTGTCATGGTAGACAGTGGTCCGGAAACTTATACCGTTGAAGTGGAAGGGCAGCAATTCGTGGTGGCCGTTACGCCTGGTGGCGATATTGGCGATATACAGCCGCTCGCTCAGGGAAGTGCGCCCGTTGTTGCCTCATCGGGTCATCAGACGGGCATAACAGCGCCTTTATCAGGAAATGTGTTTAAAGTGTTGGTCTCTATGGGTGATCCCGTTGCAGAAGGCGATGTGGTCATCGTCCTGGAGGCGATGAAGATGGAAACGGAGATTAGGGCGACTCACAGTGGCCAGGTCGTAGCAGTTCCGGTGCGCGAAGGAGATGCCGTCAAGGTCGGTGATTCTCTGGTTATGGTGGGACAGTAAATCGGTCATGGATCAACTATTTCAATTGTGGCAGGGAACTGGGATCTATCAGATTGAGATGAGCCAGTTGTCGATGATTATTGTTGGACTGTTGTTATTGTATCTGGCGATTTCCAAAGGCTTTGAACCGCTTCTGCTGGTGCCGATCGGATTTGGTGGGATCCTGGCTAATATCCCAGGGGTTGATATTGCTGTTGGCAATGGGATTCTGCACCAACTCTACAGTATGGGTATAGAGACAGGTCTGTTTCCCTTGTTGATATTTATGGGCGTGGGAGCGCTGACTGACTTTGGCCCATTGCTGGCGAACCCGAAAACGCTGTTCCTGGGTGCTGCCGCCCAATTTGGTATTTTCGCAACCTTGCTGGGCGCGCTGTATTTCACGCACCTGGGTATATTTGATTTTACGCTTTCAGAAGCAGCTGCCATTGGCATTATTGGTGGCGCCGACGGGCCGACGGCGATCTATGTGGCGGGTAAGTTAGCACCGCAGCTGTTGGGTGCGATTGCGGTTGCTGCCTATTCGTACATGGCGCTGGTGCCGATTATTCAGCCGCCAATCATGCGCTTATTGACTAATCCAGAAGAGCGACGTATCCAGATGACGCAACTCCGCGAGGTATCGCAGACGGAAAAGATAATTTTCCCGATCGTCTTACTGATTCTGGTCGCCTTGATGGTACCGAGTGCGGCGCCGTTGCTGGGTATGTTTTGTTTAGGAAACTTGATGCGTGAATGTGGTGTGGTCGATCGATTGAGCGACACGACTCAGAATGCCTTGATCAATATGACTACTATCTTCCTGGGTCTCGCTGTCGGTTCTAAGTTGCGAGCGGATCAATTTCTGGTGCTGGATACCCTGGGTATCCTGCTATTAGGGATGGTCGCATTTTGTATTGGCACCGCTGCCGGGGTGCTGATGGCCAAATTGTTGAATCTCATGTCGTCTCAGAAAATCAATCCGCTGATTGGTGCCGCGGGGGTCTCGGCGGTGCCCATGGCAGCCAGAGTGGTTAGCCGAGTCGGCCTGCAAGCGAACCCAAATAACTTTCTGTTGATGCATGCCATGGGACCCAATGTGGCCGGTGTGATTGGGTCAGCCGTTGCCGCCGGTGTTCTGATACAGTTCGTGGGTTAGATCCTTAGACATCATTTTATTGGCGAACGGTTTTAAGCTGAGTTAGTAACCCCCTGTTGCAGAACCTTGACATAGGATCAACCAGTTTGTAGTTTTGAGTTCCTGTTTATGGCGTGGAAGGGTCCACGTTGACACAGAAGTTATTTATTCAATGAGGAAGCACCATGCAAGAGTATTTACAGTTTTATATTAATGGCGAATGGGTTGATCCGGTCAGTCCGGCAACGCTGGATGTTATTAATCCCGCAACCGAGGCAGCCTTTGCCAGGATCAGCATGGGAGGCCCAGCAGATGTGGATAATGCGGTAGCCGCTGCTGTAGGGGCATTTGATAGTTTCTCGAAAACAACCGTCGCCGAGAGAGTGGATCTGCTAGGTGCTATTTTAGCAGAGTACGCCAAACGCTATGACGAAATTGCCGCTGCTATTTCGACTGAAATGGGCGCGCCGATCTGGCTGTCAAAGGCTGCCCAGGCAGCAATGGGACAGGCTCATTTTGCGACTACACTTGGAATATTGAAGGATTTCCCCTGGGAAGAAAGAAAAGGGAAATACCTGCTTCGGCGTGAACCCGTGGGCGTCTGTGGATTGATCACGCCGTGGAACTGGCCGATTAACCAAATAGCCTGTAAGGTTGCACCCGCCATGGCAGCGGGTTGTACCATGGTGCTTAAACCCAGCGAGGTGGCACCCGTCAATGGCATTATCCTTGCCGAAGTATTGCATGCAGCGGGTGTGCCGGCCGGCGTTTTTAACCTGGTGAATGGTGACGGCCCGAGTGTCGGCGCTGCTATGTCGGCTCATGACGATATTCATATGATGTCATTTACCGGTTCTACCCGTGCAGGAATTGAAGTGGCCAAAGCTTCCGCGGCTTCGGTTAAGCGGGTGGCTCAGGAGTTGGGCGGTAAATCCGCCAATATTGTGCTGGAAGATGCTGATCTTGAGCAGGCTGTGAGTAGTGGTGTGAATGCGATATTCCAGAATTCCGGACAGAGCTGTAATGCACCAACCAGGATGCTGGTGCCCGCAGCGGCGCATAACCAGGCATTGGAGATTGCTAAACGTACGGCGGAAGGGGCCAAACCGGGTGATCCTTTCGCTGATGGGACGACCATGGGTCCGGTAGTGAGCGAGGTCCAGTTTGACAAAATCCAGGGCTTAATCCAGAAAGGCATCGATGAAGGTGCAGAGCTGGTTTGTGGTGGTACCGGGCGACCCGATGGCCTGAATGCCGGCTATTTTGTTAAGCCGACGGTTTTCGGTCATGTTAATAATGATATGACCATCGCCAGAGAGGAGATTTTCGGGCCAGTGCTATCCATCTTGCCTTACTCAGATGAAGCGCAAGCCATCGAGATCGCCAATGACACGCCTTATGGTTTATCTGGCTATGTGCAGTCCGGTAGTGTTGATCATGCACTTGAGGTGGCTGCGCAGATTCGTACCGGCAACGTTCACATCAATGGTAGTGGACCCGACCTAAACGCCCCTTTTGGAGGTTACAAACAGTCCGGTAATGGTCGTGAATGGGGAGACTTGGGTTTTGAGGAGGTTCTTGAGACTAAAGCTGTATTTGTTCCCAAGGGCTGAAGGCGGTTTTGGTAAATTTAATAAAAACGTCCTTTAAGGGGCGTTTTTTTTGCCCAGGATCCGGGCAGGTTTACCTGGGTTAACCTTTTAAATGAGAAGCTGTGTCAGAATTTAAGTCAGCGCTTACTGAATAGTTTAAGTGAGAATAGTGACTAGAATGAGCTAGGATGATTGGATAAAACTTAAATAGGGCCTTGTAGGAGGTCTGGAGGGGAAGGCAGTCTGTAATGAAAAGTTATCGTAATTCGGATGTGCCACCACCGATCATGCTGGGTTCACCTGTTTCGCCGAAATGGCGAGTTCCTCATGCTCAGTGGGACCAGCCGCCTTGGAATCGCTGGACTTTTCAGAATGTTCGTCAGATTCTTCCAACCACGAATGTGCGAAGAAGCGCGGGGCTGGGGCAGCCGCTTGAAAGCGACTTGCAGGATTTATCGAACCTCTCCTTTAAGAGCGTCGATGGGAACCCACTCACCATTCCAGGCTTGTTGGATGAGACCTACACCGATGGTTTCCTGGTCTATATGGATGGCAGGATTATCCATGAAAGCTATTACAATGGCATGGATGCCGGAACATTGCATTTGGCCCAATCGGTTTCAAAATCGATTGTGGCGACTGTGACAGGCATCATGATCGGTCAGGGTTTGCTCAACCCTGCTGAACTTCTCTCAGTTTATCTGCCTGAATTAGGTAATACCGGTTGGGCTGGCGCAAGCCTGCAGCAAGCGCTCGATATGACTTCCGGGGTTAAGTTTGTAGAGGAATACACGGATATTGATTCTGATATTGGTAGAACAGATGTTGCTTCGGGCTGGAGGCCTATTCCAGGCAATGCCTTGCCGGATTCCTATTGGCCATCGTGTATCTGGGATCAGATTTTATCGCTGAAGGAAAAAGACGCGCAGCATGGAGAGCGATTCTATTATCGCTCGATAGAGACCGATGTGATTGCTCATGTCATGGAACGCGTTGCCGGTATGAGGCTGGCTGATCTGGTTAGCCAGGAATTATGGTCGCCGATGGGCGCAGAGCACGATGCCTGTTTCACGGTTGATAGTGCCGGCTATGCCCTTGCGGATGGTGGCTTTAATGCAACCTTGCGTGACTTCGCGCGTTTTGGCCTGTTGTATCTGAATGACGGGCGCAGGGGAAACGAACAGATCATTCCACAGACATGGGTCCAGGACGTCAGAAGCGGTGACCATGGGCTTTTCAATGATGTAGCTAGGCAATCATTACCCAAGGGATGCTACCGTAATCAGTTCTGGATAGAAGATGTCTCCGGAACCGCTGTGATGTGCAGAGGGGTATTTGGCCAGCTTATTTATATTGCGCCTGAAGACAATATGGTCGTGGTTAAGCTTTCCAGTTGGCCTGAATTTCTGAATCAGAAACACAGCCTGAATACCCAGGCCGGTATTCGTGAAATAGCTCGGGCTCTTAAGGGCTGACCTTGTGGCGGCGATTGTTTGAGCCGGAAGGCCGACAGGTGAAAGAATCTACCAGGTATCGATAAAGGGGCGTTTTTTACCGTCTCGCTGGAGTGGCGTCGGGCTCGCTTTTAAGCCTCGGATAATCCAGCGCCGGGTATCCATCGGGTCTATAACCTCGTCAATTTCAAACGCGGTAGCAAAGTTGACGGCCTTGCCACGGTCGTACATCTGGGCGACTCTCTTTTCGTATTCTTCTCGTCTGGCCTCAGGGTCTTCTATGGCTTCAAGCTCTTTGCGATAGCCTAGTTTCACGGCGCCTTCAAGGCCCATTCCGCCGAACTCGCCGGTTGGCCAGGTTACCGTAAAAGTAGATGCCTTGAAGCCACCTCCAGTCATCGCCTGGGCACCGAGACCGTAGCCTTTTCTCAGGACGACAGCGAAAAGAGGGACAGTCAAACTGGTGCTGGTGACAAAAACCCGGCTGGCGTGACGAACCAGCGCAGTTTTTTCTATTTCCGGGCCGACCATGATGCCGGGGCAGTCCACCAGGGATACTATAGGAATATCAAAGGCATCGCATAACTGCATGAAACGAGCTGCTTTATCGGCGCCATCGCTGTCTATGGCACCCGACAGGTGCACAGGGTCATTAGCGATCAAGCCCATGGGCCTGCCTTCGATCCTGATAAATGCGGTGACCATACCAATACCGAATTCAGGGCGAAGCTCGAGTACCGAATCCGTATCAGCAATCAGGTTAATGATGTTTTTAATGTCGTACACTCTAAGGCGGTTTTCTGGAACCGCGGACCTGAGTTTTCGCTGATCGGCGCATTGCCATTGCGCTAACGAACCTTGAAAATAGGAAAGTAATTGCTTGGCTTTGGAGACGGCTTCTTGCTCGTCTTTAACGGCGATATCGACGACGCCATTGGGTACCTGTACCTCCATCGGGCCAACTTCATCAGGGCTGAATATACCCAGGCCACCCCCTTCAATCATAGCCGGGCCACCAATACCGATATTTGAGTCCTCTGTGGCGATCACAATATCGCTGCAACCGAGAAGTACGGCGTTACCAGCAAAGCATCTCCCAGTCGTGATACCAATTCTGGGCACAAGGCCGCTTAATCGCGCATAGAGTTGAAAGGCCAGGCAATCCAGTCCAGCTATTCCAGCACCATCGGTATCTCCTGGTCGGCCACCACCGCCTTCTGCGATGAGGATGACAGGCGCTCTGAGTTGCTCTGCTAACTCGAACATACGGTCTTTTTTACGGTGATTTTGCAGGCCCTGCGTGCCAGCTAATACCATGTAATCGTAGGACATGACAATGCACTGTGCCTGTTCTTCAGATACCAGCGCGCTGTTAACGCTGCCGATGCCGCAGACCATGCCATCACCCGGTGTGTTCTGCATCAGGTCATCAACACTACGACGCCGGCGCTGGGCTGCAATGGCAAGGGATCCGTATTCTATGAAGCTATCCGGGTCGCAGATATCCTGTATATTTTCCCGCACCGTTCGGTGATGGGTACGTCGACGCTTAGCAACGGCGGTTTGCCGGCTTTCATCCATGCCGTAACTATGCCGGGTGATGGCCTCCTGTAGATCAGGACGGATAAAATCAAGGTCGACATCATCGTCGCGGTCTGTCGCTTGAGTCGATACTTCCCCCGGATTGATCGCTAGAATCAGATGGTTCTCGAATACGGCTTCACCTGATTTTGCATGTAAAGACAAAACCGTTCCGCTGTCGGGCGCGGTGATCACATGCTCCATTTTCATTGCATCCATAATCACCAGTTCCTGGCCTCGATGGACCTCATCTCCTGGTTTGGTATGGATTTCAATAATGGTGCCTTGCAAGGGTGCAGTGATTGCAATGCTGCCATCTGGTTGGCCTTGATCTGAGTTGGTTCTTTCGTTTTTAGTTGTTTGTTTGCCATGGGTAAGCACCGCCAGCGGGTCTACCTGATCGATTTTAACCCCGGCTGTTTTTGGTTCCGGTGCAGATGATGGGTGGCTAGCACGAGGTAATTCAGTGGCAATGGTTTTGAGGTGATCGTCTATGTAGCGAGTGTAGATTTCACCCTTGCGTAACTCCTCAGTATCGAGAATGTATTCCAGGAAAGACTGATTGGTTTCGAAGCCATCGATTTGAAATGCGAGCAAGGCCCGTTTGGTTTTATCGACCGCAAGCTCGTATTGGTTATTTCTGGAATGGACGATGAGTTTAGCTAGTAGAGAATCAAAGCGAGTCGATGTCTGGTAACCGGAATAACCAAATCCATCAACACGGATACCGGGTCCTGAGGGCGGACTATAGGCGGTCAGGTTTCCACCAGAGGGTTTAAAAAAGGCCTTGGCGCCTAGTGTTTCCATATTGATACGGCATTCAATAGCATAACCCGTTACATCAGGGGCCTGCGCCAGACCTAATTCGTCGAGTTTGCTGCCCATTGCGACGGCGATTTGCAGTTGTACGAGATCAAGTCCAGTAATCGCCTCGGTGACAGTATGTTCTACCTGCAGGCGAGCATTGGTCTCAATGAAATAATAATCGCTGGGGTCGTCGCAACTAACCAAAAACTCGAAAGTACCCAGGCCACGATAGTTTGCTTTACCTGCCATTTTAAGTGCCGCGGCTATCATGTGTTGCCGAGTGGTTTCAGGTAATCCAGGGCTTGGCGCAATTTCAATCACCTTTTGATTCTGTCGCTGTACCGAACACTCGCGTTCCCACAGGTGCATGACTTGACCCTGCCCGTCACCGATGACCTGAATTTCAATATGCTTGACTTTTGGGATCAGCGCTTCGACGTAAACAGCATCGTTTCCAAATGCCATTTGGGCTTCAGACTGGCATCGCTGGTAATGCTTTTCCAATTGTTTCGGGTCGGTTACGCTGCGCATGCCGCGACCCCCACCGCCATGGACGGCTTTGATTAATAGGTCGTGCTTACCGTCCAGAGACGTCATAAATGCCTTTGCCTCGGCCAGCGTCGTTGCGCCATTGGTGCCAGGAACAAGCGGCACGTCGCAGGTTGCTGCGAGTGCTCTGGCACCGGTTTTGTTACCGAATTGGTCTAGTTGATCGACGGTTGGGCCGATCAGGGTAATATTAGCTTCGTGACAGGCCTGAGCAAACGCGACACTTTCGCTTAAAAAGCCGTAACCAGGATGAATAGCATCGGCATGGGTGTGAACGGCTGCGGCGATGATGTCTTCGATCTCCAGATACGCCTGAGCACCAGCACCGCTCAGCTTAAATGACTTATCGGCTTCCAGGACGTGTAGTGACAGCGCATCGTCTTCAGAATAGATAGCGATACAAGCTATTCCCATGTCCCTGGCGGTGCTGGCAATGCGAAGTGCTATTTCTCCACGGTTGGCAATAAGTAGTCGTTTCATGAAGGTTCTAGTGTTTTATGATGAATAACAAAGTTACCCTAAGTGGGCTGTGCTGTCTGCTCTAGTATTTAGCTGTTTATAGGCAGGAATCAATTTTTTGTATGGTTTTCTCGAGGACTTTCATCTCATGGTAGACTCGTCCTATGCTGATTTGAGTAGATTTAGTTTACTGAAAACAATTCATTTTATTGTTAGTAAAGGAGAGGACGATGACAAGCATGGATACGGGTACAGAGGATTTATTGGCAGAGGTCACTGGGGGTGTTGGCGTTATTACCCTAAACAGACCAGAGGCTAGAAACGCCATGTCCGGAGGGATGAACGCAGCACTGCAAACAATGCTGGCGGCCTGGGAATTAGACTCGGAAGTTAAATGTATCGTTATCACCGGTGCCGGGAAAGGATTCTGTGCTGGTGGCGATGTAAAGGGAATGGCCTCTTCAGGTGATGGCACCGTAGGTCAGAATACCATAGATGGTGCTATTCATGCCCAGCGGGTCAACCAAGGCTTGACGGCCGGTAAGTTATTTAAAATGCCTAAGCCCACGATAGCAGCGTTGCCCGGTGCGGCTGCCGGCGCTGGGCTTTCTTACGCACTTGCCTGTGATATGCGGATTATGGCGAGCACCGCGATTATGACCACGGCGTTCGCTAAAGTGGGGTTTTCCGGTGACTATGGTGGCAGTTACTTCCTGACTCAATTGGTGGGCACGGCCAAGGCCAGGGAACTGTATTATCTGTCAGACCGAATAGATGCCAATGAGGCGCTTCGGCTCGGATTGACCAATTGGGTGGTTGAACCGGAAAGTTTGATGGAAAAAACAATGGAGATTGCTGGCCGTATCGCTGCAGGTCCTACGGTTGCTTATCGTTATATGAAAGAAAATCTTAACCGGGCATTAGCAGGGGAGGTTGACGATTGTATGGACCTTGAAGCGACTCATCATGTTCATTGCGGTCAGACGACTGATCATAAAGAGGCGGCAAAGGCGTTTGTCGAAAAACGTCAACCTACCTTCATTGGTCGTTAGGTAAAAGGTCGTTAGGTAAAAGGTCGTTAGGTAAAACCGTACTGAATTGATTTCAGTTGTGCGAAAAAGCGGGTTTTGAGGGGAGTAGAAAGCAGGTTTAAAGTGACCTTTACGCGCGTCGAAGAGGTCGGTTGTAGCGAGCCGAGACGCTGTTCAGATGCGATCAGCCCTAATAATACGGGTTTGCTGTACAGGGAGTTGTCAGAGCCGGACTGGCTGTACTGGCGATAATTGGATTTGGCCCTGAATTAGCGTATTTGGTGATCGTGCTGCTAATAGATTCTTGCTATCATCTGGCTCCTTATCTACCTGATTGGAAAGTTGTTATGCCCATCGCTTACCTCAATGGTCAATGGAGCAGACCAGAAGATACTAAAATTTCTGTGTTTGACCGCGGGTTTATGTTTGGTGATGGTGTCTATGAGGTGATGCCGGTTTATAACGGGCATATTTTTACGCTTACCCAGCATATTGCCAGATTGCAGCGTTCCATGGCAGAGGTTCGAATCCAGTGTCCATTGACCAACTTGGAATGGCAGGCGTTACTGGAAGAGGCAGTGTCTCGTAGCGACGAAAAGGACGCCCTGATTTATCTGCAAGTCACTCGAGGGGTCGCATCAGAACGCTCGCATGTCTACCCGGTAGTGGCGCCGACGATTCTAATTACGGTGACTGCCAGTCCATATGATGAGGATGCCATCAAACCGATCAGTGCTGTTTGTAAAGCAGATTTTCGCTGGTCCAGGGGGGATATTAAGGTTGTCAGCCTGATCGCCAATGGCATGTTAAAGAATCAGGCCATCGATGAAGGATTTGATGACGCTATTTTGATACGCAATGGCCTGGTAACCGAAGGAACTTCCTCTAATGTGTTTGCCATCAGGGATCGCGTGCTGTGGACACCACCTAAAAGTGAGTACCTGTTGCATGGTATCACTCGTGACCAGATAATCCAGATGGCCAGGGCAAATGGACTGGAAGTCCGAGAAGAAAACATTCAGGAAGCATTTTTGAAGCAAGCCGATGAAGTCTGGTTGACCGCATCTGGACTTGAATTATTGCCGGTTGGCCAGATCGACGGGACTACAATCGGTGATGGAAGTGCCGGTGAAGTCTGGCATATGATGAAGGATATATTTCAGGCAGAGATACTTAAGGTGATCGAAAAAATCGATTAACATAAGAGAAAAGATTTATTGGATTCACAGGCTCTGCCAGCATATATTGAGTTAACTAAAACCTTGAGGAGGAATAAAATGGCGTTGAAAGACTCCAAAACAGAACAGAATTTAAAAGATGCCTTTGCAGGAGAATCCCAGGCTAATCGTCGGTACCTGTATTTTGCTGCAAAAGCGGATGTAGAGGGCTACAACGATGTTGCCGCAGTTTTTCGCTCAACAGCAGAAGGTGAAACCGGTCATGCCCATGGTCACCTGGAATACCTGGAAGAAACGGGTGATCCAGCAACCGGGTTA
>CAZGCW010000115.1:0-12305 GCA_964524295.1 uncultured Pseudomonadales bacterium
TATTAAAGAAAAATGCTATCTCAGGCATTTTTTTGCTTTAAAGAAAAAGAGTGGTTGCTCAGTTTTTGTTCTAAGGAAATAAAATCCGGAAAGGGCCTGGGTAAAGGGCTTGCTTCACGAGAGACTGTTCAGTTTTGGGTTACTTTTTTACGCAATTCATTCCAAATTTACGCTAATTTTACGGTAAATTTAACCTAAAACGCCTAAGTCATGCGACAATGCGCGCGTTTTTTATAAGCCTTATTACAGACCAGAACTGAGACTAAATTTATGACTTTGCTGACGAGATTAATGGTGTTTTGTTTGTTTGTAACTACTTCAACGCTGACTTGGGCCAGTGACGATAACGAACTGGAGGAAATAAAGCGTAACCTTGCCGATTTGGTGATGCGAGTTGCTGCTTTGGAAGCTGAAAATGCGGCTTTGAAAGCAAGCAAGTCATCCCAACCCGACCTGGCTGCTGTTCCCACTGATAGTCAGGCTGAGATGTTGAAATCTGGTTCCTGGGTAGATCGCATTAAATTAATAGGTGATTTTCGTTATCGGTACGAAGGCATCGATATCCAGGGTTCAGATGACAGAGAGCGAAATCGCATGCGTGCTCGAATCGGTATGGTAGCCAGAGTAAGCGATGATCTCGAGGTGATACTCGGCCTGGCTAGTGGCAGCGATGATCCTATCTCAACGAACCAGACTTTAGGGCGCGCGGGTTCAAGCAAGAATTTTGGTTTAGACCTGGCTTATTTGCAGTGGTCACTCAGTGATCTAGTGAGCCTCAGGGCGGGTAAATTTAAGAATGTTTGGTTTAAATCTGAAAAATCGGAATTGATGTGGGACAACGATTATAACCCTGAGGGGTTTGCGCTATCCTATCAGTCAGATAAAGGGTTTTTGCATGGGGCATTAAACTGGCTCGAGAGTGACACTAAACAGGACCAGACCTTCTTGCTAGGGGTGCAGGGTGGCCTGGTCAAGCAACTGAGTGATACCAGGCTGACGGCGGGCTTGGGCTATTATGAATTAGCCATTGCAGGTAGAGAAGCCATTAACAGGGATGAAGATTACTTTGGTAATGGCTTTACCTGTTCGAATATAGCAAGTCCTACAGACTGTCAGTACAGTTTTGACTATGAGCAATTTCAGGTGTTTGTGCAGGCAGAATTCAGTTTGGCAGGTCTACCCCTAGTTACCTTCGTAGAAAGTGTGGAGAATCTTGCCGTTGACGATGCAGATCTAGCCTGGTCTGCTGGTTTCAGGTTAGGCAAGGCAAAGGTGCCAGGATCATGGCAACTAGGCTATCAATATCTTCATTTGGAGGCTGATGCGGTATTAGGGCTGACTAGCAGTTCTGACTTCGCAGGTGGTGGCACTGGTGGCAAAGGTCACATCTTCAAGGGAAGCTGGATGATGACTGAAAATTGGTCGCTAGCGCTTACCTGGTATGCCAATGATCAAAATATGGCAGCAAGTTCGCGTAATTACCGTCGCATCCAGGTCGATACCCAAATCAAATTCTGATTCGGCAGCCATTCTAAGAGTGGTCAGTAAATCGGGTGAATCGTATCCCTGGTTAATCGACGCATGACGTTGGCTAAAATGACAAGGGGAGTCAGTTATACAGCGTGATATTATTTTTGTGATTTGTTAGCTTAGTAGCTACCAGGAAATAAATCGGCTGCACCTTGTTTCCTCAAATTCACGGGGAGGGCCCTATGAGTTGGCAGGATGAAGTAGATGAGATTGAACGCCAGAACAAGATGGCCGAACAAATGGGCGGCGCAGATAGTATCGCTTTTCATCACGGGAGGGGGAAACTTACCGTACGGGAACGGTTGGGTTTGCTGGGCGACCCTTCCAGTATGGAAGAGATAGGTCCTTTGGCAGGAACGCCAGTCTGGGAAGGTCACGAATTGAAATCGTTAAAACCTTCTAATACCCTGATTGGTACCTGTAAGGTTAACGGGCGTAAGATAACATTCTCCGGGGGTGACTTTACTATTCGCGGGGGGTCTGCGGACGCCAATGTAGGCAACAAAGCGCGTTTTATCGAGAATTACGCCCTGAATTCAAGATTACCTTATGTCAGGTTGCTCGATGCGACTGGCGGTAGTGTCAAAACCTTTGAACAGATTGGTCGTACTTATTTGCCAGAAGGGGCAGGAGCAGACCTCGGAATTCAATTAATGCAAACGGTTCCTGTGGTGTCAGCTGTTATGGGTTCAGTGGCTGGGCTTCCTGCTGTTCAGGCTTGCTTGTGTCACTTTAATTTGATGGTCAAGAATACCAGCCAGGTTTTTGTCGCCGGCCCCAAGGTCGTGGAACAGGCAACCGGTGAGCCTATCAGTAAGGAAGACCTGGGTGATGAGCGCGTTCAGGTTCGCAATGGTGTCATCATGAACCTGGCTGAAAATGAAAGTGACGCCATTGATCAGATTAAGCAATTCCTTTCTTATTTGCCTTCGAATGTGTATGAATTACCTCCGACAGTAAACTGTACCGATGATCCCGAACGTCGAGATCAAAGCCTCATGAGTCTGGTTCCCAAAAACCGCCGGCAGATTTATGATCCTAAAAAGATACTGCAGGCTGTATTCGACAAGGATAGTTTTTTTGAAATTGGGCCCTATTATGGCAAAGCCAGGGTCACTGGGTTGGCTCGCTTAAATGGCATGCCGTGTGGGGTGATGGCGAATAACCCCAAGTTCAACGGTGGCTCAATGGATATTCAGGCGGGTGAAAAAACAATTCGCCTAGTTGAACTGTGTGAAACCTTTAACTTGCCCATGGTCTATTTTGCAGATGAACCCGGGTTTTCGGTGGGACCGAAACAGGAACATGCAGGCATTGTCAGGGCAGGTGCCAGGGTTCTGACCAAAATTCACAATAGTAGTATGCCTTATGCCTGTATTGTAATCAGGCAGTTATATGGTGTGGCTGGAGGATTGCACCATCGTGAAAAAGGATTTTATCGTCGCTATGCCTGGCCTTCTACCCATGGAGGCTCCATGCATATAGAAGGCGGAACGGCCATTGCGTATAAGCGGGAAATTGAAGCTGCTGATAACCCTGAAGCCAAGCGTCAGGAAATTGAAGCCCGGCTTCAGGCGATTTCTTCGCCTTTGCGCAATGCCCATGCATTTGGAATCGAAAATATGATTGATCCCAGGAATACCAGGCCTTTGCTGGTCGAATTCATGGAAGATGCTTACCGACTCCTGCCTGAGTCTTTGGGTCGATCAGGAGGACTAAGTTACACACCCTAACCTTACAATTCGGCGGACTTACAGGAGAAAACTATGTGTGATGAAGATACGGCAGCAGAGTCTGAGGTTTATCTGAAAAATCTGTCCCGGAGACAGTTTAATGGTTTCGCGGCAGGAATGGCCGTTGCTGGAATAACCGGTGCAGTTGTTTTACCGAGTCCAGCCTCAGCCCTGAGTGTTGTCGGCTCCGATGTTGAGATAACCACCCCCGATGGGGTCGCGGACGCGTATTTCGTTCATCCAGATCAGGGTAAACATCCTGCTGTGCTTATCTGGCCTGATATTTTGGGTTTACGTTTGGCTTTTCGCGGTATGGCGACACGACTGGCTGAGTCTGGTTATGCTGTATTGGTTGTGAATCCGTTCTACCGGAATGCTCGAGCGCCAGTGGTGCCGGAAGGCGCCAGTTTTCAGGACCCGGAAACTCGGGGAAAAGTTCTGCCTTATGCCCGGCGCCTTTCGGCCAGGACCCATTTTACCGATGCATCGGCCTTCATCACATTCCTTGATTTACAACCGGCGGTTGATACACAAAGAAAGGCCGCTACCATGGGATATTGTATGGGAGGGCCGATGGTCATGAGAACCGCCGCGGCGGAGCCAGATAGAATAGGCGTGGGCGCCTCCTTTCATGGCGGCGGCCTGGTGACTGCCAAGTCAGATAGTCCACACCTGTTGATACCGGGGATGAAGGCTGAATTTCTCATTGCTGTAGCAGAAAATGATGACCAGCGTGAACCAGAAACCAAGGATATATTAAGCCAGGCTTTTACTGCTTCGGGTATAAAATCAGAGATTGAAGTTTACGAAGGCGCCATGCATGGTTGGTGTCCCCCAGATTCAAGGGTTTACAATCATCCTCAGGCGGAGAAAGCCTGGGGACGATTGTTGGCTATGCTCCAACGGACACTTTAGTTGTCGATCGGATTGTAATAAGCACGCTTAATCGATCGCTTCAGGCGCCTCAACCTGACGCGCTGATTAACCAGTGGGGTGTTTTTAAACTACCGCGCTGTTATGGCTTCAATTTCAACGAACATGAGTGGTCCAACCAGTCCGGCTATCTGAACTGCTGACCTGGCCGGTAGATTCGGTTGTTCCTTGGTTCCAAAATACTGTACATAAGCTTCCATAAAACCAGCGAAGTCCATGGCATTTCCGTTGGCTGGGTCGCCCACCAAAAATACCGTTAATTTTATAATGTTGCCCATATCCATGTCCTGGGATTCCAGGTTCTGTTTGATTCGCTCGAACACACTGATGGTCTGTGTCTTGGTATCTCCATAAAAGGCGGGCGTTCCACGTTTAGCAGTTTTGTCGGCCGGGCCAGGCACGGTGCCGCTGTGGAAAGTAATCGTTGTCCCGGCGGGTACTTCAACAGCTGAGGCGATGGGAAAGGTTGAATTATTAGGTAGAGGATGCCGAATAACATCGGCTACTGCACTGCCGACCATCCACACACTTATTGTTGCAAGGATCATTAGACTTCTTTTCATTTTTTCTTCCTGGTGAGTTAATTTAAATTTTCTTAATCGGGCATGGGTAATGACTGGACGAAGCTCACTACATCCCGGAAGGCATCATCATCGGGTAGGGTGTTCATCATTGATTTCATCTGTTGCCCGTAGCGGTCATCTGGATGAGCGCCGCGTCGATCGGTTTTAAAATTATGCAATTGCCGCAGCAAATACCAATCGTTCTGCCCCGCCAGTGCCGGGCTTTTCAAGATTGCATTTCCCTGGCCATTGGCACCGTGGCAGGTAGCACAGGGTGCGTACAGTTCTTTGCCACGTTCGGGATCGCCACTTACGGTAGCAGGCGTGATATCGATCGGCCACTCGCCTATCCACTTAATCAGTTCTTCGGTTTCACTTTCGGTGAGAAAGTCGGCCATGGCCTTCATTTCCCGACCATACCCATCACTAGCATGAGCGCCACGATAGTGCCTCTTAAAGCTCACTAACTGGTCTCGTAAATACCAGTCTTCCATACCAGCGATTTTGGGTGCGCCAACGGCCTCATTGCCGCGCCCATCTACACCATGGCAGGTAATACAGATACCCAACTTGTCAGGGGCACAGAGGGCGTCTGAAACCGAAACTATCAGGATTAGTGCGAACAGCGCATTGAATAGGAGTCTGTTCATAATGAGGTGACCCGGTGAGCCCGTTCGCGTTTTTCAATTTCATTGAGTGTAAAGTGCGCTGAACTCACAGCACCTTCCTGCCAGGCTGGATGGTAGCTGATTTGATCGCCCATCATATAGTGACGCCCACTTGCCTGCTGTAAAATCTTGAAATAAGAATTTCGGGCTTGTTGTGACCAGCGCGAGTCACAGCCGAGCATGTGATTCATCCTGTGCCAGGGAATGGTAACGCCCGCACTCAGATACTTTCGGTAGTCCGGGTGGACCTGTTCTCCTTGGAGCAGGGCTCTCTCAATTCTCTCTTTTTGTTTGAGTTCTCCCCACATCTGGCCATTTTTATTACCGAAGACATAGGCACCCAGAATGATACCTTTTTCCTGATGGATCCCATGGGATGGGTACCAAATTTGCTGAATATCTTGGTTAGTCCATGAAATACCGCCGTAAATAGATTCTTTTTCCCAGAATCGCTGGTTCGCCTGAAAGCCAATTTTTGTCAGGTTGCCACGCCCTACTGACTTTAAGCCATCGACATATTGCTTTGGGAAATTGTGTATCAGGCCAGTGACCAGATGCGTGGGAATACAATTCAGGCAGTAGTCTGCTTCAATCTGCTTACGTTCGCCATCGTGTTCATATTCGACTGTAATACGGTCACTGTTATTCATAATAGAGCGGACCTGGGCGCCGGTGGTGACGAGGTGCCCGACTTTCTTCATGAATCCTTTAACAATCATATCCATACCGCCAACAGGCTGCAGTAATGGACTGCCTTGATCTGGTGCTTCTGCCCAGTGCATTCGAAATCGCCAAAAATCCGCTTTCAGGAGTTCGGCAAAATCAAAGACGCCTTTTTTAATACCCGGCGATAACATGCCGCCGGATAGATAACCTGCACGGGTAGACCCCTTGTACAAGCCCTTATCTGATAAGTCGCCATAACGCTTAATGAAATCCAGCAGTAGTTCCGCATCGAGATCGGAAAAAGGTGCATCAAGGTCCTCTGGGTCCATTGACTTGGCCATCAATTCCGCCATGAAGCCTCTGGCGTCGGCAAGATATTCTTTGCTTCGAACCGGTTGACCCAGATTAAACTTGGGATCTTGCACCCAGGCATTACGATTGTCGTTTTCAAAAATTTCGAGTTCGACTCCCAGTTCTTTACAATAGGCCAGTATTTTCTTATGCGTGTGTGGGATTCTTGCAGCCCCGGCATTCATGTACAGGTGGGGTGCATCATCAAACTGACATTGCTGGGGATTGCCGACTTCATCAATGAAATCCCCATGTCTTAACGTTAAATTTCTCCCCCCAGCTCTGTGTGAGGCTTCTAGTATGGTGCATTGGTAACCCGCCTTGGAGAGCTCATAGGCAGAGGTTAGAGCGGAAATTCCAGCGCCGAGCAGAACCACTTTACATTGTTTGCCATTCAGTGGTGTTAACTTGGGCGCCAACACGTTTTCGATGACCGGGGTTATGCCGAGCGCTGTCGTTACCTGGAAGACAGCAGCTGACCCACCAGCGGCGCCGACCAGATTAAGGAAATCTCGCCTTGTCAATGGGTTAGCCATCTTTTTTGCCAGTGAGCACGTATTTTTTGACAGCCCTAGGTCCAACTTCAGCGCCGTAAATATTGCCCATCGCATCGACGGCAACGCCTTCTGCTGCACTGGTACCGGAATTATCAGGGTCAGGCTCAGGGTCGGGTATGAAATGAGTAACGAATCCAGTTTCAGCGCTGCCTATTCTGATACCCCGTTTGTAGCCCCCATTGCGCCTGGCATTTGATTCAGAATCCGCGCTATAGAGGATATCGTTAGCATCGATGTAGAGGCCGCTTGGGCGACCAAACTGGGTCCAGGTGCTCAGATGGGTACCCTCCTGGTCGAAGATTTGGATACGACTATTTCCCCTGTCGCCTACGAAAAGGCGGCCTTGGGAATCCATGGCAAGCGCATGAGGGTCCTTAAACTCGTTTTTATCCCCACCGGAACTTCCCCAGGATTTTAAAAATTCTCCATTTGGGTCAAATTTCATCACTCGATTATTGACCTGTTCATTCGGGGCAGAGCCATGTCCGTCAACAACGAATATGTTGCCATTAGGCGCCACAAGTATGTCAGAGGGTTTACGAAACTGAGTTTCCCCTGATCCGGGATTGCCTTTTTCCCCGAGGGTCATGAGTAATTGACCCTCGGGGCTGAATTTATAGATGACATGGCCCCAGCCGTCCGGAACAGGAGCGTAGCCCACCGCATCCGCGACCCACACATTACCGTCGGAATCGACATGCATTCCGTGGGGCCAGGCAATCATCCCGGCACCAAAGCTGCGAACCAGGTTGCCATGTTCATCAAACAGTAAGACTGGGTCTAATGGGCTATCAACACAGCTATTGGTCCCGCAGCGTTCCGCAATCCAAATGTGTTTGCCATCAGCAGCCGGATAGATTGCGCTGGTCGCGCCCCATACTCGTCCTTCTGGTAACTTTGCCCAGCCTTCGATTGTCGCGAATGGATTGGGTGCATGGTTTTCTGCAATCGAAATAGCGGGTAAACAGAGCAGGGTAAAAACCCCTAGGCATCGAATTATTGTAGACACTATGATTCACCTTTTTTATTAAAAGTTAGCACGTTCGTGATCTTTGCTGTAAAGAGCTATTCTCAAGATATGTACTGTCTCATTTGCGCAACGGCAACGCAAATAATCTCGTTAGTTGTGCGCTTAACTCGTCCGTTTGAGTTAGAAATAAGCTGAAAGGAGCTGCCACCGATCGATTGTCCAATGCAATGCGGTATGGGCAATAAACACAGAAGCAATGACCAGGATTAATCGTTCCTGTTTGAAATGTCGATTAACCATGATAATGATGGGTAGGGTCAGGAACAAAATAAATAGTTGGCCCAATTCAACTCCCAGGTTGAAACCGAGTAAACCGGTTAACAGATGACTTCCTGAATACTGTAGTGATTGTGCCAGGCCGAAGGAAAACCCGAAGCCATGTACCAGTCCAAAAACAAGCCCAAATACCCACCGTCGGCGATGTTTCGAGCGAATTATATTATCAATAGCGAGAATTAGGATTGACAGGGCAATGAGTAGTTCTACGCTCACCGGGAACCATAGGGCATCCGGGACGAATCCCAGGGCGGCAGACGCCAGGGTGACCGAATGGCCTATTGTGAAGGAGCTCACCACAATGATTAACATTCGTTTGCTCTGCACAGGTACCAGCAGTGCTGCCAGAAATAGCAAGTGATCAATGCCACTCAGGATGTGGATAAAGCCACGGTAGATAAATTGCATGATGACCTGAAGCCGTCCTGGATTCAGGGAGAGTAAACCCGGATTACCGATGTAGTCGTAGTGATATTCTGAATGGTTTCTATCGGTGAAGGTCACCACCGACGAGGTTTGCTGACCCAGTCCGGATAGATTGGGTTCTAGGTTAAATGAGGTTTCAGAGTTACTGAGTAGATATTTCACATGGACATTAATGTAGGCCTGGCGCCAGAACAATACGGTATCATCGCTCATGGGCGGTAATCCAAATTGTTCTATGGCTGTTGTATAGGTTTCAAAGGATCTATCGGACGGTAGCGCTATTCTGACACTTTCCTCGCCGATGGGCTTGAGTCTGGTGCTGCCCTGATATACTTTAATCTCGTCCAGAACCCAAAGATTGATGGCATCCTGGATCAGTGGCATGGATTGTGAAAAATTCAAGTAGCCGGGACCTCGCAAAGAAAAGTCCACATCACGCATGGCTTCCAAGGGTACGCGAACCAGGAGGTTAAGGGTTTGACCATTCTCATGCATTAGGATTTTAAGCTGGACCTGCTCAGGAATTTCGTGCGCTGACACCGATCCCATAGTAAGCAGATAAGTCAGAAACAGCAGGGCAGTGAGGCACGCTGGTCTTTTTCGCGGGAGGTAAAACTTCATATGAACGAGTATAAAGGCCGTGTTCATGTCAGTATACTTATCTATGTAATTGGGTCTGTGTAATTGGACCATTGGTTCGTTGGCCTTGGGTGGAACCTTGTACAGTAAATTCACTAGAAAGAGGTGAGAATTTTGAAAAATTTGATACAAGTATTATCAGTAAGTACTCTATTGATATCTTCATTTGCAGTTGCAAGCGCTGTACAGGCTGACTCGGCTGGCAAGGCACCTAGTTTTGAGGTGGACCCTTATTGGCCGCAACCCTTGCCTAATCATTGGGTTTTAGGCTCCGCCGTTGGGGTTGGGGTTGATTCCAGAGACCATGTTTTTGTCATTCATCGGCGAAATAGTTTTAACGAACGTACTGAAATTGGTGCAGCAACAGATCCAAAAACAGCCGATTGCTGCATTCCAGCGCCTAATATTCTTGAATTCGACCCTGCCGGGAACCTGGTCAACTCATTTGGGGGGCCGTCAGAGGGCTATAGCTGGCCGAGTTCGAATCACGGGTTGACGCTGGATCATAAGGACAATATCTGGATTGGGGGCAATGGCGGCAAAGATTCGCATATGCTTAAGTTCACCCGCGATGGCAAGTTCTTGCAGCAGCTCGGGATTCCGGGTGTTGCCAGCGATAGTCATAGCATGAAGCATTTTGGTCGAGTCGCCAAGGTTGCTTTTGATGCGGCTGCCAACGAAGCCTATGTCGCTGATGGATACGGTAATAAAAGAGTTGCCGTTCTGGATGCGGATTCAGGCGCGTTCAAACGGTATTGGGGAGCCTATGGAAACAAACCGGATGATACCGACCTGGGGCGTTATGACCCGGATGCACCCTTAGCGCAACAGTTTCGTAATCCGGTTCACTGCGCTGAACCCAGTAATCAAGGCCTGGTTTACGTCTGTGATCGTGCCAATGATCGTATCCAGGTGTTTAAATCTGATGGTGAATTTGTGAAGGAGCGAAGAATTGCGCCAGAAACGCTGGGTGATGGTTCGGTTTGGGATATCGCATTTTCCAGAGATAAACAGCAGAAATTCATGTACGTTGCTGATGGTAAGAACATGAAAATCTATATTCTCGATCGGGAGTCATTGGAAATTCTAACCAGTTTTGGAGATGGGGGTCGCCAGCCGGGACAGTTTTTTGCAGTCCATAGTATTGCGACTGACTCGAAAGGGAATATTTTCACAACAGAAACATACGAAGGTAAACGAGTGCAGAAGTTCAAGTATCAGGGTCTGAAAGAGATTACCGAGGAAGACCAAGGTACACCTTGGGGGTCAATGCGTCGCTAGCTTTAGGCCTTATTTGCTAGTCGGCGAATCGATCGTAATTGTGTTGAAGGTAGCCGAGTTTAGCGGCCTTTCCCCCCGGGTATAACCGCTGATGTTAAGGATATGGGCTAATATATCGATGTATTGCTCATGCTTTAGGCTACCGGGGTCATTTTCTGGCATGGCTGATGTCATCAGTTCGAAAAAAATGGAGAGGGGTTCCCCTCTCCAAGCCAATAGAACAGGTTTAAAATAACTGCCTTCATGACAACTTTTGCAGTGTTTCTTGTAAAGTCGTTTGCCTGACTTAACCTGGTCTTTGTTGAAAATTCCAGCATCCAGGCTGGTCAGGGGTTCGTTGGCGAAGCCAATGCACGGCATGATGGTTAAAGCCACCAAACCGATTACTATTTCCAGAGATACGCGGGTGCCTTTGATCAAGGCAGTGCCATGGCGGTTAATGTTGGTCCTGTCTGCAGCAGGATATACTGCCTGGCATTGTGAACGTAGGTCATAATGCCGTAATTACTTTTCTCTGGTACTTCTACTTTACCCAGTTGTCTGCCAGTGGCTTTATCAACGGCAAACAGATGCGGGGTGCCGTCACTGGCTTGATCAGCATAGATCAGCATATTTGCGGTCACCATCATCTTGGCGATTCTGCCAGAGCCTGTATTGGGGATTTGCTTATCTTTCAGTTGTGGGTGATTAAGGACGATGTCGGGTGTTTCCCCAACTGGGATATACCATAAATGTTCACCTGTGTTCATGTCGATTGCGGTGATTCTGCTATAAGGTGGTTTGAACAGGGGTAAACCATCTGGCTGTTTGACCCTGGAATAGCGAAGTACCGCATAGTCAGAGATGGTTGTACCGGTGGGTGCTTCCAGCAATTCATCACGCTCGGCCCCCGGCGCTATAATCCGTGACGTACATCCTTTCCGTGAGGTGACATAAAGTATGCCGGTTTCCGGGTCGGCAGCGGATGGGCCATCGATATTGACCCCACCCATATCACCGGGACACCAAAGTGAGGCGATTTTGTTCGAACCATTGTCTCTATGCAAAGGCGGTTGAAACAGGGGCCCTATTTCATAAGGCTCCAGGTTTTTAATTGCCTTTGCCCGGAGTTCGGGTGTGAAATCAATCAGGTCAGCCTCCGTTAAACCCTGTATGTCATAGGGGGCTGGTTTTGTTGGGAAGGGTTGGGTCAGGGCCAGTTTTTCACCGGGTACTTTTGATACTGGAACCGGTTTTTCCTCGATTGGCCATAACGGTTCTCCCGTTACTCTATTGAAGGCATAAACGAAGGACTGTTTGGTTGTCTGTGCAACGATAGGGGTGGGCTCTCCGTCATGAATGACATCCATCAGAATCGGTGCGGTGGGGGTATCGTAGTTCCAGATATCGTGGTGTACCATCTGGAAATGCCAAAGACGTTTGCCGGTTTTAGCCTCCAGCGCAATCAAGCTGGTACTGAATAGATTATCGCCGGGTCGGAATCCGCCATAAAAATCCATGGTAGCACCATTCGTTGGCACATAAACTATGCCATTTTCTTGGTCGGCAGAGAGTGGCGCCCACGAGGAGATATCTCCGGTCCATTTCCAGGCATCATTTTCCCAGGTATCGTGACCGAATTCGCCTGGCCCGGGTAGGACATTAAATTTCCA
>CAZGCW010000116.1:0-9811 GCA_964524295.1 uncultured Pseudomonadales bacterium
GGAGGAGGTAGGCCTTGATTTGGCCCGATCGGGGCGTTATTTAGGCAGTTTTTCGCCTGTAAAGGCCAACCCGAGGGGTAATCTGGATATGCTGGTTGTGCCTCAAGTGTTTGTCTTGGAAACAAAACCTGAGGGGTTACAGGCCAACTATGAGGTTGCTGAAATCCTTTGGGGAGACTTGGGCAGGATGCTGGACCGGCAGCTGTTAACGCAGAGCACCTTCCCGCAGTTTAATCGTTCAATTGTGTTTCCCGGCTATCAGGTCGGTAAAGAGGTTGTCTGGGGTTTGACTTTTCGCATGCTCAACGAATTCTTCAGTTTGCTGGTTCCGGATTGGCAGGCACCCGCAGACTAGGCTGGTTGTGATGATTCCCATAGAAAGGAAAAGTCCTCGCCCTGGCGGTGCACCAGACCGGCGTGGCTGGGGCCGAAATGGGCGGGCATGAGTAGCGCATTTTCTGCAGCGCAGGTCTCAAGTAACTGCCGCCGTGTATGTATGGCTTGTTCGGGCAGCTCACAAAAGGCGCTGTTCCAGTGGGGTTCGTAGACCTGAATGGGGTGATGACAGATATCTCCGCAAAAATAGGCGCGTTCATGATCTGCTGATAAGCGAAGGGTCACACTGCCCGGGGTATGCCCGGGAGTAATGGCGATAAACAGGCGGTCCCCGATAAGGTCTTCATCCCTGATAATGAGCTGGCTCTGACCCAGGATGGGTTGCACGCTGTCCTCAAAAGTTTGTTTGTTTACGCTGGCAAAGGCATCACCGGCTGCTGCATTGGCATGCTGTTCCTGCCAGAATTGGAGTTCAGCTGCTGACATGACGTATCTGGCGTTGGCGAAGGTGGGGACCCATTCACCATTGACCAGGCGAGAATTCCAGCCCACATGATCAACGTGCAGGTGGGTACACAGGACAAAATCGATATCTTCAGGTGCCACCCCTGCAGCAGTGAAATTGGCAAGCCAGGGCGTCTGCATACGATGCCAGTTCCGATACGGCATGCGCTCTTTGTCATCACCGATGCAGCCATCGACCAGAATGTTGTGGTGCGGCGTCTGGATCAGCCAGGAATGCATGCTGGCGATAATGCGGCCACTGGTTTCATCACAGTGGTTGGGATAGAGCCAGGCCCGATGTTTCTCGAAGGCTTCTGCCTGGTAATCTGGGAAGAACTGGGTCGGGTCGAATAGCGGCCCGGTGAGCTCTTCGATTCTAGTGATTCGAGTGTCGCCTATTTGCCAGGATTGATTCATGAACATGGCTCGCTGGTTGATGTACTCTGACTATATTTTAATCCTGGTTGATGTGCTATTACCCTGGAGTGAAAAAGCAGGCTGCTGCAGTATGTTGATGAGCCAGCCTGCTTGCCGGGAAACTTTCTAGGCAGAATTTTTCTGCCTGAGATATCGGCAATATAGCCAGGTGAGAAAGCGCTCTATACCCAGTTTGACGTGTTCGCTTCTGGGCGAGGCGAATAGGTCAAAGGCGTGTTGGGCGCCTTTGATTTCGGCGTAAGCAACAGGTTCATTAGAAGTCGCCTGCAGTGCCGAGGCAAAATCACGACCCATCGTGACCGGTACCAGGGAGTCTTTGTCACCGTGAATGATAAGGAACGCAGGTGCCTGGTCGGTTATGCGATTGATGGGTGATGCGCTTAGGTATGCTTCCTGGTGATCTTCCAGCGACTTCTTCATGATTGAATTTTCCAGTATTTGCTCGAGCCCTGGATTGAGCATAAGCCGTTTTGCATCGGTGAAATCGTAGACGCCATAAAATGGCACACAACCCTGAACCTGGGTATCGACCTGTTCAAATCCGGGCTGGAATTCAGGATCATTGGCTGACAGGGCCAGCAATGAGGATAAGTGGCCGCCGGCCGAACCCCCGGTTACGACGATGAACTCGGGATCGCCGCCGTACTCAGTAATATGTTGCTTTATCCAGGCCAGAGCCGCTTTACAATCGATGATGTGTTCTGGGAAGGTTGCCTTCGGACTGAGTCGGTAGGAAACTGCGACGCAGGCCCATCCGCATCTGGCCATGTGTAGCATCAGGGGAATTGCCTGCTCGTTCTTGCTGCCCTTGTTCTCGGTCCAGGCACCGCCATGAATCTGCATCAGCACCGGCGTGTTACTGCTACGGGAGGCTGGCAGGTAAAGGTCGAGCTTGAGTCCCTGATGATCGAAACTGAGATCCTTGATCACTTCAACACCCATTCTGTCGCGCTTAAACGGTCTCAGCAGTGCCGCCCGGTCGATGCCTGCGTCGAGGCACTGGCTTTTGTACTCAGGTAGGATCTCATCCATATAAGATGTTCCCAGGGCATGGGTTAAAGCAGTCTCCATTTTTGCCCGGGCATCGATGCCCTGCAAATGAAAGCGGGCCAGTGCCAGCCAGCACAGCACGCAGACCACCAGGCACAAGCCGTCGAGGCCACCGGTAATCTCACCAAAAATCACGAATAAAAAGGTGATACCTATTTGCCAGGCGATGTGATGCAAGGCGAGCTCACCAGTTAACCAACCTGCGGCGAAGCTGAATATGCTCAGGCGTTTGTGCCTGTAGTTAGGGAAATACACGTTGGTCGCCATTAACGCCACGATGAGGGTAAAAAAAGTATAGCTGTCGACCATGTCCGTATCCTTTTTTCAAACTCGAGTTACTAAACCTGATCCAGCAATATTAGCAGAAGCGAAATGCTACCCGCCAAGGCCTGAAGGCCAGAGGCAGCTTGGCTCCACAGTAGAGGTTGTCCGGGTTTCCTGGGTGCTGGCAGGCCTTAGGAAATTAAAATTGCAGGAGATAGCTGCTCTGAGCTTAGCTGTGCTGATTGATCAGGGTGCGAATCAGTTCGACATGATCCTGGGTGGCGTTAAGGGCTTTGATGTAGCTGAATTTTTTGCCGCCGGCTGCCATGAAGATGTCGCGGTTCAGAATTTTAATCTCTTCAATTGTTTCCAGGCAGTCAACGGCAAAGCCAGGGCAGATGACCAGGATATTCTTCCTGCCCTGGCCGGGCAGAGCTGCCATAACGTCACTGGTATAAGGCTTAAGCCATTGGGCCGGGCCGAAACGGGATTGGAAGGAGACCTGCCACTGGCCCTTTTCTAGGGCAAGGGCATGGGCTACCCGTTCAGCAGTTGCCTGGCATTGCTGTTCATAGGGATCACCTTTGTCAGCTTGTGATTTCGGGATGCCATGAAAGGAAAACAGCAGGAAGGCGCCTTCATTGATTTGCCGGTTGTAGGCTTCCACTGACTTTGTCAGGGCGTGAATATAAGTTGTGTGCTGATGGTATTGGTCCAGGAAACGGTGCAAGGGTGTGGTTCGCTGGCACAATGCCCGGGTGACCTGATCGAAAACAGCGCCGGTGGTTGCACTGCTGTATTGCGGGAAAAGCGGGATAAACAGGAAATCATTGCATCCTTGATCACAGAGCTGGTTTAGCACCGAGGTGATAGATGGATTTCCGTAGGTCATGGCCGAGGTCACCTTGATTTGCCGGTCTGGATCCTCTCGGGTTAACTGCTCGTGTACGCGTAAGGCCAGCGCAGCGGTGATATTACGGATGGGGCCGTCATGAGTACCCCAGATCATTTTGTACTTCTGCACCAGTTTCCTGGGACGGACGTTGAGGATCGCGCCGTGCAGGATCGGCAGCCATACAGCGCGGGGCAGGGTAACGACCCGCGGATCAGACAGAAATTCAGCCAGGTAACGTTTTATGGCAGGGGCGCTGGGTTCATCAGGCGTGCCCAGATTAACCAGAATAACTGCAGTTTTTTTCCCGTTGGCCAAATTGATCTCCTCAGCTCTAGCCAATAATGCCTTTGCCTGGCTGTGGTCGTCCAGTGGCATCTTCGTCATCTGGATCTGTGTCAAGTAATTACTGGCAGATATCCTACTCTTTTAGGCTTATACTATCGCCTCTGGGGGTGATATGGCTTCGACGCCGATTACAAAACCTAAGGTGCATGTCGAGAGGGTAGTGACTCTCGTAAAACAATCGCTGTAACTTGTTATAGTTGCCAATGACGAAAACTACGCACTAGCTGCCTAAACCTACCTTCGGGTAATTTAAGTTAGCTTACCTCGGGGCGGATGTGCCCATGTATTCAAACCGAGGGCACGACTCATGGGATCGCTGTCAGACCCCGCTTGCGGTTAACGCAGTTAAAACTAAAGTAAGCTCGCCACTTAATCCCTGTTTATCGGGCCAGTGAGTGGTTAAATAATAGATAGACTATGCATGTAGAGCCGAAGGCGGAGAACTGACGGACGCGGGTTCAACTCCCGCCACCTCCACCAAATTAAGATTCAGAGACATCCATTAATATCCTCTAAGCCCATTAAATATGGGCTTTTTGGTATTTAGAGTTTCTATTACTGGCCGCTAAGCCCCATAAAAACTTAAAGCCCTTCTACAAATGGGGATCTGCTCAGGTAGGTTCCCTCTATTCTCAACTGCAATCCCAATCTAACCGGATCGATTGAAATAGACGCGTTATGGTGCCCAGGGATATTCCTTGTAGGTGCCGGGTTGTTTGCGGCATTCCATCACCGGCAGATGCGATCCTATGGGTTTTTCTTTAGTACAAACAATACCTTGTGCTTCCATGCCATAGCGTTCGATATAGTACTCGGTTTGTTTGTGTACAAGAGAGATGAATTTTTCCGGGATCAGTTTCAAGAGTTTTGCGTGCTCCTGCAGTAACTTACGGTCGCCGGACTCGACAGCCAGCCCGAACAGGGCAGTGCCTATTAACAGGTTTTTCTGAACCGATTGCCCCTGGATATGCATCAAGGCAATGCTATGTTGGGCGCGTTTGAGTCCTAGACGCGCAGGTTCGGACAATACCTCATAAGCTTTTTCATGCTTACCACTTCGGTAAAGGCTAACGCCTCGTTGTTCCTTTTCCTCCAAAACTCGGATTTCCATATAGCGGGGGTCATCCTTTGGCCGACCTTTGCTATCCAGTACATTCGTTTCTATGGATTCAATCGCGGCTTGGGTTGTTGTGACTAGTCCAGCCATGATTAGCCCGGCGATGAACAATTTGGCAGATAGTGGGTTTAAGAACGACTTAGAGCGGTTTATTCTCATGTGATTCTTCACTAATTCAAAGCATTGATACTAGCACCAACCACATCGGTTCTCATCAGGGAATTTTCGAGGCGGGTTTGTCTTTTCAGCCATGATGATCCTATAAGATGGTATAGCGGCTGATAGGGCTTGAATGTGACTCCCGCGCCTCCATCATTTTATAGAGGTTTCGCCCTGATTGTTGATTATCAATTAGGCTGTGTTCAGCTCTTAAGTCTGGATTGGGCAGTATTTGATGACTCGTTCGCAGAGAGTTGTCGTGGTTCAATAAAGTTGCGACTATAGGCTTTACAAATAAGGACTTAATTAAATGAGTGAATTTGCATTCAAATCTGCTGTGGAGTTAGCAAGTGCTATTGCCGGCAAACAAGTCAGTTCTCTGGAACTGACGGATATGTACATCGATCGCGTTGAATCAATAGATCCTGAGATTAACTCGGTTGTGGTGAAGGATTTTGAGCGAGGCAGGCAGGCTGCTCGAGCAGCCGATGCTGCTGTTGCATCGGGCAAACCGCTGGGTCCACTTCATGGTGTGCCCATGACAATCAAAGAGGCTTACGATATCGAGGGATTACCAACCACCTGGGGCATCCCAGAATTTAAAAATAATATAGCCACAAAAGACGCGGATACGGTCGTTCGGATGAAACAAGCGGGGGCACATTTTTTTGGTAAAACCAATGTACCCTTGAGTCTGGCTGACTTTCAGAGTTTCAATGATATTTACGGTACGACTCATAATCCCTGGAATCTTGAACGGACGCCGGGCGGGTCCTCAGGTGGATCCTCTGCTGCATTGGCAGCGGGGCTAACCGGCCTTGAGGCGGGTTCTGATATCGGTGGTTCGATCCGAAACCCGGCTCACTTTTGTGGTATCTATGGACACAAGCCCACTTGGGGCATTGTCTCAGATACGGGTCATGCGCTACCCGGCCAGGTAGCACCCGCAGATATTGCTGTGGTCGGGCCAATGGGGCGTAGTGCTGAAGATCTTAAAGTCAGCATGGATGTGACCGCAGGGCCCTCTGCGCATGATGCAGGGGGCTGGCAACTGAACCTGCCAAAACCCAGCAAGCATCATCTCAGAGATTTCCGCGTCGCTATCTGGACCCATGAGGATATGGCGCCGGTATCACGGGAGATTTCTGATCGTGTGCAGTTAATCGGCGATACGCTGAGTCGACTTGGCGCAACGGTTTCAGACAGTGCTCGCCCGGATATTAACCTGGAGGAGAGTCACGACACCTACAGCAGCTTACTGTGGGGGGTGATGGGTGCCGAGATCAGTGAAGAACAGAAGCTTGAATACCAGGCTGCTTCTGAAGAGTTAGACCCCAATGACCATTCCATTGCGGCCGATTTGGTTCGTTATTCAGTCCAACAACATGGAACCTGGTCTATGCACAACAACAAGAGATTTTTAATTCGACAACAGTGGCGACGATTCTTCAATGATTGGGATATTGTTATATGCCCGCAGACGGCGACTACAGCGTTCCCGCAAGATCAAGGGGAGTATCTTGAGCGAACACTGCTGGTTGATAATGTGGCGCAGGATTATTTCCAGCAAGTATTCTGGGCAGGGCTTGTCACCGTGGCTCATCTACCGAGCACGGTTTTCCCGACCGGGCTTTCACAGGAAGGTCTACCGATCGGTTTACAGGCCGTGGGGGCAGAGTTTAATGACTATGTCACGATAGACTTCACCAGGCTGATGGCTGAAGAAATTGGCGGGTTCATACCTCCGCCTGCCTATGCCTGAGCCAATTGGTGAGGTTACTGTAACTGCTTGAGCAATGCGGTTGGTCCAAACTATGGGTTTGTCTTAGGCATACTTATTGGTATTTCGCTGGGCAAATCTAATCCAGTATCAGAGTGCCTGACCGCTGAAGCAGTCCTGGCGCCTGGGCTAGCCGTTTTCAATTGAGAGTTTGGTGATGGCTTGGATAAAACCAAGGAATTTACTATTAGACTCGGCAACGCCGGATCTGTAGCCTATTAATACATGAGCGAAAATCTAAATAGAACGATAGCTAGCTAAGTTGATGAGCGCCTAGGTATAGAAGCAGCCCACCCTATCTGTTGTGGGCAAGTGGAGGTTACAGAAATGTAACCAAAGCTTTCATTGACCAAACGAATCAGTATTTATGGGGAGACAATAATGGCCAATAAAATATCAGCAGATCCGCGCATAGATAGGAGAATCAGGGATGTCTTCGGGTTTCTCGAAGTCGATACGGTTGTGACTGAACATGCTTCCAGAGAAGCAATGATGGCGTTTGAGGAAACCGAAGAAGCCAAGATGGGTAAAGCAGTAATGGCTCAAATAAATAATGCACCCCACTATAAAGAGGTTGTGCCGAGTGATGGTCTTAGCACGACAACACAGGAATTTATATCTGAACCTGATGGCAATACCATTAAAATCCAATACATAAGACCTGACACCGATGAGACGCTTCCTTGCGTTTATTACATTCACGGAGGCGGGATGGAAATGTCATCTTGTTTCGATGAAATGTACCAAGCCTGGGGGAGATGCATAGCAAGACAGAATGTGGCTGTTGCTATGGTTGACTTTAGAAACGCTCGTTGGGCGTCTTCCGCTGACGAGGTCGCTCCTTACCCAGCTGGATTGAATGATTGCGTTTCGGGCATAAAATGGGTTCATGCCAGTAGTGCAGACCTCAATATCCAGCCAGAGAAAATAATTATAGCGGGTGAAAGTGGAGGAGGGAATCTAACCATCGCAACCACGCTACGACTGAAACAAGCAGGACAGTTAAATTTAATTACCGGAATGTATCCAATTTGTCCTTATATTGCAGGGGCTTGGCCACTAGCAGAAAATCCTTCTTCTGTTGAAAATGAAGGGCTGTTACTTTCTCTACATACTTCCAGCGGAGTTTCTCATGGGGCAATCGTTTACGGCATAGAAGAATTTAATAATAAAAACCCGTTAGCTTGGCCTGGTTTTTGTAAGGTAGATGACGTCAAAGGTTTACCAAGAACTTATATTATTGTTAATGAATGTGATCCGTTGCGGGATGAAGGGGTAAACTTCTATCGCTTATTGAGAGAAGCGGATGTGGAAGCGCAATGCCGACAGGTTATGGGAACCATTCACGGTACTGAGATATTCTTAGGCTGTCCTGAAGTCAGTAATGAGACCGCAATGAGTATTGCCAATTTCGTTAGAACGTAAAAAAGATCCGTATTTTCTGTCCTTCAATCTCGTTGATCATTCTTATGTAAATGCGGTTTATACTGGTTATTTTTGAGTGGCCATTGGTCACTCACGCTAACGGAGAACCGACATGATCAGGCTAGTCTATGCGCTAAGAAGGAAATCAGACCTGAGCCGGGAAGCCTTCCAGGAATACTGGTTGAACCAGCATGCTCCCCTGGTTGCGAGTGTTGCAACAGACTTGAATATCCATCGATATGTCCAGACCCACACCCTGAATGATCGCGCCAATGAAGCCGCCCAGCGAGCGCGAGGTGAAATGGAACCTGCTTATGACGGTGTTGCCGAGCTCTGGTGGGAATCAGAGCAAGAACTGACCCAAACCAGACTCACCAAAGCGGCGCAAAGAGCCTCGGCACTTCTGCTTGAGGATGAGTCCAAGTTTATTGATTTGCCTCACTCGCCTCTCTGGTTTGCTTATGAATATCCGCAGATCAACCCGGTGCCGGAAGATATCGTAGCGAAACCCAAATCCAACATTGTTCGGGTCTTTTTCCCGCTTCGCCATCAATCTGAAATCAAGGAAGCGGATGCCCGTCATTATTGGTTGACCCACCATGGACCGATCGTCCGCTCCCATGGCTCAGCGAGCGGTACACTCTGCTATCGGCAGGTGCATCGAGCCAATTCCGCGCTTGACGCGGATATACAGGCTGCACGGGGCACGGTAGTCGAGTCCTACCTCGGTCACGCCGAAGCTTGGGTTGATCGAGGCCACGCGCCACGAACTGACGAAGCCAGGCGTGCTGGTGAAGCCTTTATTGAGGATGAGCGGAATTTCATCGATATGTCGCGGTCAACGATCTTCTTCGGTAAAGAACACACCATCATTGATAAACGATAGTCCGTCGTGGGGTTTATATGGTGCCTTTTTTAAGCTTATCTATTGCCGTAGAGGACGTGTTTGAATCCGGTTTTAAGCAGTTGTCGTAGCGGTTTGTTTGTGTGCATTAAATTCATGCCAGTCTGGACCTTAGGCCCAGGGTTCAGAACAGTCAAACCGCTCTTCTTTATTGGTTATCTAAGATATTGATTTTTATGAATTAATTTTCGTATACAGGCGATTGAATCAAGACATAATAGGCTCGAGAATTATTCATCAAATTAGTATAAATAATGCTTTGATTTTGTGAATTTTAGGAGTAAATTGGCGCCCGTTTTTGTCGAGTTATCTGATCATGCCCATTCGCTCCTTTGTTGCCATCTGGCCGCTGTTTGCCGGTCTTTCTTTTATTGGTCTGGCGATTGGCGTGCAGGGCAGTTTGTTAGGCGTTCGTGCGGCCCTGGAAGGCTTTGATGACATACTCATCGGCCTTGTCATGTCCTGCTACTTTGCCGGTTTTCTAGCGGGTTCTTTATTGACGCCACGGATGATTCAAAGGGTGGGCCATATTCGTATTTTTGCCGCGCTGACCGCTGTCGCATCAGTGTCTATTTTAGTTCATGCGCTGGTGAT
>CAZGCW010000116.1:9821-12259 GCA_964524295.1 uncultured Pseudomonadales bacterium
TTCGCCTTTTCGGCAATCTATGTGGTGTCTGAAAGCTGGTTAAATCAATCGGCCACCAACACGAACCGCGGCCAGGTGCTTTCGGTCTACACTACTATCTTGTTGGTGGGCATTTGTGCTGGTCAATTTATGTTGAATCTGGCCGACCCGGCAGGGTTTACCTTGTTTATCCTCATCTCTGTTATGGTCAGCGTTGCCGCTGTGCCGATTTTATTGTCGATCGTTCAGACCCCACCGATTGAGGAAATCGAGCGGGTCACCATGCGTCATTTGTGGTATCGCACCAAAGTCGGTGTCATTGCCATCGTCATGTCTCAGTTTGTTTCCAGTATTGTATTCAGCATGGGCGCGGTTTACGTCACCAGGCTCGGTTTTACCGCCTATGAAGTGGCTAATTTCATGGGCGCACTGATGGCCGGCGGTATGGTTCTGCAGTGGCCCTTAGGTAAGCTCTCGGATTCCATTGACCGACGCTGGGTCATGGGGTTTTCCTGTTTGCTCGGTGTATTCATTGCCATGTTGATTAGTTTTATAGATGAAGCATCGGCAGGGTTATATGCACTGGCATTTTTGTTTGGTGGCTGTGCTCTATCGCTGTACTCCATTGTCGTGGCCTTTACTAACGATCACTTGCGCCCGGCCGAAATTGTTCCTGCCAGCGGTACAATTATCCTGTTTTCGGGGCTGGCCTCGATCATCGGCCCCATCGGAGCCGTCTATTGGCTGCAGCTGTTTGGGTTGAAGAGCTTTTTTGTACTGATTGCCGGCAGCCTGTTGGGATTAGGCTTAATGAGTATTTGGCGTGTCTTAACGATCCCAGCGTTGCCAGCCGAATACAAAGTTCAAAGCACGCTGCAGGCGGCAGCAGCACCGGTAGGATCTATCTTGCACGCGGAAGAAGAAGCACCCCTAACGACTTCATAATGCCAGGCTTTTATTGTTTGCCGATGATGTCTCTTGCTATAGGGGTCTGGCTTATTTGGTAACGCAAGTTGTGTAATTGCAGCGTCTTTAAGTGGAAGGATAACCAGTTCAAGATGGCTGATGTCGCTTTGAATGGGTCTCGAATCAGAAGATAAATCCGAGCTTAATGATTCAGTTTTCTGTTCAGATACCACACCGGCACGGTACAAAAAACAATCAACATAACCAAGGCAAACAAATCAATCATGATTGCTCCACCGATCGGCCAACCGAATAATTCTCCCGTGATAAAGATACGATAGTGGACAGCCGCACTGATCGCAGCGCCGAGTAAATACATAAACACGTTCAGTTGTAGATATTTACCCGGCTCAATCCATACGGCTACTCGTAATAGCAATAGCATGACCGCCAAAGAGCTGATTATATAGAGTAATTCCATTACGGTTTATCCCGGTCGTAAGTGACGCAATCGCCGCGGCAGTTTACCACTGAGCAGCTAAAGACAACGAATGACATTTTTGAGTCAGTGGTCAAGCGTCATCCTCGTTGATTTTATTCAATGTTAAAGCGCTATAACGCGGTGACCCAGGGTGGCATCAACGCTGGGGGAATGCCGATGTTCTGGGTAGTACTTTTGCGGAATAACCTAATCGGAGGCGTGTTCCCCTGCCCGCCAGGGGTTAAATTCGGGGGTGAAACCAAGCGAGCTAAAAGTAAGTGCTTACTTAAGTTGGAACGATTGAAAATAGGGGCTAGAATAGACCAGTTGGTTCGTTACAAAGCCAATGAAGTGCGTTAAATGGTCCGGTTTAAGTGATCAAAATCAGGTAAGGTTATTAAGACAACTCAAACATAGGTTTGGCAAAATTCCCTCCCAATGAATCAACTGTTTCTTTTCGAGAATAGTGTCAAACGAGACCCTGCCATCGAGGTTTGGACGAAGCAACATTCAGGCGAACTCGGAGATATAGCGCAAGGTTGGTTTGAAGTCATACGCCAGTGCGGAAGTGATGTTCGCGAATTAATGCATGACGGCTATCCAACGGCTTGTGTGTCCACCGCGGCATTCGCTTACGTCGGTGTTTTCAAAGCGCACGTTAATATCGGGTTTTTCCGGGGTGCTGAATTGTCAGATCCCTCAGGCTTGTTGCAAGGCACTGGCAAATACATGCGGCATGTGAAGATCCCACCCGGGACGAAAGTCAATTTCCAAGCCATGACAGAACTGATTGAAATCGCCTATTCAGATATGCAGCGTCGCCTCAATAACGCCTGATAATTTAAAACAAACCTTTCATCGCGACCCACTCATCCCAGGTTGGCGTACTGAGTTGCCGGCAAGCAGCAACAGGGTCACCACGATGATGGGTGGATAAAAGTCACGCCAGGTTGCTGCATAGGTGCTGGAGAAAAAAGCAGCATTGTCAGGGTCGTTTCTGGCTTTGCGCATGGTAGTTTGTCCGATCCCTATCATGGTGGCGATTAAAAAAGCCATTAAAATCAGCCATAGC
>CAZGCW010000117.1:0-12106 GCA_964524295.1 uncultured Pseudomonadales bacterium
GCACAACCAGGCTTGTGCTCCCATCACTTCTCGGGCCATACGGGTATGCTCTGGAGAACTAAAATAAGGATGAGCCCCGGTGCATTTTTCTGCGGCCAGTGCCAGCATTTTAGGTCCTAGTGCGGCAATTAACGTGGCGGGTGGTTCATCTGGGGCAATCCCTGTATAGGGGGATGCTGCCATTTTATCTAAATACTGCCGCATCGTGGTCACCGGAGGACCATACTCCAATCCTCGAACGCCTTCTACCAGGGGTTTATGGGAGACTCCAATGCCCAGCAAGAACCGACCACTGGACTGCTCCGCCAGCGTATTCTGCGCCGCCAGCGTCACACCCGGCTCGCGGTGATAAATATTCATGATGCCAGTAGCCACATTCAGCCTTTTGGTATTAGCCAGAAGCCAGGCTGATAGCGCCACCGGATTCTTGCCGACGGTCTCGGGTATCCAAAGCGTCCCGTAACCCAACGCTTCAATTTTTTTTGCAACTGCTGCACTCTGTTCAGATGAAAAACCATCAAAAAAATACCAAACACCTAGTTTCCCCAGATCCATATCCTTAAGTCTCCCCTTCTGTTCGCAGATTCGCTGACCGCAACTTTCTGGCTACTTTATTATACGTCCAGCTATAACAAAACAGTCAATCAATATTAACCAACCTGATCCTCTACTCTAACTTCATAGGTAATAACAAGAGTCTGGCCGAGATTAACGCCGACAACCGGATCTGGCTTCTTTGACGGGCAGCCATCAAGCTAGTGTGACCAAAGCAGCAACCGGTTTGCAGCGACCCGGCGCGCGTGGCAGACTCAGCAAACTTAACGGAGAGAACCCCATTGCAATGAAACACCCATTTTTATGCCTACTCCTCAGCTGTAGCATTTATCCAGGATTCAGTGCCGGCGATGATAAGCAGTTAACCCAGATTTATAATTTCCTCCGAATCAACGATCACCTGATATCCTCAGGACAAATAACAGCCGAGCAAACGCAGCTATTGAAACCAGCGGGTGTACAGCTCGTTATCAACCTGGCTACACCCGATAAGGCCAATGATTATGCTGATGAGGCTTATCGGGTCACTCGTCAAGGCATCAGTTATCTGCAGATACCCGTCGCCTGGGACAAACCGACCTTCAATGACCTCGACCTATTTTTTACTGTGATGGAGGCCAGCCAAAATCATACCGTCCTGGTCCATTGCATGGCGAATTATCGAGCCGCTGTATTTATCTACCTCTACACAACGATCCGGGGGCAGGTCGAGGAAGCAACGGCTCGGGCGACACTTGAGGAGATCTGGCCTGCTAAGGCCTGGACTCAATATCCACAATGGTCAGCGTTTCTGGAATCCGCAAAATTGCATTACCACAACCCATGACCCGGATACCGGAACGATTCAGGATTAACCATAGACAAAAGAAATACCATGTTGACCCATAACAGGAGAAGCCCATGCCCATAGAAAGCCGCGCAATTTATCTTAAGCAGCCACCTCAGGGGACACCCTCTGAAAATGATTTTGAAATCAAATCTGAACAGTTAAGCGACCCCAACCAGGGCCAGGTTCTAGTCGAAAATATTTACATGTCTGTGGATCCTTATATGCGCGGAAGGATGCGCTTCATGAAGCCTGGAGAGCGCTTATTCGGTGGCGCAATCGGCCGCATCATCGCATCACGCAACCCTGCCTTGAGCGAAGGGAGCCTGGTACTCAACCAGAATAGCTGGCGCGAACATTTCCTCTCAGATGGTTCAGGTTTACAACCGATCCAGCCAAACCTCGCGCCTCTAAGCACCTATCTGGGCATCATGGGTATGCCAGGCCTGACCGCTTGGGGCGGACTATTGATAACGGGTGAATACAAAGCCGGTGAAACCCTGTTTGTTTCTGCCGCTTCAGGCGCAGTTGGCAGTGTGGTCGGGCAAATCGCGCGCATCAAAGGGGGGATCGCAATTGGTAGCGCTGGCAGTGATGAGAAAGTCAACCAATTGACCAATGAGTTTGGCTTTAGCCATGCCTTTAATTATAAAACTCAGGATCCTTTAAGCGAATTGAGGCAAGCGGCTCCAGAGGGTATTGATGTCTATTTTGAGAATGTCGGCGGCAAGCAGTTGGAAGCGGCTTTAACGCATATGCGCGCCTTTGGTCGTATTCCTATCTGCGGCATGATTGCTCACTACAATGACCATGACACGGCGACGCCTGGACCGAGAAACCTGTCCGAGACCATCTACAAATTCATTACCCTAAAAGGATTTGTCGTGTCTGCATTTGAAGAACACAGAAGTCAGTTCCAGGAAGAAATGGGGGATTGGATCCGCTCAGGTAAAATCAAGTACCAAGAAACGATTTTCGACGGGTTAGAAAAGGCACCTGAGGCCTTTATCGGCCTATTTAGTGGTGCTAACCAGGGTAAAATGCTGGTCAAACTGGCTAACGAATAATCCCAAATCGGAGCGCTGTGCAATAGACAGGCTTTGATCAACAACAGGAGCAGCACTTGGACAGATCAGCAAGAGTAAAACACGCCGCCCAGCATTATACTGACAGCGGTCAGTTTGCCGGGATCGAATGGCGAATTCAGGTATCAGGAGAGACACTATCTGAAGGAAAGGTTGGTCTGGCTTCACCCCAGACCGGTGCAGAGATTCCTGATCAGGCGATCTACCGTATCTATTCAATGACGAAACCCATCGTCTCGGTAATGGCGCTTATATTAGTCGAACAAGGGCTGATTAGCCTCTTTGACCCTTTAGCCAGCTTTAACCCAGAATTCGCCAAAATGCAGGTGTTGTCACCGCAGGGTAAACTTGAACCGGCTGCCAGGCCAATCACTGTCGAAGATCTTTTGACCCACCGCAGCGGCTTTAGTTATGAATTCATCGATGATTGCCCTATTGCGGCCGGCTACACCGAGTTAAAACTGTCCTCTGATGGCGCCTGCTCACTCGACCAGACAATGACCAAGCTCGCCTCCCAACCGCTGGCTTTCCAACCGGGTAGCCAGTTCAGGTACAGTGTCTCAACCGATGCACTCGCTCATATCCTGGAAAAGGCGACGGGCAGGACGCTACAGGCGCTCCTGAAAGAATACCTATTTGAGCCGCTGGAGATGCCTGATACCGGTTTCAGTGTAGCCGAAGCACAGCGACATCGCATGATGCCGATGTTTGGAATCCAGGATATTTCGAAAATAGTGACCACCAGACCGGTGGCATCTCAGGAACTGATTCCCATCGAGGTGAACGAGATGTATCCTTGCGATAATCCCGAATTTCGACGCGGTGGACACGGCCTTTTCTCTACTCTGAACGACTACTGCCGTTTTGCAGACATGCTACTAACGGGTACCAGTCGCCAGGGCCAGACCATTATTTCCCGAAAGATGCATGAAATGATGCTGCGTAACCGGATTCCGGCTGGCCAGTTACCGATCAGAATCGGCACACTACCCCTGGCAGGCTATGGCTGGGGGTTAGGCGTGCGGCTCATGTTGGATACAGGCCAAGCAATGAGCTTAACCGGAGAGGGTGAGTTCGGTTGGGCCGGTGCAGCCAGTACCCATTTCTGGGTTGACCCGGTAGAAAACCTGACCGGGGTCATATTGACCCAGTACCTGGGATCGGCTTTACCGTTAGCTGATATAATGAGGACAGCCGCCTACCAAATGCTCAATTAACAAGACATTAGGCCCGTCCTGCCGATGAACAACTCAATGGCTGGGTACCGACCACTGAGTACTTTCAAAAATGGTTTTACCCTGAAACCTGAGCCGCCTTAGCCAATTGAGCTTAAATTCAATTGAAATGGGTTTTAGGACTATATCTATATAAATACAACTAGTTACGGCACTATATAAAGGTAATTACGAGTTGGAGTTGACGCTATTTCCTCACAGAAACCGCCCCCGAGTAACCTGGTTAACACTTCGCCCCCCCAAATCCACAGGTGGTCTCGATACCTGCCCTCTTGACTGATTCTAATGGTTGTCGGGGTGTGGAAGTAAACCTGATTTAATACTCTGAGGAATAGACAAACCGGCTTTGCTTAAATAGGATAACCAATCAATGGGTTACTTAACCGTAAACACAGCCTGTTATCTCGTGGTGAATGCTTTTTCACTTGACCTGTCCATTAGCAACAGCGCGCAGGAAACTGACAAGCCAATCGAAAACAGAACAGAGCAAGGAAGCGAAGCCAAACATGACCAATGAAACAGCGGAAGGTTACGATATCGCAGCCGTCGAGACATGGGTAAAAAACAATGTCAGTCGACTCACTCCACCTTTCACCTGGACTCGCCTGGAAGGTGGACACTCCAATCTCACCTATCGGATAGATGATCGTAATAATCATTCAGCCGTGATCCGAAGACCACCTCAAGGCCAGTTATTGCCCAAGGCACACGATATGGGTCGAGAATGGGCACTGATCTCTGCTTTGCAGGAAACGCCTGTGCCCGTACCTGGAGCCTATGGATTCTGTGAAGATCCTGATGTCATCGGCGCCTGGTTTTACATCATGGGTTTAGTTGATGGAAGACCACTGTACAATTCCGATGAATCCAGGGCCTGGGTGCCTGAAGAGCGCCGAACCATCCTTGCCCACTCCTATATTGATGTTCTTGCTGATCTGCACCGTGTGGATCCCGATGAAGTCGGCCTGGGAAATCTAGGAAAACGAGACAGCTACGTAGGCAGACAACTAAAAACCTGGTATCGGTCCTGGACATCCTCGGTAGAAGGTGCTCAATATGACGATCAGCGAGCCCACGACCTACAGACGTTTTTTCTGGATAACCTGCCAGACCAGGGTCCCATCCGAGTGGTCCATGGTGATTATGGATTTCACAATTGTCTCATCGCTGAGAATTCAACGGTGGCTGCGGTAGTGGACTGGGAAATATCAACCCTCGGAGATCCCCTGGCGGATCTAGCCTATGCCCTTAATCAATGGTCCGACCCAACGGATAGCACGCCACCAGCACCCGAAGCTGCGACGAATCTACCGGGATTTCCTTCCCGAACCCAACTCGCTGAGCGCTATGCAAATCGTACCGGAAGAGATCTATCCAATATAGATTACTATATCGGCTTTAACCGCTGGAAAAGCGCCTGCATCATCCATGGTGTCTATGCTCGATATCTTGAAGGCAAAAAAAGCACGGAAGGAATCGATCTGCCAGGCTTGAAAAGTCGCATTGATTTATCGTTAAACTTTGCCGAGCAGGCCGTTAATCGTCTGTAGACCAGATCCAGCGAATCGCCTCAGCAAAACAGGCACCTGCATGTTTTAAGGTGTGACCCCCGGTCCCAAACTCGAACCGCATCTGATGACCCGCATACTGTAATGCTGAGGCCATGGCCTTGTTTGCCAATCCCCAGTCCCCAAACAACGTCTGGGCATCATTTTCGCCGCTTTGCAGGAAAACTCTAATCGGTTTACGCGGGGTTGTACGCACCAGGTAGGGATAATGATGACCTCCCCAAATATTAGTAAAGGACCCACAATGTGAAATCACGTTGCCGAAAGTATGGGGGAAGTGCCAGGCAGCATTAAATGCTGCAATACCGCCACTGCTGATGCCACAGATAATTCGATCAGTTGCCGCAGGTGAAATTTTGCAGTCTAGGCAATTTTCTGTAAGCGGTAGGATGTCTTCCGCCAAGAAACGGCCATAGTCTGCTGTAAGCCGATCGTATTCCCAGCTTCGCTGGGCCTCTTGTGGACCATAAGACTCAATCGGTGCCGCCGGGACATGCTGCTCTGCAGGCTGGCCGGGATTCACGAAAACTGCGACGGTGTTCTTTAACCCGCCTGCACGGTGCAACCGATCGAGCACCCGCGTTGCTCTGACAGCACCATGACGGGAAAGGTAGGCACCGCCATCATTAAAAATAATCACCTTCATCCCTTCCTCAGAACGCACATCGACGGGTCGATAAATCCAGATATCCCGCTTC
The DNA here is from genome assembly GCA_964524295.1 of uncultured Pseudomonadales bacterium. GTDB lineage: Bacteria > Pseudomonadota > Gammaproteobacteria > Pseudomonadales > Azotimanducaceae > UBA9926. The sequence continues at coordinate 5,968 of CAZGCW010000117.1, forward strand.
GTGTGAGGATAGATACGACTTCCGGACCAGTCTGCCAGTTTAACTACCGGTCCCTGCAGGTCCGCAGGCAGCGCCTCCGCCTCAGGACAGGGTTTATAATGATCCTCTGGTAAATTCACTGCATACCGGACATCGCCATTGCTACAGCCGTTAACGCTTTCCGGTGCTGCCTGGTCCAGGTTCAGCGCCAGATAATCCGCTATCATCATTGGCATATCATCTCTCCTCTTCGCGGCCTGACTAGGTTGTGGGACTTCCCTGACTAGAGGACTGAAATATCCCCTCCGATTGGCCCTCGGACTAGCTCATCGAAATCCAGGCCCGTGATTCATTACCCCGCTTAACCGGCGTCTAACGCCTGGAATATTCACCCAGCATGAACCCAAGCGCATCTGAGTTCTCGACCCCGGAAGGTACGCCATTGACGGTCAAACACGACGATTGAAACTACCGTCCAGGCCATTTCCACGCGGGCAGGTCCAGAGCCTCGAATCCCTCTAATTGCGTTTCACTCAACTCTTTAGTCAAGACAATATGCTGACAATTCGGTTCGTCCCGAAGCGGTCTTATCAAGCCAGCCGCGTGCGAGGTCACCCATAGTTGAGTGGATTCGGCGCATTTTGCCATTAACCGCGCCAGCGGCGCTAATAAATCAGGGTGAAGACTCGTCTCCGGCTCATTCAAGACCATGAGTTCAGGCGGCCTGGGCGTCAACAAAGCCGCAATCCACAAAAGATACCTAAGCGTTCCATCGGATAATTCGGTCTGGCTCAGTGGTCGTAGCAGTCCAGGTTGGTGAAACAACAAAGCAAACCGACCTTTAGACTCCTCTACCGTTACCGAGGCCCCCGGAAAAGCATCATCCAAAGCATCAGCTAGCGCTGCCTCATCACCTATCTCTTTTATCGTCTGCCAGGCCGCAGCAAAATCGCGGCCATCATGACTCAGCACCGGCGTCCGGGTCGCTACATGAGGCTCCCTAACCGGGGAAAACCGATCAGTACGGAAATGATCATAAAACCGCCAGGACCGAATAGACTCCCTCAAATACAAGGCCTCTGGTGCCAAATGGGGGTCCGCCAACCGCATTAACATACTATCAAAACTATGCAGATGATGATCAATTACCTGCCATGCACCCGACTCCTGCCTGGCTTTAACCAACGGTCCTCGCCGGTCGACCATCACCCGACTGGGATGATATTGTCCTCCATACCAGATGGCCTCGCGCTTGATCACAGGGTCTTTAAAGAACATGGTTCCCGGCACAGGTTCAGGCAGGCCAAAATCAATGGCATAACTGAAATCGTCTCCTATAAATCCTAGTTTTAACTCAACTGGTTTCTGTCTAGGTCCTCCCTGCACTGGCAGCTGGCCCTTTTTCATAGCACGACTGATGGTTTCTGGACCCGCCCATAACACTGAATCGAGGCCTCCTTCAGCAGCAATACTCCCAGTAGCTGTTCCGAGCGCAGTATCCGACAGTAATCGCAGCGCCTTGTAGAGATTCGATTTGCCACTCCCATTGGCTCCAGTGACCAGATTGAGTCTGCCTAAAGGAAGACGCGATTCCTTCAGAGACCGATAATTTGAAACTGCCAGCAGACTGATCAAAGCAAGACATACCTATTGGTTTACCAGAGGGTCAATGTACCCGGTTTTTGCTATTGATCATACTGCTGGACCGGGAAATCCCTGCTGGATTCAGTATGAAGGCCGAGATTCAATACCAAGCCAACAACACCCTTCACTAAGCCACAATGGGCAGGAATTAACCGTCAACCCAGAAGGCTCCCGACTGGATAATTCTGCCAAAGCAAAGCGCTCTTTTAGGGTCAGGTTGACCAAAGCACATTTCCATCGACGCCCTGCCAGGAAGGCAAAGCTAAACAAGCGCAGGGCTAACAGATCACCCACAGACAAATCCAGCATCGGCCCTTACCTACTTTCCCCGGGCACGGATGGGTTGCCAGCCGCTGACTGGGACCCATGCAGGCCTTACCCCAGGACGGACTCGCTGGATATCGCTAAACCTTCCGCTCTAAACCTAGGATTAACCCAATTGACGCTTTACCTCAGGAACGACCTGTTGGAACAGGGCTGCAAGGCTGTCATTCATCTGATTCGCCCTCAATCCAGGCGGCATTGCCATCGAAACAATATCAGTAATCCCAAACTCGGCAATAAAGGATAATAATTCTGACACACAGTGCGCTACATCACCCACTATCCAGGTTTGGGGAACCGGTTCGCCGGGGTCACCAAAACCTTCGCCGCTTTCCTTAAAAAAGCGCCGGTATAATGCCATTCGGTAACGTTCAGCCTCTCGAATCTGCTGCCAGTCACCTTTGGCATCATTAGTAACCAAAATGCTGCGGATAATGCCAATACGATGCGCCTGGGGCGACCTGCCAGCCCGGACTACGGCATTCACCCAGGGATCAAAGGAAGCTTGACGCAAACCCTGAGGTAAGAAATGCGTTTTATATCGAGCAGCCCGCAGTGCACCCGCTTCGGACATGGCCGCCACCCACAAGGGAGGGCCGCCGGCTTGTACATATCCGGGTTTTATCTGAACATCCTTAAACTGGTATCGCTTGCCAGAATAGGTGAACTTTTCTCCAGAAAAGCACTGTTGCAGTACTTCTATGCCCTCATCCATCAGGGATACCCTCCGGCTCACCGGTATACCAAACCCAGCAAATTCATGTGGTGCATAGCCCATCCCCAGGCCCAGTTCGACCCTGCCCTCGGTCAAATTATCAAGCACAGCCAAGTCTTCAGCCAGGCGGATTGGATGATTAAAGGGCATCAAGCAAATATCTGTACCAAAACGGACGTTAGAAGTAACCGATGATAGAGCGCCTGCGACGGGGACCCAACTCGGAAGATAACCATCTTCAATAAAATGATGCTCAGTAAACCAGACCAAATCAGCACCCATGCTGTCCAGCCATTTAACCTGCTCGATAATTTCCTGGTAAAAGCTGGGATTCGACACCCCAGAATCCGGCGGGTTGCGAAAATCATAACAAACGCCTACACGTAGATCTGTCATTAACTCCTCCCTGGACTTTCTTAACTAGGCTAACACAGCAGGTATTGCCTGGGTCTATCAAACAGTATTTAGGGTGACCACCTTCAGCGAACGGCCTGGACTCGACCGGCAAACAGCTTTACCGCTCTGCGCGTGCTCATCTTCATATCGTCGAGAAGGACATAAATCACGGGCAATAACAACAGCGTTATCAAGGTGGAGAATATCAACCCGCCCATAATGGTGCGGGCCATGGGCAGATAACTCGGCCCCATTCCACCGACTCTTACATCGCCGAGGGCCAGCGGTAACAACCCGGCGACCGTGGTACAGGTTGTCATTAGAATCGGCCGCAATCGGTGCCTGCCACTTTCCAAAATAGCCTCTAACCGGTCCATCCCTGTCCGCCTTAACTGCATGATGCGATTGAGCAGCACAATCCCGTTATTGACCACGATCCCAGCTAACAGCAACATGCCAGTTAGAGCCATCGAGGTAAATGTGGTATCCGTCATATAAAGAAACCAGAACACACCGACAACCGAAAAGAAGATAGAAGCCACCACTGCTAATGGAAACAGAACGGATTCAAACAAAGCCGCTATTAACATATAGATCAATAAAATCGCGAAAATCGTGTTGATCACCATTTCCTGGAGCATTTCATCATCTCGATCAAATTCCTTACCCATTTCCCAGCGATACCCGGCTGGTAAATTAAACCGCTCCATAATGGTTTCAACTAAAGCAGCTGCCTCTGAAGGGGTGATTTTATCGAGTCCAAATTGAACATTGACCGTTGTTTCACGGTCATCCCGCTTGATTAACCGCAGCGAATTCTGAATTTCCAGGTCCGCTACTGTTTTTAAGGGCACCATGCCCCCCTCCTTCAAGAACAAGGGTGTATTCTGTAGGTCATTGAGATCCTTTTCCTGCCAGCGACCCATGCCCATCCAGATATCGAATTCGCGATCATCAACCTGAAACCCTCGATTAAGTTGTGAGCCGAACGTGGTACTCACCGATCGTGCAATATCCGCTGCAGTCAAACCTAATTGCCCGGCCTGTTCTGGTTTAACCTTGATTACCACTTCCTGACGGCGTGATTCCGAATCCGTCCTGACGTTAATCAATCCAGGATACTGCTCCAGCGTGGCAACCAATTGATCCGCTGAATCAATCAGTCTTTCGGTCGAACTACCGATCAAACGAACCGATAAACCATCCTCGCCACCACCACCAAAGCCGCGATGCCGCCCTCCGAACCTGGCCCTGATATCCGGCGTCTGAGGGAGGTCTTTTTGAATCATGCGCTCAACCACTTTGGGGGAGAGATTACCGCCTTCGATTAAGGATATGTAGGTATGCCCCCTGTCAACGGAATAACTACTGAACACATCAGCTATCTGGAACTTATTTTTATTCTCGATCAGGTAGTCTTCGATTTTATCGACAAATCCTTCAATGCCATCCAAGTCCATTGAACCCCTCATGTAATAATTCAAGTCCAGTCGAGGAGATTCTTCATCTGGGTTCATATTAATTTCCAACTGGCCATAAGCCCACACGCTGCTCCATGCAATGAGCGCAGAAAACAGCAGCGTCCATAGCTTGTGCCGTAAGGCAAGCGAGATCAATCGAGTGTATTGGCTACTCAGGAAGTTAATTACCGGGTGATCGGGCTCCTTGACACTGGGCAAACGCGCCATGACAGAAGGTACCGTCGTTTGCGCAATGAAAAGAGACGCAATTAACGACACGCACAAGGGTATCGCTATGTTCTGCTGGATGACGGCCACTTGTTGGACATCGGTCATAAAACTGGGAACAAAGACAATAATCGTGGTCAGGGTCCCTGCCGTAATTGCCAGAGCAACATCACTCACACCATCCTCAACGGCCTTGAATCGGTCCTGCGGCTTGAGCCTGACTCGATAAGCAATGGCTTCACTGGACACCACTGCATTATCTACCAGAAGCCCTATCGCCAGCATTAATCCCACCAGGGACAGGATGTTTAATGTCATCCCCATGAAATACATAACACCCAACGTGGCGAACAGCGAAAGTGGCACGGTTGTGGCAATCAGTACAGACATGGAAAATCGTCTTAGAAATAACATTAAGGTCACCACGGACAGCATAGCGCCAAGCAGACCACTGTCACGAAGGTCATTCAATGACTTGAGTACCGTTGAAGCCTGACTATCCAATGGGGTAAATACCATGCCCTGATAATCTGGATTCAGTTGCACTGCAGCAACTTCCTGGTCAATCCGCCTGGAAACCTCGACCAAATTGGCTTCTGGCTTCTTGAAAATGGAAATACCCAGGGAGGCCTGCCCATTCACTCTTCGTCTTTCACTCCACTCCTGCGGGATGAAACTCACCTCAGCGAAACTTTCCAGCTTGACCTGTTTATCACCAAAGGGCAGTGCCTGAATATCTTCGAGACTTTCAAACTGACCTAACGGCCGCACTCGAAGTTCCCTTGGGTCCGAATCAATCTTACCGGCCGAAACAAAGAAATTTTCTCTTCGAAGCCGGTTTTCAATTTCGAGAATATCCAGGCCGAAGCTTTCGACTCGAGCCGCATCAATCACCACGCCAACATAATCTTCCTGGATACCAAACAACTGCACAGAATTAATACCCGAAATACGCTCAATACGCATTTTCAGACCTCTTTCCAACAATTCATAAGCACTTTGCTGATCCAATTGCGGCGCCGTTATCATCATCGTCTGCACCGGCGAACTATTCGGATCGGCTTGGTGCAACTGAATATAACGAACCTGTTCCGGCAACCGATGGCGGATATTTTCAATCAACTCCTTGGCTTCAATACTTTTGCCGGCCACATCCTTGGTTACGTCCAGTATTATTCGAATAAAAACGAAACCGGGTCTTGAATAGGTACTCATTTCCTCTACACCACTCATCAGCGACAGGACTTCCTCAACTGGCCGAGTAACATTCTCTTCAACCTCCTCAGGCGAGGCATTGATATAAGGGATACCAATACCAACGAAGGGGAATTCCATCTCGGGAAAATACTCCAAGGGCAATCTGGAACTGGAAAAAATGCCAATCAGGGCCAGG
>CAZGCW010000118.1:0-12093 GCA_964524295.1 uncultured Pseudomonadales bacterium
GAAAATTTTCGACTAGCCTGCCCAGCATATCAGTCAATGGTGTCAACTCGATCGCCAGAGTCTGCAGTGCATCACTATTGTCGATCACATCATCATGATCCAGCAATCCCAGCATCGTCGTCGTGATCGGCGGGGATGACATCAGACTTTGTAGCAATCCAGCGACGAATCTCCCCATAAATAAAGGCAACGATTGAATGATAGGCGATTTTCCCATCAATGCCCCAGCCAGCCTGATTAATCGATACCGTGGTAGACTCTCTGGGCCACCGAGATTCAGAACCTGAGACTCAATCGGTCTGTCTACTAGTTGCTCCAGGGCGGCAATCACATCACCTGCATAAATCGGCTGCTCAAGACTACTGACTCGAAAGTCAAAGCATACTGCCGACGATGCTTTCTTCAATAATGCCAGGCTGGCCATATCTCCCTCACCTAGCACCATCGGTAGCCTAAGTACCGTTGCGTCAATACTCGATTCTGCAAACAGTTCGTCTGCTTTACCGCGAGAGTGCAAACACAGATTTTCGCTTGAAGCATCAGCGCCCACAATACTCAATGAAATCACACCCTGAAGGCCGCCAGATTCAGCGGCACGAATAATCGCCGCCGCTGTCATCTCATGGGCTTGATAATAGCTATTCTGGGCTGATTCCCGAATAATACCGACAAAATTAATCATCACATCACAGGTTGAGGCCAAAGAGATGAACGCGTCTTCATCGTGCAAATCAAGCACGATGCACTCAACGGGTAGCGCCTGCAGGCGTCGAGCAGCCGTAGCTGAACGAACCACCGCCGTGATTTTATGTTGATTTCCGAGCTGTCGCACAAATCGATGTCCCAGGCTGCCATTTGCCCCGGTGACCAATATTTTCACCTGGAATTAACCTGATAAAGCCAGTAGTGGTCTGGCCATTTCGGGGCGGGCTCAGCCCTTCCCATTTTCTTCCACCGGGCTAACCAGGCCTGGGCCATTTCCTTATCATCAGTCACCCGTCGCATACTGACTGGGAATATTTGCTGGCCAATGCGGACCCGCGCGCTGTGCCCTTGGGACAGATAACGGGACCAAACTTTACCGTCACAGTTCATACATCCGATGTAGAGTTGTCCCGCTACATGCCAACAGTTAACGGTAACAGAATGAGGATATTCCGGTCTTGTTTCTACCTCACAATATCGAGCCTCGGACACAAAAGACCAATCGTCAACCGGCCTGCTAACGACACCACCATTGAGTACACCACCGGGAACCCTGTCCCAGGGCCCAACCCCCCCGAGGAGCGGTAATAGCATCAGTAGTAATACAATAAAATGCTTATTCATAATTGATTTTTCATATAATATTTATGCCTTCAGCTATTCACGATATGTTCAATTTCATGCTTCGTGGTTTTAATGTGACTATACCTAATTGGCTCAGCGCTTCCAGATATATCATGGCCCCTTTTATCTGTCTGGCTATTTTAACCCATGCTTGGTCATTGGCAACATTCCTGTATCTTCTGGCTATTATCACGGACTTCCTTGATGGCTGGCTCGCCCGGAGATTATCCTGCGTCTCCATCAATGGTGGTCTGCTCGATCATTCTGCTGATGCGTTTCTCGTTGCCGCCGTACTGGCCACCCTTAGTTACCTGCAATGGATACCCTGGATATTACCGGTTTTTGTCTGTCTCGCCTTTGGCCAATATGTACTGGACTCTAATGCCCTACAGGGCAAGGTTCTTAAAGCCAGTCAATTAGGGCGATATAATGGCATCGGCTACTATCTCCTGGCAGCGATACCCTTAGTTCAAAGCAGTCTGGACTGGGGGGGGATCTCAGCAGAGACAATCTATTACCTCGGTTGGGGATTGTTGCTGACGACTTTGATTTCCATGTTAGATCGAGCAGTTCTGTTATGGGCCGTTCCAAAATAATCAGTCAACAAACAGCTCCCGATTAGCCAGCGGCAAAAATACGAGTCCAATACAGGCATTAAAGGTTACAAAAAAGGTATGCATGATTAACGAAAAAACACCCACCTCCGGATAGGCAGGAAATAACACAGTCCAAAGCAACAAAGCACCCGCATGGAACGGCAGAGGTAAAGCGGCGGCTATGAAAATAACCGGTAGGAATGCCAGCATTTGCTCAAAACGGACATCCACACTAAACAGCTGTAGCGCCAGCGTATAGACCACAACCGCCATCAGCAGGTTCGGTGCCTTACAAAGCAATATCAGCAGGTAATCCAGCCAACGGGCCTGACGCAGAGCATGAAAGATGGGTTTATCTCTCCACACTGAACCCGTCAACAGCCGGCCATTAAAATACAGCAGGTGAAAGGGTAGATAAATCGCCGCAATGCCATAGACCCAAAGCAAAATACGAGCTAAAGGCAACTCACTAGAAGCGGAAAGGACGAGATCATAGTAAAGAAAAACCCCAATAGCAGAAAATAGCAGTAACTGATAAATCTCAACAATCCCTAGAAAAATCATGCTTGATACCGCCTGCCAGCCCGGGATTTCATGCCGTTTCAACAGATATAGTGACATAGCCCCTTTGCCAACCTGCTCATTAAGCAAAGACAAAATATACGCACTGGCTCTTATCGGTAATATGTTACCAAAACGAACCGCTGAAGAATTAAACCAACGGATGACTCGCCAGGTTGCGTGGCTATCAACCAGAAAGAAAAACACCGAATAAGGAATCATCAGGAGAAGCCATCGGCTCCAGCTGGCGGATTCAAAAAAAGCCTGCAGATATTCAAAGACCGTTAGCCCATCGAGCGCTGCTGCTGCTTGGGTTCGTGTAAAGACCAGATAAAAACACGCCAAGGTCACAAGCCAGGTGCCCACTCTTGCTACAACTGAAAAACGCTTTGGGGAGTTATCGCTGCGGTGCTGCTCACTCATACTGAATTCAACTCAACCTTTTAAAACAACCTCGTTATATCTGCACGCCTGCACGCCAATATTAGCAGCGTCATGCTCAAATTCCACTCTCTGAAGATCAAACTACGACGGTTTAAGTTTTTCGGTGACAACCAAATCATGTTTACCCGGCACGACCTGATCGCGACCTCGGCCTTTAGCAATATAAAGATTGTCGTCAGCAAACCGTAGCAAATCTTCTGCGGTTATATTTCGATCGAGACCATCCCACCAATGATAGCCAATACTGACGGTAATCTGTGCGCGGACCCCAGCGTGATTAAATACTCTGCCACGAATGTCATTGCAAATGCGAAAGGCAAGCTCGCCTACCGATTTTTCGCTTTCTTCCCTGACTAAGAACACAAATTCCTCTCCGCCATATCTGGCCAAAAGGTCATAACCCCTTATTTTCGTGGTTAACAAATCAGCCAGTGATTTTAGAACAAAATCACCAAAGGCATGACCAAACCGGTCATTGATTTCCTTGAAATGATCTATGTCCATAAAAACTAATGCCAGTGAAGATCCTTTCCGAAAGCCATACTCATGCTCCTTGGACAAGGCATCGGAAAAAAAACGGGCATTATATAATTCAGTGAGGCCATCCCGTATGGCTAACTGTCTCAGAGAGCGATGGTAGCGTTCGTCTTCATCATCAAAAAACCTGAACTTAAATGATGCAATACCAATTTCAATTTTTGCACCTTCAAGCAGGTTAGTGGAACCATGAATAACATCATCTGCCATTAAAACAAGATTATCTTCTAACGCGGTAACGAAAACACCCTCTTTATTTATCTCTATCAAGGCATGTTTTTCACCAATTCCGCGCATTTTCAGCGTCAGGTCGTTGTCTTCATGACTCCCGATCGTTGTCGTTGTATCATTCAGCCGATAGACCTCTCCCAGACCTTCATCGCTGATCGTCACAAGACAGGGTCTAGCCTCTTCCATGTAATAATCCTAAACAAAAGTCAGAGTTCATTGTTGTGCCAATCTAGCTTAATACCTTACGATCATTTCCCATAACGTCGCTCGCGTTGCTGGTACACCCGAATCGCCCGCCAGAGATCGATCATCCGAAAAGCAGGCCAGTAGACCTCGGTAAAATATAATTCAGAATAAGCACTTTGCCAAAGCAGGAATCCAGACAAGCGTTCTTCTCCTGAGGTTCTGATGATTAAGTCCGGGTCGGGCACCCCTACCGTGTAAAGGTAATCAGAAAAACTTTGTTCGTTAATCTCTTCGATGGCGAGCTTGCCGGTCTCAACTTCGCCAGCTATCCGCTTCACCGCATCTATAATTTCGGCCCGACCACCATAACTCAATGCAATGTTAAGGAGAAAACGATCATGGCTTGCGGTCATACTTTCCACACTATCGATAACCGCATTCATTTCTGCGCTTAGATTCTCTCTTCGACCAATAACCTTAACTTTGACGCGCTCCTCCATTATTTCAGGATCAGTCTGGAACTGCTTTAACTGATCCATTATCAAGTTCATCAGGTAATCAACTTCCTCTTCACTCCGATTAAAATTTTCGGTCGAAAACCCAAACAATGTAATGACTTTGATTTCCAGTCGGAAGCACCAGCGCAGGAACTCCTTGACCTTAACTGAACCTTCATGATGCCCTTCATTCAATTCGAGCCCTTTGCCCCTGGCAAATCGTCGGTTACCATCCACGATCAGGCCAATATGATCAGGACTCGGCCCACTTCTGACCTGCGCCCATAGCAGCTTCTCGTAGATTCGATATAACCAGGATTTCATCAATCAACCTCCAACAAACTCATGACACCCTTATCGACTGCCCCAACTATCTTGGAAAACCAATTTAGCGACTGGCCGCCTTGAAATCGGTCCATGCCCCTTAAGAACAGGATAACCGATAGGAACATGGGCACAGGTACCCCATTCCTCAGGAATGTTTAGAAGTTGCTTTATAGCCTGTTCCTGATAACACAGCAAGGTGGTCAAAACGCAGCCAAGACCTTCCTGGCGGCAAGCCAGCATCACATTCTGTACCGCTGTATAAACGGAGCCACCGCCAACGACCGAGGGTCGATTCAAATCAGCATCGGTAATCGCCATATGTTTCGGATTGAAACAAAAAATGAGCAAAGCAGGCACCTCTGCAAGATGGTGGGCAAGATAATCACCCGCCTTAATTATTTTGTTGGAATTCACCGCTGCGTCATTGTCTAAGTCGCTGATTGAATTGCGTAACGGTTCAATATAGCGATCCCACTCTTGCTGGTACCATGACTGGATTGTTTTCAGTTTTGCCGGAGATTTTACGACTAATATTCGAAATGGCTGGACATTGCCGCCTGATGGAGCCCAGGCAGCTGCCTGGAGAACCCGATCTAACACATCGTTCGGAATAGGGTCAGGGCGTAATCGCCTGACTGCTCGCAACGTACTCATCGCTTCATATAATTCCATTCGCTATTCCTTTATATACTTAGGCCGTTAACTTCAAACCCTGGCTCATTTCTTCATTAGGCACTTTTCAGATAACGGCACACATCAGCCAGCAATTCAATCCCCTCATCTTCATCATCAGCGCAGACTTTAACGTTCAATACTCGAACTCCATTTTTAACGTAAGGCAGTAAAAATTCAGCGACCGCTTCAGCCGAACCGGCGGGACTGTACTTTTCAAAGGCGGCAAATGGGATACGGTACATCTGTTCCATCTCCCCGGCCAGGCAAACTCTGGCGCGTTCAACATCCCGACCGAGACCGACCCACAATTGCAGGCCATGCTGCCATTCAGGCTCTCGACCAAACGATTCAGCCTCTTGCCCAACTTCCGCAATCGCTGCTGAAAATCGCTCTGGTGAACACCATACCCCAAGCCAGCCATCCCCATATCGAGCCGTTCGGCGCAATGCAGCAGATGAACGCCCACCGATCAAGATCGGTATTTTCGGAGTCGGAGCCGGCTTAATCAGCGCGGTTTCATAACTGAAGAACTCGCAGTCATAACTCGACGGTTGACCCGACATTAGATCTGCAAGGGCAGCAAGGCAATGATTGGTCTGCAACCCGCGAGTGGCCGGATTGACACCGCAAACCTCCATCTCATGACGGTCCTCACCGCCGACACCCACACCCAGAACAATCCTCCCAGGTGCTGACAGACTTAGGGTCGAAAGCTGCCTTGCTACAGCCACAGGATGTCTTAGCGCCAACAGATAAACGCCTATGACTATGTTCATACTGGGATGCATTGCAGCAAGGGTCGCCGCATTAACAATACCATCCATGCCGAGACCATTATGAAAACTGACATGATCAGCAATAAACAGATGATCAACTCCAGCCTTCGACAGCGCCTCTAAACGAGACTTCCTCTGCTGCAATTCCCCTTTGAGCAACATAGGGCCACCGATCGCCCCAATGGATAAAGCAGACATTAAAGCATCGACCTTGCAGGCAATCCCAATTGCACTCTACCCACCACTTCGTAAATGGGACTACCGACCATAATGTGCTGAGTGGTGACATGAACATCTCGAAAACATCGCTGCAGCACATTTTCTTTATAAATCGCTGAACCGCCTGCTGCATCATACAGCCTATCAACGGCGGCAACCGCACTGTGAGTGCCATTAACAGCGGCTAGTCGAAGTGAACTTTTCAATTCTTCAGTTAACCGTTCACCACGCTCTGCATAGTACCAGGCATCTACCACAGCCTCCTTCATTAAGGCTTCAGCTGACCTGAGGTCAGCGGTCGAACGAGCTACGCTACTCTGGACAGCCGCTCGTTCTGCTAACGTGCGCGAACCACCGGTGGGCTGTTTGTTAACAGCGAGCTGGATAAACTCCTCCAGTGCACGGTAGCCTGTCCCCAACGCAACACTGGCGACGCCTAATGCCAGCAATCCCAATAGTGGAAATTGATATAACGGCTCAGCGATACTGGCACGAACGCCACTAATGACCGAATGGTGTTCCGGTACAAATACCTCGTTCACACCGAAATGATGACTTCCTGTTCCACGCAAACCAACCACATCCCAAGTATCTTCAATGGTCACCTGCTCAGACGGGAACATCATAAATCTGACTTCAGGCTGACCTTTTGAGTTTAGGACAGGTTCACCCTCTTCATAAACAAAACAACCACCAGAAATCCACTGAGCATTCTGGCTACCACTGCCGAAAGGCCAACGACCCGTCACATGGAAGCCACCCTCGATTCGATCAGCTCTTCCAGCTGGCGCTGTTACCCCGACTGTTAGCACTTCTGGATCCGCGGCATAGATTTCCATCGCACCGGCTTCAGGCAAGGAAGCCGACAGCAAACCAGTCGTTGAGCCAATCATCGCATTCCACGATGCAGAGCCATCGCCTATGGCAAGTAGCTTGAGCACCTCAATAAATTCAAGAGGATGCACCTGCAAGCCGCCATAAACTTTTGGGACCAGCATTCGAAAGAAACCCGCCCTGGCAAATTCGGCTGCGATACCCTCAGAGAGTTTTCTTTCAACCTCAAACTGCTCTGACCACTGAGGTAATCTACCTGACCAATGTTTTGCCCTGTCTACTATTGATTCGCTCATTTGACTCCCATCATCAACTCGCACTATAAAAAACATCTTCAATCAGAGAAGTATATCCACTCGCCAGCAGTCACACCATCTTATCAACCATTCTGAGCCAGATATTAAATCTCTATCTCAGTATTACAGCTAAAGCGCGATCAAGAGACTCATTGACGGGCCTATCACCATCAATCTGTAGGCGAATATAACCATCAACCAGCCAGAACCTGTCCAACCCGATCCAGTTTTTCGCTAATACAGGCCTTAAGCCGGACGCTTAGCAATCGATCGCTCGATAAAACCTCGATAAGCAGCCCCGAACTCGTGTTTTATCAGAGCCGTCGCAGCCTGTCCGAGCGCCTTAACAGGACCAACTGTCCATTTTCCGAAAGCAACTCGTTTATCTGCAAAATCTCCATTGAAATTCTAGTTCAGATGAGTAAGATATCGTTTTGGTAGGACCAAAATGGTATGACCGAAATGGTCTAGCCGAAATGGTCTGTCCGAATTGGTCTGGCCAGAGGTGGTCAGTACACAGACTAGGGCATTGCATTTTAATCCGTGATTAGCACAAAAAAACGGCAGACAGGCACAGGGCTCAGATGCTATGACATCACCTAAAACGACTGAAATCGCAAACACACTCCGAGATGAGATTTTACTCGGTCAGTACAGACCTGGCGAAAGGCTTCCTTCAGAACGAGACCTTTCCGTTAGATTCTGCACCAATCGCGGCTCTGTAAGAGAGGCTATCAAGGTCCTCGAACAGCTCGGCATTGCGAATGTTCAACCAGGCGGTGTCAGAGTGTTGCCCATAGAGGAAGCCACCCTAGGGATCCTCAGTCACTTAATGGACCTTGATAAAACCATTGAACCCTACCTCATCGCCAATGTTCTTGAGGTTTTTGGCTCCCTGTTCTCCCTATCAGCGAGAACGGCTATTAATAAAGCGACACCGCAACAAATCGCAGAGTTAAAGCAAACCCTGGTGAAACTGCGAAATGAAGATGCGATGACAGAGTCACATTGGCGGCAGTTAGGCCAGCAATTCCTGAGTATCAATCAGAACCTGGTTGTCAGGCTAATTTCAAATGGGTTGAAAACTCAATTTCTGGGTCGAGGTGGTACAAGCCAGGACAGGCCAGGACTGCGCAAAGACAAGGCATTAAGGGATCTGCTAGATAATTTAGCTGACGCTATTGAGACCAGCAATGGTGATGCGGCTGCCATCAGCGTCCTTGCCTATTTTGATTATCGCCGCGGTCTAGGCCTTGAGCACGACCAAACCAAATAACAGATATCTATCGAGATCAGCAGGCAGTTAATATGAGTAGCACCTTAATGAAGACAATCATCACGATAGCAATTTTAATCGTGACCGCCTTTGGCGCGGTCCAATTAGTGTGGACACGCCCTGTTCCACCGCAAATTACCCCAGCCCAAATCTCAACGACCATCCGCGCAATCGAAGTCAAGAAACAATCTCTGCAAATGGAAGTGAGATCTCAGGGTACGGTCTTACCCCAAATTCAGAGTGAGTTAATTCCTGAAGTAAGCGGCCGGGTAAAGTGGATTTCTGCGAGCCTGGCTGCGGGTGGCTTTTTCAATAAAGGGGACACTCTGGTGACCCTTGACGACACTGATCACCGTGCGCAAGTGCATTTATCCCGTGCCAGACTAGAGCGCTCGGCTGCGGAATTCGAACATGCTAATTTTGAATTAAAACGCATGCAAACGCTCGTCAGGGACAGGTTGACAAGCCAGTCCTCTCTTGAGACATCACTACGGAGCCAACGTATCGCCCGTGCGGCTAAAACAGAAGCCAGAATCAGCCTTGAACAGGCGCAACGAGATCTGGCCAGAACTCAGTTAAAAGCACCTTATACCGGGTTTGTCAGGACCAAACGGATTGATGTCGGTCAATATGTACAAAAAGGCATGACGGTTGCTTCAATTTATGACAACCAGTCCGTTGAGGTTCGACTTCCTGTAATGGATAGTCAACTAGCCTACCTCGATCTACCGATGGGCCATCGCGGTGAACTGAGTCCAAAGAAAGCACCAGAGGTAATCCTGTCGACCTCTTATGCTGGCCAGCAGTACCAGTGGAAAGGAACCGTGGCCAGAACCGAATCCGAAATTGATTCAAAAAGCAGAATGACCACCGTCGTTGCTCGAGTCAAAAATCAGCCAGACAGTGATCAGCCCCCATTACAGATAGGACTGTTCGTCTCTGCCATCATCAAAGGACGGGACATCAACAATGTTTTCAGCCTGCCCCGAGCCGCTATCCGCAACCAGAACCAGGTACTTGTAGTTGATGAAAATAATCAACTTCGATTTCGTAAAGTTGATGTGCTGCGTTTTGAAAGAGATAACATCATCATCAGCTCAGGCCTCAATGAGGGCGACAAGGTCAATATTTCGCCCATTCAATCTGTTACCGATGGCATGCTAGTGACCCCAAATATAATGACACCGGCTGAAAGAGGTTAGATTGCACCATGAAAAATGCGAGTACCTGGTTTGTTGACAACCCTGTTGCCGCCAACCTACTCATGCTAATTATGCTGATGGGTGGTTTTATCTCGCTCCTGTCCATGCACAAAGAAGAGTTTCCGAATATTGAACCCGGCATCATTACGATCAACGTACCTTACCTCGGTGCCGCTCCAGCGGAGGTGGAAAAGGCCGTCTGCATCCGGATTGAGGAAGCTCTAGAGGGTGTCGACGGCATCGACAGGATGCAATCCAGCTCAAGCGAAGGGATATGTAGCGTCTTTCTTGAACTGACACCAGAGACCGATATCACCCTGGCACTGAATGAAGTTAAGGGACGGGTAGACAGCATCAGCACGTTTCCGATTGAAACAGAAAAACCCATCGTTTCATCCTTACAATTCAGAGGCCAGAGTATTTCAGTGGTCTTATCAGGAAAAGCAGACGAAGCCACCTTAAAATATCTAGCCGAAGAAATCCGTGATGACATCGCCGGTTTGGACGGAATCTCGCAGGTTTCGTCCAACTATGCACGCCCCTGGGAGATCTCTATCGAAGTGAGCGAACAGGTTCTCAGGCAATATAACCTAACCATGACTGCGATTGCCGCTGCGATCCGATCCTCTTCGCTGGATATGCCCGGTGGCTCGATTAAAACCGACGGTGGCGAGGTTCTGGTACGTAGCCAGGGCCAGGCCTACCGCGGGTATGAGTTCGAACAAATCGAGATTCTAACCAGGGCAGACGGCAGTAAATTAACGCTGGGTGATATAGCAACCGTACGGGATGCTTTCCAGGAGGGCTATTTGCACGCCAAATTCGACGGCGAACGCGCGGTTACTGTCACGGTATATCGAGTGGGTGATGAAGACACTATTACTTCATCGAATGCCGTCAAAAAATACATTATTGACAAACGCCCTAGTCTTCCAGCGGGTATCGATTTGACCGTTTGGATCGATGAATCCGTTGCCCTGAACCGCAGGATCGGCGCATTGAGTAAAAACGCGATCACCGGTCTCATGCTGGTACTCCTGATTCTGACCTTGTTCTTACGATTCAAAGTCGCTGTATGGGTTGCTTTTGGTATACCCGTCGCCGTTCTGGGCGCCATTTGGGTATTCCCTGCAGCTGGACTGAATATTTCCTCTCTAACGGTTCTTTCCTTTATTCTGGTATTAGGCATCGTCGTGGATGATGCGATCGTCGTCGGAGAACGCATATTTGCGCACGAGAGTCAGCAACCAACCAAACGACTGGCCGCTATAGCTGGGACATCCGAAGTCATTGTGCCGGTCATCTTTGGCGTATTAACCACCATCGCTGCTTTTCTGCCAATTCTTATCATCGATGGACGTATGGGCCAATTCTTTTCCCTGATCGGCTGGGTGGTCGTTATTTGCCTGATTTTCAGCATCATCGAGTGTATGCTGATACTTCCAGCCCACATTTCTCACAGGATAACCCAAGGCCCTCTGGCCTTTACGAACTTCGCTTTTGTACGCTGGTGGATCGAATTCCAGGGTAGCATCGCAAAATCCCTGGAAAATTTCGCAGAAAACCAATACCAACCCTTCCTCGTCAAAACCCTTCAATGGCGCTGGATCACCTGGGCTGTGGGCACATCCATACTCATTTTGGCGCTAGCGCTTGTGATCAGCGGCAGGGTTATTTTCCAGTTTTTCCCCGCCGTCGAAGGCGATCGGGTCTATGCCACTCTAGTTATGCCAGAGGGTATCAATGTTGAACTCACCGAACAGGGCGCTCAACAGATCGAAGATGCGGCCAAACTGCTTCGCCAGGAGATCACCACTGATTTAGCAGCCGACGGTTTTGGAGACCCGATAAAACATATATTTGCTTCTATCGGTTCCAATGCCGCTAAAGAGAACGGTCCACCCCGGGTCGGTTCAAGCGGCGGCAGTCACTTGGCGGAACTCGTGCTCGACCTGGTACCGATGGAGGAAAGGCCCGGCTGGTCCTCCAATATGATAGCCGAACGCTGGCGAGTCCTCAGTGGGGCTGTTCCCGATGCCTTGGATCTTCAATTTACCGCGGATGCTTATACGGCGGGTGATCCCATCGCCCTGCAACTACGAGGCCG
>CAZGCW010000119.1:0-12019 GCA_964524295.1 uncultured Pseudomonadales bacterium
GCCTGGCTTGCAGACATCGGGGCATTATCACGGAAGGCGATCCCTCTTTCATGCATGCTTTGACGTATCTGATCATCACTCATATTCATGACCAGTTCTGCCATTGGACCCGGTTGGTTCATCATGTTTTCGCGTAACTCTCTGACTTCTTGTTCGGACATCTGCAGGGGTTCTGTGTGGCCTAATACTTTGCCCGAATTAATGGCAATTGACGTACCTATATGACCGGGCATCACCACCGAAACAGAAAGGTGGGGGGCGTTTATCCGTAAGTCATTTATCAATGCCTCACTGAAACCCTTTACCGCAAATTTAGCCGCAGAGTAACTGGTATGGGCAACGCCGGGTCCCAGAGAAGCCCAGAAACCATTAACACTGCTTGTATTGACAATGTGTCCCTCGTCGCTACTTAATAGCATCGGCATAAAAACTCGACAACCAAAATAAACGCCATACCAACAGACAGCAAAGGTTTTCTCCCACTCCTGGCGATCTCCTGATACAAAGCCGCCACCGCCGCCAATCCCTGCGTTATTGAATAACAGGTGCACAGTAGAACCATGTAACTGCTCTACTTCCTTCTGAAAGGTTTGCATCTGGCTTTCTTCAGAAACGTCACAAACATGAATACTGACCTTTACACCACTGGGAGCGCCCTCTAGGCAAATAGCCTGAGATTCACGCATATTGTCTTCGGATACATCGCACATGGCGACATGACATCCCTGGGCTGCTAACTGTTGGCATAATTCCCGGCCCATGCCAGTCCCACCGCCCGTGACCACGGCTACTTTTCCTGAAAACTGATCCATAAAGTTTTTCTCTAAAAAATGCTAATTTTAATTCCAGCAACTTGTAAACTCAGACCCCTAACCGCTAAACCGCTGCTTATTTTTCAACAAAAAAAAGGCTAATAACACAAAAGGCAGTGCCGCAACACCACCGACCAAAATACCACCCCCCCTGGGATCAAGCATCGCCCAAACGAACATGCTCATTGCAACCTGCAATACATAGACAGCCGCCCAGGGCCACATCCACGATTTCATGTTAAGGAATCCAAAACTTCCCAATGCATAGATAAGCCAATGCAAAGGTTCCGTTAGTTTTGCAGCCCAACCCGTTAACAGGAAACCAAACCAGACCTCCTGATCTTCAGCAACTGCTTTATAAAACAAGTCAAACGGCATATAGATAAAAGTCATATAAAAGCAGAACAGCATTAAACCGTTCATCCAAAAAGGTCTTCCCTGAAAAAGTGTTTGGGCCGAGGTCATAGTGTGTCCCTGTGAAAAAGTCCTAGAAATTGGGTACGTTTAATCGCTAACGACTATGGTACGACAAAACAGCCCATCACCGGCAGGGTATCACCCTAAATCTGGGGAAACAAACGGGTATGATCGGCTAAGACGCGATCGCAAGGATTCAAGCAGCAACGTCACGCTGACGCGAGGGCGCAACCTGCCCTTTATCTGCAAACACAGAAAGCTAAGTTAGGAAGTTACCCTTCTATAAAACTCTTTAACTGCTCTGAGCGAGCCGGGTGTCGGAGTTTCCGCAAAGCCTTTGCTTCAATCTGACGTATACGTTCGCGCGTAACCGAAAACTGGCGCCCGACCTCTTCAAGCGTATGGTCCGTATTCATATCGATACCAAAACGCATACGCAGGACCTTCGCTTCACGTTCGGTCAACGCAGTGAGGACCTCACTGGTCGTTTCTCGCAAACCCTCATCAGATGCATGCTCCATTGGCGATTCAATAGAAGTGTCGCTGACCAGATTCCAAATAGTCGAATCATCATCGTCACCAACGGGGGTTTCCAAAGAAATAGGCTGCTTCGCTACATCAAGTGCTTTTATTACCTTGTCCTGAGGTAAATCCATCCTTAAGCTCAATTCTTCTATGGTGGGCGCGCGACCGAGTTCCTGGATCAATTGTCTATTAAGACGATTTATCTTATTGACGGTCTCCATCATATGAACAGGCACCCGAATAGTCCGGGCAAGATCGGATATAGATCGGGTGATCGCCTGGCGAATCCACCAGGTAGCATAAGTCGAAAATTTAAATCCACGACGATATTCAAACTTATCAACCGCTTTCATGAGCCCTATGTTCCCTTCCTGGATCAGATCGAGGAAGTGCAAGCCGCGATTAGTATATTTTTTCGCGATTGAAATGACCAAACGAAGATTAGCTTCAATCATGTCCTTCTTAGCTGCCCGGGTATTCAAGGTGGCCCGATGTAACTGGTTATAAATATCCTTAATATCGCTGATTTCCAGGTTCGTTTCTTCAGTCACCCGCCGCATGGTTTTTATAGCATGGCGCAAAGATATTCGGTTCGCTGAGATTTTGGCCGCCCAGGGTTCTTCTGATTTTTCAAGTCTATCCACAAAGCCAAGATCAGTCTGATGTCCTAAAAAGGCCTCAAGAAAAGCATCCTTGGGCATCTTCGCTCTATCGACACAGATTTTTCTGATGTGTCGTTCCTGAGCACGAATGACCTTCATATCATTCTGAAGGATATTGACAATAGGATCCATAACCGCCGGTATCAGTTTTAGCAGCGAGAAAATCTCCTGAAGCGTCACCAGGGCCTTGTTATACTTGGTCGACTCCCGGGGGTTTTTTCCAGCCACTTTACAAAAGTTGTCATAGGCAGACTGGATCGCCTCGAACCTGGCGGCGACCAGATCAGGATCTGGACCGCTGTTAACCTCAACCTCGGCTTCCTCAAACTTGCCGCTTGATTTCGCTTCTGCTATTCGTGAAGTATCCGGAATTTCCGTTTCAGGGTCCAGAAAGCCGGCCAGGATGGGGGCAATTTCCAAACGACCTTCTCCATCATGGTTTTCCTGTAACGTTCTATAATGCGTTAGGACCTTCTCAACAGGACCTGGATAGCTGGCAAGTGCTCGCATTGAACCACGAATACCATCTTCAATTCGTTTTGCAATTACAATTTCGCCCTCGCGGGTCAGCAACGGTACCGTCCCCATTTCCCGCATATACATGCGAACCGGGTCCATGGTCTTTCCACCTGTTTCCAAAGTAGTGACCAATGCTTCTTCTGAAATAGTATCTTCTGATGGCACTTCTATTTTAGATTGGTCATCCTTGGGTGCGACTTCCAAAACCACAATATGGATGTCATTAAGCGCCTGTACGATCGTATCGAATTCTTCAGAACCGATAATGCTGTCCGGCAATGCTTCAGACAGACTGTCCAGGGTTAAATAGCCTTGTTCTTTGCCCTTTTCAATTAGCGTATTCAAGGTGGTTTCCAGACCTTCCAAGTCTTCATCACCGTCGGTTGCCAGTACAATGCGACTGGTTAATATTTCCAGTGCATCTACATCATCCGAAGAGCTTTCTATTGCATCACTCTCAATTATTGAATCGAAATCACCTTCCGTAGTGTGATTTGTCATTTATTAATGCTCCATAATTAATAACGGGATTTATTTTGAAAGCAATTATCTCTTGGTTTCCCAAAACAACCTCGCGACATCACAACCATTATCTGACGAGAAACCCTGCACAGGGTTAATCTGGTTTGCCGTTGGTCATTATATTTTGGCGTGAGTTTAACACCGAACGAGCCGAACAACACGCGCCAAATGCGATGAAACAGGGCTTTTTCAACGAGTTGTCATGATTCAATTGGCATTAACAGGCGTTTTCTCTATCTGCTGGCCTGATAAGGTCAATACACTCGGCAAGCATAGGCCATAAAAATCAAAGCCCATTGCCCTCACACCGTACCCGCCGCAAACCAAAACTCAGCGCAATTTTTTGCGAACATGTCCACTGCTGACCAAGACCGGTTAGGCACCCAAAAAAAGCATCGCGGTTTATTTGGGTTCTTTCCAATGCAATTTCTCAGTAAAATCGATCTGATTTTTTTATTTTTTTCATAGACTTAAAGCCCCAAGCTCAATGTCAAGGGTCTTCTGGATGAGAAACTTCCATTTTTTCTGGGTATTTATCCCCATTATTAACGAGTATATTCCCATTCCTCACTAGCCCAAGCTGTATGAACAAACAGTATTCTCCTCGGCAGGACGGATGCACATACAGCTTGGCTAGCTGAGACCAAGCAGGTCGCCCCCTTCACACATCTATAAAAGCAAATGCTTTTCCCAATCATAGGTTTTATCTGCAACCACCAAAAAATAGGGGTTTAGCAGGCTATCCTTCTGATTATAGCGTAGCGGTTGAAAGTCCAGATCAAGCACCTGTCCCCCCGCTGCTTCAACAATCGCCTGCGCTGCCGCCGTATCCCATTCGCTGGTCGGTGCCAGTCTGGGATAAAGATCTGCTTCTCCTGCAGCGACCAAGCATAACTTCAGTGAACTGCCCATATTAGTCAGCTTCACTTCGAAGCGACTACGTAATCCTTCTAACAATCGCTCGAGCGCTTCTGCTCCATGTCTTCTACTCGCAACCACGACAATCGCATCATCTTCATGGCTTGATGACATCGGCCTGGCACGGATCTGTTTTCTCTGCCCCGCTTCAATCAACCAGGCCGCTGGAGTATCTAATTGGCTGCCAAAAAAGGTCCTACCCTGCACCGGAACATGCACGACACCCACCATCGGCTTACCGTGGTCGATAAGCGCAATATTGACGGTAAATTCACCATTACGCTGAATGAACTCTTTAGTGCCATCTAACGGATCAACCAGGAAATACTGAGTCCAGGCCCGTCTTTGTTGTAATGATATAGAATCTGATTCCTCAGAAAGAACTGGAATTGCCGGGAATAACTCGCCTAATCGGGCAACAATAATCCGATGAGCTGCCAGATCAGCCTGGGTGAGGGGAGAACTGTCTGATTTAGTCTCGACTTCTATTTCACTGCGCTCATAGACCTCTAATATGGCTCTCCCAGCTTCCTCTGCAATCTGTATAATCGGCTCAAACACAACATCTCTCCTGAAAACCTGCTAGATTACACTGGTCCATCGATCATGGCGAAAAAAATTGGATCACACATGCTGGAAAAGATAGACACGCTGTTCCTCGATATGGATGGAACCTTGCTTGACCTGCATTTCGATACGTTTTTCTGGAACTGCCATTTACCCAAGCGGTACGCTGAAATTCATGACCTGCCTACCGAAAAGGCGTCGACGATCGTCGCCAAACACATGAAAACCGCCAAGGGAACAACAAAATGGAGTTCTACTGAGCATTGGTCAAACACCCTTGATGTTAATGTTATCGAGCTGAAACACGAGATCAAACATCTCATTGGCTATCGTCCTGGGACACGGGAATTCCTAGCTACGGCTAGAGACAGTTCGGTTCAACTCATCTTGCTCACCGATGCCGATCCCCATGTTATTGCTTTAAAAGAAGCCACTCTGTGCGAGGCTGGCCATTCACTATTACAATACATGGATAAAACCATATCCAGCCAGGAACTCGGATACCTCAAAGAAAACAGCGCCTTCTGGCCATCTCTTAGTCAGGATTTATCCTTCATCGCCGCAACGAGTAGCCTGATTGATGACAATCTGGCGGTTTTACACACCGCCAGAAATTATGGTATCGGCCACCTAGTTGCTGTCAATCAACCTGATTCAAAAGAACCTCGACAAAATACTGAACCATTCGAGTCCGTCAACCACCTGCACGAACTAATTCGAAACACCTGAATGAACGTTAGACTTGACAAATGGCTCTGGGCCGCACGGTTTTTCAAGACCAGGGCAAAGGCAAAAAACGCCATAGAAAGCGGTAAAGTTCATATTAATCGGACCCGTCCCAAACCTTCTCGAGATGTCGTTATTGGCGATTTCCTGGCCATTAGGCAAGGCTACGATGATCTTGTCA
Organism: uncultured Pseudomonadales bacterium; assembly: GCA_964524295.1. Lineage (GTDB taxonomy): Bacteria > Pseudomonadota > Gammaproteobacteria > Pseudomonadales > Azotimanducaceae > UBA9926. The sequence continues at coordinate 5,850 of CAZGCW010000119.1, forward strand.
TTGAAGTCATCGAACTATCGGACAAGCGAGGAGGCGCTCCACAAGCACAAAAACTATATAGGGAAACAGAAAGCAGCAGACTCAGCCGGGAACAGGAAAGCCTGAAGCGAAAGATAGCCGGAAACTTCGTGATTTCCAAAACCCGGCCAAGTAAGAAGGGCCGCCGTAGGATTCATCAATTCAAAGACAAGAACAATTCAGAGTAACCATCACCACAACGCCAAGCCATCGTGGTTTTATTTCCTGGCCAAGCCGGGTTCCCTATTTTTGTGCATCGAAGTGATGTTATGCTCGACGAGATTTTTCAATTGACGAAGCCTAGGGGTCTTGCGCAAGCTATTTTCGACAAGTAACAAACATGAAAAGGAATACCCACAGAACCCAGTTGCTGACCAGGCAACCAAACAACTCAACTATTCAGCTTTAATTTTTAATGGGAACAGGATTTATGCGGAATGACAGCCTTTTCAGGCTTGCCGACTCTAACGATGCAGAAGCCATATTCACTTTCAATAGAGGTATCGAAAGGGAGGCCTTAAGAATTCAACCCAATGGTCTACTAGCAAACACTGAGCATCCCACTGAATTCGGTTCCAAGCTGGCACACCCCTTGGTAACGACTGATTTCTCAGAATCTCAACTCGAAATCATCACGCCAGTGCACACCAGTAGCGTTGAAGTACTGGCCGAGCTCGAAAAGATCCACCAACATGTTTATCGAGGACTTCCAGCAGAGCTTCTCTGGCCAGGCAGTATGCCCTGCGTCTTGCCAGCAGACGAGGCTATTCCGCTGGCATATTATGGCGACTCTAACCTTGGCAGGTTAAAAACCACTTATCGAAACGGATTAGGATTAAGATACGGTCGGAGCATGCAGACAATCTGCGCAATTCATTACAACTTCTCACCCAGTCAGGCATTCTGGTCCGAGGAAAAAAGATCTTCGCCCCATGAGACCGAACAACGCATTCGCTCAGGAAGATACTTCGACCTTATGCGTAATTTTCGCAAACTTTCCTGGCTGCCCTTATATCTTTTCGGCTCATCACCCGCACTACACACGTCATTTATCCAACAACCCGAGCATGACCTGGACGTGCTCGATGCTGAAACCCTGTATATGCCTTACGCAACCTCTCTTCGCAGTGGCCGTTTTGGCTACCAGAGCAGTACCCAGGCTGACCTGCTCAATACCTGCTTTAACGGTCTTGATAATTATATCGACACTTTGCGCAAAGGCATCACAACACCTCATCAAACCTATTCGGAATTGGGTTTTGAATCGAAGACCGGTCTCAACCAACTCAATCGAAATATTCTTCAATCAGAAGCCGAATTTTATACCAGTGTCAGAGCCAAGGGAGCGCCCCTAGCAGGAGAGAACTTCCTCAGTCACCTGGAGAGCAATGGCGTCTCCTACATTGAAATACGATTACTGGATGTAAACCCATTTGAACCCAGTGGGGTCAAATTATCTCAAATCCACTTCCTGGATCTCCTATTGATGTATTGCATGATCAGCGATAGCCCGCAACACGATGCATCAACCTGCGAAGCCGTTGCCACTAATTTTATGCGAACGGTCTATGAAGGCAGAAAACCGGGTTTGAAATTAAACAAAGAAGGTACAGAGATTGATTTAACCGAATGGGCGAAACAGACTTTTGCCGAATTACGAGTCTTTGCAGAAGTCTTTGATCAAGTAACCCATAGTCACCAATACACTCAAAGCCTGGACTTTTATTACAACTGGGTCACCGACAGCCAGTTGACACCCAGTGGGCAGGTCCTTAATCATCTGAGAAACACCTCCGAATCCTATAAAGACTTCTCTTTGAGACAGGCTGAAAATCACAAGGATTATTTTTCCCAACTACCTTTGACGACCATGGAAACCGCTAGCTTTGAGAAGATCTCGGCTCAATCTGTCCAAACCGCAGCCAATCATCCCCCATCAACCCCGGCTGGTTTCAGAGTATATGCCGCAAATTTTCAGACGGCTTATCGGTCATGATATTTTGAATTACCTGGCTCACCTTTATCTCGCTCGGGAACACGATGCCTTGCTGCTGGGCGGATTTCTGGGAGATTTTGTCAAAGGTCGGTTAACGGGTCAGCGACCCCGGGATATTGAAGCTGGCATACAACTGCACCGTAACATCGATGCTTTCACAGATGCTCATCCCATCACCCAGGCGAGTCGAAACCGGTTCCCACCATCCACGCGCAGAATGGCCGGTATTGCCGTTGATATCTTCTATGACCATATATTGGCGGTAAACTGGCATCACTATAGCGGGGTGCGCCTTGAAGTCTTTGAAGAGGACTGCTTCCGACGCTTATTGCAACCCGAATTCCTGGATCACTTCCCGGAAAGGGCGCTAGGCACCTGCCAACGCATGGCTTCAGTACAAGCACTTAGCATGACCCAAAAAGACGACTATATCTCCAGATGTATGCAATCACTTGCTAATCGAGTTAGGAAAGGCGATTTACTGCTGGACAGTGCCCGTGTATTTTCCACCCAACGTGATGCATTTTATGCAGATTTTGAACTTTTCTTCGAAGCTCTGATAAAATTTACCCATAACGCCATATCCAACCAAAAACCAATCACTGGCAGGGGAACCCATGCACTTAAGTGAATCGTTTACGCCAAGACTGATTTTCTCAGGCCTGGTATTAATCTGCTTCGGATATATTGTCGTGGCACTAGCCATGGAACATCTATTGGGTCTTGAGCCCTGTCCTTTATGCATACTGCAGAGGGTGGCCGTTATCGCCTGCGGTTTAGTAGCCCTTGTTGCAGTCCTGCATGCGCCAATGCAGAAAGGCATGAATCTCTACCGCATGCTGTTTATCCTGGTCGCCTTAATTGGCGCTGCAATCTCCATCCGACATCTTTGGTTGCAAAGCCTACCTGCAGATCAAGTTCCGGCTTGCGGCCCAGGCCTGGACTATCTACTGGATGTTTTCCCGGTGACCGAAGTATTGACCATGGTACTATCCGGAGATGGCAGCTGCGCTGAAGTCTCCTGGTCATTTCTCGGACTGACTATTCCGGGATGGACGCTGATCGCATTCCTGATACTCATCGCAATCGCTGCTTTCATGATCAAAAACGAACCCAGCTCTGACACCCTAGGGGAGCATTAATAAGCGATCTCAGACTGTAGTGTATTCTGGTTTTGGGGATTGCCCTGAGTTTAACTTAGCTTCTCCAGAGCCAGTGAGGCAGCAAGTTATTTCGTTAGGTCAGTACGCTGATAGAGCACTATCAGGACCTCACTATAGTCAACAGATTCTTTCACAATCCTCATCATTGCGAACCTCTTTTGAGACTCACAGCCATCAGCAGTGTTACACTGTGGCACTTTCCGTACTCATCCTCTATGTTTTCTTTTTATGCTCTCGTTTAAAAATCTCAGCTTGCGCAGAAATGGCGAATTGCTACTCGAGCAGGTTTCCATGACCTTGTATCAGGGTGCGAAAGTAGGCCTGGTAGGGGCAAATGGAATCGGCAAAACCAGCCTGTTCAAGTTAATAACAGGTGAATTAGACGTCGATACAGGACACCTGGCACTCCCCAGACATCTTAAAATCGCGCATATGGCCCAGGAAGTCCATGCCAGTCAACAAACCGCTCTGAACTATGTACTCGAAGGTGACGATGCCATCAATCAGATTTTAACGGAGATCCAGGAAGCCGAAGATGCAGGCGCCTATAACCGACTGGCGAGCCTGCATGAATCATTGGCAGACAACGACGGCTACCGCGCTAAGTCCAGAGCGGAGAAACTACTCACCGGGCTCGGCTTTAAACAAGATCATTTTCAACAACCCTTAAAAGCTTTTTCCGGGGGCTGGAGAGTACGCCTGAATCTGGCCCGCACACTGATGCAACGATCAGATTTATTGCTGCTCGATGAACCGACCAACCATCTGGATTTAGATGCCATACTCTGGCTGGCAGAATGGATAAAAAGTTACGAAGGGACTCTGCTGCTCATTTCCCACGATCGAGAGCTACTCGACGACTGCGTGACGCAAATTGCTTTTATGCATAACCAGCGCGTTGAATTGTATTCGGGAAGCTACTCACAATTTGAACTAGGTCGCGCCGAACGCCTGGCAACGCAAAGAAAACAATTTACAAAGCAACGAAAAGAAATCCGTCACATGGAAGCGTTTGTCCAGCGATTTCGTTTCAAGGCATCAAAAGCAAAACAGGCACAGAGCCGGCTGAAAGCCCTCAACAAAATGACCAAGGTCGCTGAAGTACATTTGGATTCACCCTTTAATTTTGAAATTCAAGCAGCGGACCGAATATCAGACCCCTTACTGGAATTGGAATCAGCTGACCTCGGTTACGATCACCCTGTTTTATCCCAGATCAATCTGAGTATCCGTCCCGGAGACCGCATTGGTTTACTCGGCGCAAATGGAGCCGGTAAATCAACGCTACTGAAAACTCTCAAAGGAGAGCTTAAGTTACTGGCAGGTAAACGGATTTTAGGGGCCCACCTCAGCATAGGTTATTTTTCCCAACATCAGGTAGATGATTTAGAGCTGGACCTGAGTGCGATAGAACAACTTCAAAAGCTAGACCCACTGAGTACCGAGGCACAACTAAGGAATTTTCTGGGCGGCTTCAATTTCCGAGGTAGCAAGGCAGAAGTACCAGTGCGAAGTTTTTCAGGCGGTGAAAAAGCACGGCTGGCGTTGGCGCTGGTTTCTTTCTCACAGCCAAACCTACTACTCTTGGATGAGCCAACAAACCATTTAGACATGAGGATGCGTCAGGCACTCACCAATGCCATGAATTTATTTACCGGTGCATTAATTGTTATTTCTCACGATCGCCACCTGCTGAGTAGCACTGTAGAATCTCTTTTAATGGTGGGAAACCAGTCTTTATTCCTGTTTAAAGGCGATTTGGCCGCTTATCGAGATGAATTAATAAACTCTGCAGACGACAGTGATACCGCCCTTTCGCCGACAAACCACAAAGCATCAACCCCGGATCAATCAAAACCCGTCTCAAGCCATAAAACTCAAAAGCGCCTGCAAAGTAGGATTAAATCCATCGAAAAAAGTCTCGAACGATTTACCGGCAAGCTTGCAGAAGTTGACCAAGCGTTGAGCTCTCCTGAAATATACAACCATCCTGAGAATGCTGACTTGCAAAATCTATTACGTGACCAGCTCTCTCTTAAAGAACAGATTCAAACCCTCGAGGAAGAATGGCTGACCTTGGAAACAGAACTGGATGGAAGCTAAGTTTGTCCTGCTGCTTTATTCGGATCCGCATCACCCGCCACCACAGAACGTCCAAGCGCAGGAAAAACAGGCAGATCTTGATCGGCCGGCATTTTCATAAACTCCTTTCGCTGCATCGCTGCTTCGATATAAGGCTTTAACTCAGCTTCTTTACGCAACTGCTGTTCCGCTTGTCTTGCCTTAAATTCAGGCATGACCTCAGCGGCAAACAATTCCAAAGATTCGCAAATATGCTCGTGTTTATTCAGACCCGCCTGTTGAATAAAAGTCACCTGGTCAACACCCACATCTTCAAACTTGCGCAGGTGGTTGCGCATGTCCTCAGGCGTACCAATACCGCCTCTCTCTGCTGCCAGGGCCTGTGTTATATCAAGGGGATTGTCAGCCAGCCGTTTCTGATGAATCTGTCTAAATTCCTCAAAGAGATTCATGCGGCCTGGGCGATGCTCACCAAAGCCATATAGCGAGCCGAGCGCATAACCAAAGAACTCAAAGCCTTCAAGACCTCGATCAATCGCCACCTGGCGGTCCTGGTGCAAGGAAAAACTCGTCACCATACAAATATTGGCATTAACATGATGGCCAATAGGAACACATTCATCACTTTTGATAATGCGATAGTACTCATCAACCCAATGCCTGGCTTCCAACGGGTCAACAAAAGCAAACGTCAATGCGCCGATACCGAGTCTTGCCGCCATCTTAATGGTTTCGCGATTTGAACAGGCAACCCATAGGGGCGGATGGGGTTTCTGCACCGGCTTTGGCACAATATTACGACACGGCATACTGAAGTATTTACCCTCGAAACCTGGATAAGGATCCATCGCCAGCATGTTACATATCTGCTCAGTTGCTTCCAGATACTGCTCCCTTTTACTGCCAACAGA
>CAZGCW010000120.1:0-11919 GCA_964524295.1 uncultured Pseudomonadales bacterium
ACCTGCCCACTTGCTTATTCTCCAGTAATGCCCAGACCGCCTCAATCCGACCTGGCGAGATAAAAATCTCTGATAACGACTCGATAGGAACACACCTGGGAATATCCAGGCCGTCAATGCCCTGAAAACCAGACCTACCTATGGAGGGCCTGATAACTGAATAAAAAATAACTATTTTTCATGTTGGGGTAATGCCAATATAGAATCCGATCGTGCAGGTTCGCTGCAACTGGACCTGCAATTCCTGTCGGAACCCCACGACTCAATAATCGAAAAGACAATCAGAGGGAGTTATACAATGAGCAGGATTATCTATGGCCTAATCATTATTTTAATCTTTGATCTGTCTCCCGCACTAGCACAACAAATATCCATCGACTTGCCGCCCATCATGCTAACCGATGTCAAAGCAGAGTTAAGTGTGGAAGGGCTCACCCACGAGCAGTACAGCATCGTCGTCAACGAAGAAGTTATTGCCGTTATCGAAAATAGTTCGCCGGTTGAACACCGATCATTTTCGCTAGCTCATTCGGGAAAAACCGACGTCACCCTGATTCAGGATAATAACGTTATCGCCCAGAAGTCAGTTAACGTTATCCCAGCCTGGGTCTCACTCATGCCGCCTTTGGTCGCTATTTTACTTTCTTTCATACTGCGCTCTGTTATCCCCTCCCTGTTTGCAGGTTTACTCATCGGCGCCTGGGCGATCAATGGCCTAACCTGGCAAGGTGCTGTGCAGGGCCTGTTTGAAACTATGACGATTTATGTACTCAATGCCATGACCGACCCCGATCACGGCGCCATTATTCTGTTCAGCCTACTCATCGGTGGGATGGTGGGCATCGTATCTCGTAACGGCGGCATGGTCGGTATCGTCAATTTAGTGTTACCAATCGCCCACACTCCACGGCGCGGCCAAACAGTGATCGCATTACTCGGACTGGGCATTTTTTTCGATGACTATGCCAATACCATGATTGTTGGTAATGCCACACGGCCGGTGAGTGACAAACTGAGAATTTCCCGTGAAAAACTAGCTTATCTAGTCGATTCCACTGCAGCACCCGTGGCAACCATCGCTGTGATCACCACCTGGATCGGTTTTCAAGTTAGCTTAATTGAAGAGGCTATCACTCACCTAGATGGAATCCAACAAAGTGCTTATAGCCTGTTTTTACAATCCATTCCCTTCAGTTTTTACCCCTTCCTGGCACTATTTTTTGTTTTTCTCATCGTTCTCTCCGGAAGAGACTTTGGGCCCATGTATAAAGCAGAACTACGCGCACGCAATACCGGTGCTGTGATGCGGGCTCAATCCAACCAAAGCAGCGACCGTCAGATGGATGATTTTCAGGAGAAACCAGCGATACCTTGTCGAGCGATGAATGCCCTGGTTCCTATCGGCAGCCTGGTGATTGGCGTTATCGGTGGTATGTATATCAGCGGTGAGGGCGATTCTCTGCAGGACATCATTGGAAGCGCCAATGCCTACGTCGTCCTCATCTGGGCATCTCTGCTGGCGTGTCTCGCGGCCTTTGTTATGACCTTGAGCCAGCGTTTGCTGACATTAAATGAAACCGTCGAAGCCTGGGTGATCGGCGCTCGGTTCATGCTGACCGGACTTGTCCTACTGGTCATGGCCTGGGCCGTCGCAGACGTAAGCAATATTCTGCAAACCGCTTCTTACTTGATTTCACTGCTGGGCAATACCCTGTCCCCACAAATGTTGCCCGCTTTCATCTTTCTACTGGCAGCCATCGCTGGCTTCGCCTCCGGATCGAGCTGGGGAGTCATGGCCATCCTTATGCCTTTAGTCATTCCACTTTGTTGGGCGGTACTAGAAATTAACGGTATGGCCAATTCCGAACATTTCCACATATTATATTCTTCCATCGCCTGCGTGCTCTGTGGCGCTGTCTGGGCTGATCATTGTTCGCCACTTTCAGATACAACTGTGCTGTCTTCCCTGGCCACAGGCTGCGATCACATGGATCACGTGACGACACAATTACCGTATGCGGCATTGACCGGAGTTGTTGCCATATTAATGGGTACCTTACCCGGTGGTTATGGAGCACCCTGGTGGCTGATGCTACTGATCGCGGCGCTGGCGTTATTTACCGTTCATCGAATGCTGGCTAAACCCACCGATGATCGATCAGTGAAAGGCCGCCAAGGTATTTAATTCCCGCTCAATACACTCTGATGATACCAGGCGGGTTTTAAGGACAGGCAGGTTTAGTAGTAAAGGGTTAAAGCATCACCCTTCTGCGATCCAGCTTAGTTTAGCCCACCAAAAATCCTGACACGGCCCAATCACCCTTGACCCGTTTCACGGAAAATAAACAGGACTCTCCTAGCTGACAACGCTTAATTCAAATACCGGCTCTTAACGCGTTAATCGGTTCAATCAACGATACCCACATTCGGGATTTCCAGAAGCAATCCTCGAGACCGGCACAACTCTAAAAAAGCCCAGTGAAGCGTTTCAGGAACATACGAGATGAAAACATAGTCATGCCATAAAATGTTCATACTCAACCTAAATTTAGACTTCTCCTGAGCTCTTTTCACGCCACACCAACCAATCTCACCTTGTAGCCAGGCTACTCTAGCCGGAGAATCTCTACGGTAATAGGCCATTTCTACCCTGTTAAGAATAAACCTCTCTAAGTCCGGATTTTGAATATCCGGACTTTCAGGCTTCGATGGCAAAATCACCATCTTAAGACCCTCTCGTTCAGAAAGGGCGTGCACCAGGCCATCATAATGACAGGCCCTGTCGACCATATTCTCCACCCACTCCAATGCTTTGGTTTGCAATTCTAACGATGTGATACTGCTTCGACCTAGAGGTGACATGCCTTAGAACCTCTACTGTGATCATAGACCCACCTAGATCTCGATTACGGAAATAGACCCAGAACCAGTCAAATTGATTTGCTGGGTTAATCTTTGCACAATCTTAATCAAAACAACCGTCTTGACTACATTTGCGAGAACGTTTTCAACGCGAGGAATATGCTTTTGAAGACATGCTCCGTAGTGGCTATGGGCGCTCCCAGGCAATCGCCAACGCATCTTGAAATGTGGATACAACTCGATCCCATTAAAAACCATCACCACACCGATCGTGAAATGACCTAATGGGCGGCGGTGTGCTTATATATTTCGCCATTTTTCATAACGAAGTGAACTTCACCCATATGCGCGATATCTTCAAGGGGATTACCCTTAACGGCGATAATATCGGCTAGTTTTCCTGCCTCAAGGCTACCAAGAAAGTCAGCACTATCAACCAGATCAGCCGCTATAATCGTGGCAGACTGGATCGCCTCCATCGCAGGCATACCAGCCTCAACCATATAGACGAATTCTTTCCAGTTATCACCATGTGCTGACACACCCGTATCGGTACCAAAGGCAATGCGCACACCCGACTGGTAAGCCTTGGCAAAAGTCTCCTGTATCATCGGTCCAATGGCTCGTGCCTTAGGCCGAACCAGTTCTGAAAAATAACCGTCGATCTCCGCTTTCTCGGCAACAAATTTTCCGGCAATAATGGTTGGTACGTAATAAGTACCTTTCTTTTTCATCAGACGCATGGTCTCAGCATCCATCAAAGTACCATGCTCAATTGAATCCACCCCGGCACGCACCGCGCGCTTCATTCCTTCAGCACCATGGGCATGCGCTGCAACCCTGAAGCCATAATCTTTCGCTGTTTTAATGATAGCCTCCAACTCATCGGCCTGAAATTGCGGGTTCTGGCCACTTTTGGCCTGGCTTAACACACCCCCGGTAGCGGTAATTTTAATGAGGTCAGCACCCTCCTTATAGCGCTGACGAACCGCCTTGGCAGCATCACTGACTCCATTTACAACGCCCTGAGCAGGCCCTGGGTCACCCCGTAGTCGACTGTTACGACCGTTCGTTGGGTCTGCGTGCCCGCCTGTGGTCGCTAGGCTCTTACCTGCCGCAAGCACTCTGGGTCCGTGAATATCACCCCGGTTAATGGCATTACGCAAACTGATCGCCAGATTATCCGCGCTCCCCAGATCGCGAACCAGAGTAAACCCGGCCATTAATGTTCGCTCTGCATATTTCACTGAACCATAGGCATAATCTGCAGGGTCTAGCCTAAACTGTTTAGAATACTTGTTCGGCCCTGATTCTGATATCAAATGCACATGCATATCCATTAACCCAGGTAGACACGTCATGTCTTTAAGATCGACCACTGCCGTATCATCCAACGAAGAACTAAGGGGCACTATACTCACAATTTTCTGATCTAGGATCGTGATCAACTGGTCTTGCAATAAGGTCCCCGTTGTCACATCGATCATACGTTCGCACCGCAACAAGGTGGTTTCCCCGGCAGATGCCGAAAACCCGATTACTAACAAATAAAACAGACTGATCCTTTGCATGGTCGCTGTCATAGGCTGAAACTCCCTGATCGATCGTCTCCTGTTAAAAAGAAATGACTCCCTAGAATTATTCTGAGGAATCGCTAACCAACTTGGTACCAGGTTATCATTGCGGCGAGCCGCGCTGCACTCGCCGAGATCCTTCCCGGGCCTGAGAACATCAAATTATCACACTCTCACTCTCGCTGACAGTCAGTTACTGCCTGGTCAAGCCGGTTTAACCACGTCTCTCCATAGGTATCGACATACCATCGCCGCATTCCAACCACTGCTTGCTTGAACAGTTTACGTTGTTCAGCACTTGGCACATGCAAGGTTCCACCTGATTCTTCAAATGTGATATAAGATTCTGCTTCCCAGCGCCTGATTGCCATACGGGTTGTCGTTCTCAATTCAGCAAATCCTTCTAATACAATTGCCTGCAGCGATTCCGGAAGCACCTGCCAGGACAGCTCAGAATACCACCACAGTCCACCCATATAGGCATGCGCATCCAGGGTCACATGTTTGATCTGTTCATGCAGTTGCATGCTGACAATATCGTGAATACCATTTTTAGTTCCATCAACGACCCCGGTTGCCAAAGCAGGATAAACTTCCGACCAGGTAATGGGGGTAGGGTTACCACCTAGCCGACGAACCAGTTCCTGCTGCAGTGGCGCTGTAATGGTTCGAATCTTGCGGCCCTTGACATCATCTGGCGTCAGGATCGGTCTATCTGTAGTAGCAAAGTTCCTCCAACCACCGGTATTGGACACGGTCATTAACCGAATACCCAGATCTGCATCCAGTATCGTTTGGCTCAATCGTTCGGTAATGGGTCCATCAAGCACACATTCAGCAATGGCATCATTGCCAAAGACATAGGGCAGGTCCAGAACCTGTGCTGGCCCATAAACACTACCGAAGCCTCCCGTTGTGAACATAAAAACCTGCAGCACCCCAGCCTGGAGCGCCTGCAGACATTCTCTTTCTGTTGAGCAGAACTGACCTGAAGGATACAACTCAACCTCTATCGCCTGGTTACTTTTATGCTCTACATAGCGTTTAAACGCGAGCGCACCATCATAATCTTCATCGTCCGACGTCCCGAGCAAGGAAATTCGAATCGTATAACTGGCTTCGGGCCCACTAGCAGAGTTAAGAATACCTACCAGGCTGCCAATGCTGATCAACAAAAACAGGCTGAGCAAAACCGGTTGCCTGTTCATGCGCACATCACGACGCAAATCCCAGCCAACGCGGCAAAGCAAGAGACAGAACCGGAAAATACGTAATCAGAAATATAACCAGCACTTCCACCAACAAAAATGGCAACATCTGCACTGCAATGGTTTCCACCCTTTCTCGAGATACAGCTGAGCTAACAAACAAAACCAGCCCCATCGGTGGCGTTGCCAGCCCAACTGTCACATTGACACACATCACGACCGCAAAGTGTAATGGATCGATTCCTAGGCTAATAAACATAGGCCCAAGCACGGGACCAAGGACCAGTACTGCTGGTCCTGCGTCGAGAAACATGCCAATCAATAACAGGAAGATATTTAGCAAAAACAGTAGTACCAATATGTTGTTGCTGATACTGGCCATGCCATCGACAACCGTATGAGCGAGTCCCGAGACCGTAATAATCCAAGCGAAGGCGACCGAGGCGCCTACCAGCATGAGCACGATGCCAGATTGGGCCACTGACGACACAAAAATCTGGAACAACGACCTCAATCGCAATGTCCGCAGATAGAATACTGACACCAGAATCGCATAAACCGCGGCCACTGCGGCCGCTTCGGTCGGAGTAAATACACCCCCTAGAATTCCACCAAGCAGAATGACCGGAGTCAACAATGCTGGCAAGGTACCGCGCAAGGCCACACCCCTTTGATGCCAGCTTACCCGTTGGTTGGCAACAGGGTATCCTCGCTTCCTCGCTAGATAACTCGTCATGCCCATCAACCCAACAGCGATCATCAACCCGGGTACCAGACCAGCAGCAAACAACCCAGCAACCGACACATTCATGATGAATGCATACAGAATCATGATCCCAGAGGGCGGTATAATGGGACCAATAACCGAAGATGCAGCCGTGATTGCAGCTGCAAACGGCCGACTGTAGCCATTTTGGTTCATAGCGGGAATAAATATTTTTCCAAGCGCAGATGCATCTGCCACAGCAGAGCCAGATAGGCCAGCAAACAGCAGTGATGAACCAATATTGACCTGTGCCAGCCCCCCTCGGACATGGCCAATCATAGCCTGGCTGAAGTCAACAATGGACCGGGTAATGCCGCCAGAATTCATAACCTGACCCGCAAGGATGAAAAAAGGCAGGGCCATCAACGGAAACGAGTCCATGCCATTATACAGCCTGGATAACAGGGTTTTATAAAACACCTGCTCTCCATCCAGGGCCAGGCTCAATCCTGGCCCAACTAATAACGCGAACACCACTGGCATGCTGGCAGCAAGCAAAAAAATGAAAATCCAGAAATAAGCTAAGGACATGGGCAAACTCGTCCTATTCTAACTCGGTAAGATCATCGAACGGCGGTAGATCGAAGTCCTGCCCCGGATACATTAAGGTCAGGACATTACGCAAGAGCTGCTCTATACCTACGAGTACCATAATGGAAAACACGACTGGGACTACAGAATAGAACCATGCCACCTGAATAGGCAGGCTATCGGCGCGCACCATTAAACCGCGTTGCCAGAAGCCAATGCTCTCCCGGAAAAACACAACGATAATCCAGAACACCAGTAAATTGAGGAATAACATCAGCGAATTTCTGAATACCCCGGGCATCTCGTTTATAAACAACTCGATACGGACATTAGCCCCTATCCGGTAGGCCCAGGGTGCAATAAGAAATGCCGTCCATACCATCATCACCTTGGCGATTTCCTCACTCCAGATCAGCGAGTCATTGAGCACATAACGAAACACGATCTGCAGGACCACAACCAGGAGCATAATAACAAGAAGAACCCCGGCTAAGTTCCTCGCAGCGCCACAGACAGTTTGATTCATTTTCGCCAGCAAACTGAGTACTCGAAACATAGACAATTTCCTGATCGGCTTAATGCTCGATTAAAGCGGCTTCAAGCAACTGCATCACGCCGTCTGCATCAACTTCAGTTGTTATCGTCGCCAAAGGGATACCAAACCAAGGCCCAGGTGCCTGGTAATGCATTTCTTTTGCAGCCACCACATCACCAATACTGATACCATCTGTTACCACACGAATGGCCCGCCGTTCGGTCTTGAAAAGGGAGGGTTGAACAACAAAAGCCATTGCTGTGGGGTCGTGATTATAAAATCCATCTATTACCCCACCTTGCCGATAAAAGTCACGGTAAAAGCCACTAATATCATGGATAAACCGGCCCGTTCTCCCACCCTTAGTTCGAACACGCTCTAGCCACTGGTCTGTGACTCTGACTTGCCGGGTCGTATCTGCGGGAACCAAAGTGACATCCCAATCCGTTCCCAGGACAATGTCTGCTGCGTGGGCGTCACCAAGGATATTAGCGGATGCAACAGGAGACACGTTTCCCATGACCTGTAGCACCCCGCCCATGGCGACAACACTTTTGACATGACTGGCTAAATCGGGCTCCAGAGCCAATGCGAGTGCAATATTGGTCATCGGACCCAGCACCACCAATGTGATTTCACCTGGACTTGTCATGACGGTCCTGACAATAAATTCTGCAGCAGACTCTGTTAGAGGCTGTCGTTGTGACTCAGGTAGGTTGACCTCGCCAAAACCATCTTTGCCATGCACGAAGTCAGGTGTTGGCAGCTTTTTAGAATACAATGGTTTTATCGCCCCTTCGGCAACGGGAACGTCTCTATTGACCAGATCCAGGAGACGAAGGGCATTACGAGTCGCCAACGCCGTCTCGACATTGCCAAAGATCGTCGTCAAACCAACCACCTCAAGGTCCTGCGAAGCGAAGGCGAAGACCACTGCTAATGCATCGTCTACACCAGGGTCTGTATCTATCAGAACTTTCTCAGCCGCCCTACTGCCGCTGGCAAAGAACAGTAAAGCCATCAATAAGAGCGGGTGTGGTTTTATCATTAGCTATCGATTACCTCATCAGTCAACGCGGTGATTTTCGATCAAGAAACAAACCAGTTTTAACCGCTTTAATCTTTTTTTGCAAAACGGGTCATTGAGTTGGCTTTCCTCGGTTAGTGCTGCAGCGGCTTTTTCTGTTGCTCATAGCCCCTCGGCTGACAAGATTACGCGCTACCTTCCTCAAGCAAACTGTCGATTCCCTCCAGAATACTTGCCAGCATAGATTGACTTCAAAGCAGCTCTCAGGACATAACAAGAGTAGTTGCAATTCCTTCCTATTTTCAGGAAAGTCTAAATATGATCCTTTTACTACTCGCTTTAGCGCCAGGCCTGGCAATTGGGCTCTATATTTATTGGCGTGATCAACACGAAAAAGAGCCTCTGGGACTGCTTCTAAAATGTTTTTTCCTGGGCGCAGCCACCTGCATCCCAGCGGCGATTGCCGAGTCCTTCTTCTTTGACCGCTATGGCTTCGACCTGGATGCTGATATGAATTTGACCACGGCCTTCCTAGCCGCATTTTTGATTGTTGGATTTTTTGAAGAATTAGGCAAGTACCTGGTTCTGATTCTATTTGCTTATCGAAAACCCGCCTTCAATGAACCTTTCGACGGCATTATCTATGCGGTCATGATCAGCCTGGGTTTTGCCACTTTTGAAAACCTATTCTATGTGCTCAGTGGCGGTATGGAAGTTGCGATAGCCCGGATGTTCACAGCAGTGCCAATGCACGCTGCCTTTGGTATCTTCATGGGTTACTATGTGGGAAAGGCAAAATTTGAGAAATCAGCCTTGGAATCGATCACCCGGCTGAAAGGCCTCGCAATTGCGATCTGCCTACATGGCGCTTACGATTTCCTGTTATTTCAAAACGAATCAATGCTACTAACCTTCTCCGTACTACCCTTAATTATTGCGAGCTATGTTTACTGCAATAAAGCAATAAGCATTCATGCGAACGCATCGCCGTTCAAAGAATAATTCAAGGACAAATGCCGATAGCTGCCCTTGATTGCCTGATTATTCCACCTAGGGCAATTAATCAGCAAGACTTCCCATCAATCTCTCGACGGCAGCAAGGCGCCCCTGTATCCCTCCTGGAGCGACAGGATCAATGAGAATATGAGAGACTCCGATTTTTTCTAGTTGCCCTACCGTTGCTTGTATCTGCTCGGGGCTACCCGTTAGTGATTTTTCTTCTTCCATGATGCCCATAGGGTCAAGATACATCCGCACCGAAAAAGTGAGCTCAGCTGGATCTCTGCCTATACTTTCACAACACTGACTAATCTCTTCAATTTCCTCACTAATTCGACTCATGGGCTGAAACGCCGCCTGAAAACCCTGGCCGTATTGTGCAACCCGCCGAAATGCCATGGTGGTATTTCCGCCAATCCAGATGGGTATATTTTTTTGGATTGGCTTGGGTTCAAACCTCACTTTGGGAAGCTGATAATAATCACCCTGGAATTCGGGTTCTTCATCTGTAAATAATGATCTGAACATCTCCAGTTGCTCATTACTTCTTTTACCACGGTTATCAAACGGCATGCCCAGAACTTCTGCTTCTTCCTTCATCCAGCCAATCCCGGCCCCGAGGATCAATCGCCCGTTTGAAAGCACATCCAGGGTGGCTAGTTGCTTGGCAGTGACCACAGGAAGGCGGTAAGGGAGAATTAACACCGTGGTGCCAAGCTTCAGATTCTCAGTACAGGCTGATACAAATAATAAGGTACCGATAGGATCCAACCAGGCCATATCATTCGGTGCAGGGAAACTACCATCGTTAGTATAAGGGTAGTTAGGTTCAAATTCAGCGGGCCAGCAAATGTGATCACTCACCCAGCCAGAGTGAATTCCCAGCGCATCAAGCCGTTCTGCAAAACTTTTCAGGTTTTCACGACTGACCTGCTTACCCAGTTGCGGTAGATG
Organism: uncultured Pseudomonadales bacterium; assembly: GCA_964524295.1. Taxonomy (GTDB): domain Bacteria; phylum Pseudomonadota; class Gammaproteobacteria; order Pseudomonadales; family Azotimanducaceae; genus UBA9926. The sequence continues at coordinate 10,457 of CAZGCW010000120.1, forward strand.
TATGCCCCAGTCCATTGTTACCCTCTGTTTACTGATTGCTGTTTTTCAAGATACGTTGACCCGGGCACGCGCACAAGTCGGCATAAAAGGACTTGCTCGGTCAGAAGGTAATTAATCCTGCTAGGCTCCTCTGATTGCCATAAAAACCAGAACCCCGGACGCTCTTTATCTGGCTAGGGCCTGGGTGGTTCTAAGTGCCACCCTCAGTTTCCAGTGACACCCGTGATTTTGAGATAAGCCCCATCAGAATTCCGTTCTACGGGATGAACTTCGATTACCGCATCAGGATGAATTCCTCCCAGGATATGAGGGAATAACTCGTCGTCTGCACCAACAAAGTCCGGTTGAATATCGCCTACTGGAGCAGTCCCTTCGAATACTGTTCGCACACCGGTATCGGCTAGGCTCTGCACTGTCATCTTCAGACACAACCAATTCCCTGCCACATCCGGATAAAAATGGTTGGCTACGGCTAGCAGTTTTTCCGGGTTGGAAGTGCCGTGGGTAAATCCATCCTGATCATAAGTCGGAGGGTAGTACACGCTGCCTGTGGCCTTTGCCTGTTGCCAGAATTTTTCCTGGATCAAATGAAATACGAAAGGGTGTTTAGTTGGGTTCATATCGGTTTCTGAGTAGGTGGAACAAGAATAAAAGCTGACCAGAACAACCGTTAGTAGCAAACATGCCAGCAAATAGCCTACTTTCATTTTCATCCTTACTCAATCACCTGATCGGTAAAATACTAACACATGATAAATAGGGAAAAAGCAGTTTGTTACGCTGAAAGAACCATCCCGGCCAATGGCTGACGGCACTCGCCTCCGGATCCGTTATAGCAGGTTCGGCCTGATCAAATCTAATTTCGACGCTCCTGCAAAAGGACATCAACACGCAGCATTTGTTGCTGTGAGATCCAGGCCACCTGCCAAGCTGATAACGCCTGCTCACTAGACCGAAGAACAAACCAACCCGTATTTTAAGCAAGACTCGGATTCCCACCATTCCTGAAAACTGAGGTATAGTTCAGCCTTCACAATCAAACCCGCGTTAACAGGAGTTAAAATGGGATGGTCAATTAGTCGGCCAACAGGTCTCACTTTCCACAACCCCGGACTGTCTACCAAAGGCTATACCTTACTAACCCCCCATGGTGACCAGTCCACGTATCTAATCGATATGCAGGGCCAGGTAGTCCATCGCTGGGTATTTAAACACATCCATCCCGGGTACGGCAGATTACTCGCCAATGGTAATCTGTTGATGACCGGCTCCGATGTCAACTTGCCACCCGCGCCCAAGCCCTATCTGATGATGGCGTAAAAGTGGAAGTTCTTGGGCCATCGAAAATGAAACAACTTGGAATGGGCGCCCTACTCGGGGTGGCCCAGGGCAGTGTTCAGGAGCCCAGGTTAGTGGTCATGCGTTGGGATGGCGCCGAAAAAAATGCTGAGCAGCGCCCCCTT
>CAZGCW010000121.1:0-11883 GCA_964524295.1 uncultured Pseudomonadales bacterium
TGCCTGGTGATGCTCAATCAGAATGAGAACGAGGTGCTAGGAGTTTGTAACTTCACTCAGATTGCCAGGGGAACGATGCAATCATGTCACCTTGGATATGCACTTGCGGCTAATCATGAAGGCCAGGGTTTGATGCGAGAAGCGCTAACAGCCGCCATTGATTACTTATTTCTGGAATTAGAGTTGCATCGCATAATGGCGGGTTATATGCCTCATAATGAGCGTAGCGCAGGTCTGCTGGCCCGATTGGGCTTTGAAATAGAAGGCCATGCCAGACAATACCTGCGAATCGATGGGAAATGGCAGGATCATGTGCTGACCGCCCTGATTAACCCATTTGAGCCGGATGAGTGAGCTTTGGAACTGACTGGACTCAGGAACAGATAGGCGGGGTTATCGAATTTTCAGCAGGAGGACCAGCAATATAGGGGTGCCTACCGCCTGTAGCAGCATAAATCGAACCAGAACCTGCGTATTCGACCAGCCCATGTTGTGGCGAACATGGTCATGTAATGGGTAACGAATATTCCTGAATATAGGGATGCTCAGGAAGCGCAATAACGCGACTTTTATCATGCCGGTAGCACCATTAACCAAAACAACGAAGGCAACGGCCAGTATCAAAAAAGGGTTACCGCAAGCCAACACAAGTAAGCCGAGGAGCAGGCCCACCGGTCTAGAGCCGGAATCACCCATTAATACCGCGCTGGGGTAGCTATTGTGCCAGAGATAGCCGGTCAGGCAGCCTACCATGATAAAAGCAACAATTGCCCATTGGGCACCGTCAGCATAATGGGGAACCAATAAGTAGGCTGCAATCGGCGCGTGCCCGACTATCCCATAGAGAATGACACCCAGAAACAGGATCGCCATTGCTGACAAACTGGCTGACAGCCCATCAACGCCATCGGTGCAGTTCGTGGCATTGATTGAAACCCATAGTAAGGGAGTTGCCCCGCAGATGAACAGCCAGGCGGGTATCTCGATAGCGTTCTTAAGCAGGGGAAGCCAGATAGTGTAAGGTTCCAGACCACAGATAATAATGGCAGCCAGCACGGACACCACGAGATCAAATGCACCCAGTCGATATTCACTCCAGCCTTGGGTCGATGCATCATCGAGGTATCCGACGATCATGGCCATGACTAGGCAGATTAGAATGCCGAAAATGCGAGGGTCAAAAGGGACAAACAGGAGTGCTGTGATGACGAAAACAGGAATAAATAAGGCGCCGGCACTCATCGGTTTGCCAACGCTGACTTCAGAATCGACAGCAAAGGGTCGGCCACTGTCTTTGGGTAGCCAGTGCCAGTACTTGGGTAGTAACCACCATACGGATAGTGCCGCCACGGCCGTGCCCGCGCCTGAGAGGAAAATATAACTGGAAAGCAGCCGGACAGGACCGGCATATTCGGCGAGAAGCTGACTGAGATAATGCAGCACCGTTGTCGGCCCTGAGATAAATGAACCGCCATTGTAAACGGTATACAGGGTAAAAGAATGGAACTAATCCGGAGGTTTTGTCAATTCTGGGCTGGTAGGCTATGAAAGTGTTCGTTTTGACGGAAAAAATCGATTTGCCTGCTCATTCCTGAACCGTTCGTCAGGTTAGGGTGAAGGAATCGCTGTCTTTCCATGCCGGAAAATCTGACCGATAAGTTGCCAGGTCCGCAAAACTTAGGGAGATTCTCTGTAAGCCCGGTGCTTCACGCATATCAAGTAGGGTGTCACCCTGATAGCCAATCACCATCGAATCCCCGCAATAATCAACCTGATTCCCATCCGTCCCAATGCGATTGACCCCAACGATAAAACACTGGTTTTCGATTGCCCTGGCTTTTAACAAGGTTATCCAGTGCTGTCGACGCACAGCGGGCCAGTTAGCAACATAGATTGCCAGGTCATATGCCTGGTTATTCCGAGAGTAAACCGGAAATCTGAGGTCATAACAGACTAGAGGACAGATATGGTTGCCCTGGTAATCGATCAACAGTCGATCGGTTCCAGCGCTGTAATGGTCATTTTCTGTCGACATCCTAAACAAGTGCCGCTTATCATAAAAGCGCATTTCTCCGTCCGGGGGCATCCAAATAAAACGATTATAAAATTGCCCCTGATCACTAATGATCAGACTGCCGCAAAGGACCACCTGCAATGCGCTGGCTTGTAATGCCATCCACTGAAGGGTGTCGCCCTGGGTTGTTTCGGCCAGATCAGATGATCGCATGGAAAAACCGGTTGTGAACATCTCTGGCAGAACCACGATATCTCCCGGTTGGGCCGCTTGGATGTATCCCTCTAACTGTTTTCGGTTCAGGTCCGCCTGTTCCCAGACCAGATCTGCCTGCACTAAAGCGATATTAATGGCATTCATGGGCGCTGCCTGCCGGTGGTGCCGGTTTTAACTTGGGCTAGTCGCTCCGTTGCCAAGGCAAGAGTCTTGTCCTCTTTGGCGAAGCAGAAGCGAATGATGCGCTGGTTTTCTTGCGGTGATTGCGAAAATACCGATATCGGTATAACCGCAACACCATATTCAACGGTGAGTTGTTCTGCAAAAAGGACATCGGGCACATCTGCAAGGGAGGAGTAATCTGCCAATTGGAAGTAAGTTCCAGCGCTGGGAGACATTTGGAAACCGTGGCCCGTCATTAACCGATTGAAGCAATCACGCTTTTCCTGGTAGAAGTTTGATAGGCTGGTTTCGTGCTCTGGGTACGCGGCCATGAAATCTGCGATAGCCCATTGGGTTGGCGTATTCGTCGTAAATGTGACGAACTGATGGACTTTTCGGAACTCCTTGGTGAGCAAGGGCGGGGCAATACAATAACCGACTTTCCAACCTGTAGCGTGGTAAGTCTTACCAAAAGAGGAAATAACAAATGTTCGCTGCCTGATTGATTCACTGCCCAGGAAGCTATGATGTTGATGGCCATCAAACACCATATGCTCGTAGACTTCATCAGAGAGTATCAACACATCATGTTTTTCAACCAGTAGCTCAAATTGATTTACCTCGTCTTGGCTGAGTACGGAACCACAGGGATTATGGGGTGAGTTAACGATGATCAACCGGGTCTTCGGCGTAATCGTGTCTGCCAAGCGTTGGAAGTCGATTTTAAAGTCAGGGGACGCTAAGGGAATGTGCCGTGCAATACCACCGGCTAAGGTGATAGCAGGCGCATAACAATCAAATGCGGGGTCAAAAATAATCACCTCATCGCCTGTCCGTATGGTGGCTTGAACGGCGACAAAAATAGCCTCTGTGGCCCCTGATGTTATGGTGATTTCATTCTCTACATCGATGCGGGCACCGTAGTGACGAGCAGCCTTTTTGGCGATTTGCTCCCGTAATGGGGCGATTCCGTGCATGGGTGGATATTGGTTGTGACCACCGAGCAGCCTTGCTCGGAAAAACGCCAATAAAGGTTGGGGTGGCTGGAAGTCCGGATACCCTTGTGAAAGATTAACCGCGTTGTGGTCAAGCGCCATTTTTGACATGACCGTAAAAATGGTGGTACCAACATCAGGCAGCTTACTGGTGATCATGATTTGACCGTGTTACGTAATGGTTAGTGTTCTTTAAGCCAATCTCTGGGTTGTAAGTAGTATTCATAAAGCTCAGCTTCGGGTGATCCGGGTTGCGGCTGCCAGTTGTATTTCCAGATTGCCTGCGGTGGCATGGAGGCTAATACGGATTCTATACGCCGACCTGATTGAATGCCATAACGAGTTCCTCTGTCTATGGCGAGGTTAAATTCGGCATATCGACCCCGTCGATAGTGTTGGAATTCCTTGTTCTGTGAGCTGTAGGGTAAGTCTTTTCGTTTCTCCAAAATGGGTTGATAAGCCGGTAAAATCTGGTTGCCGATGCTCTGTACCAGTTCAAAACTCTGCTCAAACCCACCCTCAGTCCAGTCATCAAAGAATAGACCACCGACTCCTCGGGCTTCTTTTCTGTGGCTGAGATAAAAGTAGTCATCGCACCAGCTCTTCATGCGGGGGTAGATGTCTGCACCAAAGGGTGAGCATGCCGCCAATGCCGTTTTATGCCAGTGTATAACGTCTTCTTTGAAGGGATAAAAAGGGGTCAGGTCAAAGCCTCCGCCAAAGTACCAGTTTGCCTCGTCAACCAGGAAAAACCGTAAATTGGCGTGGAAAGTGGGCACAAAAGGGTTTACCGGATGCATGATCATCGAGATTGCGACTGCTTGAAAAGACTTGCCAGCCAGGTGCGGGTTTCGATCCGTTGCAGCCGCTGGTAGGGCGGCTCCAATGCTGTGTGTATATTGCACGGCTCCGCGTTCTATATGCTGGCCTTGGTCCAGTACTCTGGGTCTTGAATGACCGCCAAGGGGTGTCTCAATATCCTCCAGGCTGAATTTTGCCTGACCATCTATTTCAGACACCGTGTCGCAGATTCGGGTCTGAAGTGTTGAAAAGTAATGGGTAACCAAATCTATATCTGGACTAAGGCTCATTTTTTAGCCGCTCTTTTTACGTGGGTGAACCATACCGAATTTGGTCCTTGATTGCACTGACTACTGTGTGAGCAACGCATGGTTTAGAATAGGGTGTTTGAAACAACTGCGAGTTGATCGCACCGCCGGTAGAGGAGATAAGCTAACCATGGTCGTTGCTCAGAAACATTTAGATGAAATTAATCAAAAACTGGAGCAGGGCCTCAGTTTTGTTAAAGGCCGTATCATGACCAACGGTAAGATTGATGCAGATCAGGAGAATCTTTATCAGCAGGCTATCTATGACCTGGCTTTAAGCAAGGCAGAAGTTGAATGTGCGCGGGCTTTTCTTGCTAATGCGAGCCAGGGATCAGAGATGGATGCTACTTTGGCAAATGCCTTCTCTGCGCAAATGCTACAACAGGTTAGTCACAGGCTGGGTTGCTCAGACGACTTTGGATTGGATGCTCAACGTGCCCAGCTTTCAGATGCGGCGCGACAATTTTGTTCGTCCCACCTGGCTCATAGCCATCTTTCCGAAATCGGCCGACATCTCGTTGAACGTCAAGGTGAATTGGGTCAGCGTGGCCTCGAAAGCGAAAAACAGATCATGGCGGATACCTTTCGCCAGTTTGCTGAAGAGGTGGTAGGACCGTTAGCGGAAGAAATACACCGCGAGGATAGGATAATTCCAGACGTTATCCTTGATGGCTTAAGGGAACTCGGCTGTTTTGGGTTATCTGTACCCGAACGCTACGGCGGACTACTTCCTGATGAAAAGGAAGACACCCTGGGTATGATCGTGGTCACAGAGGAACTCAGTCGGGTCTCCCTTGGCGGAGCGGGGTCATTAATAACCCGACCTGAAATCCTTTCTAGAGCACTTATTGAGGGAGGGACTCTGGAACAAAAAGACCACTGGTTACCGCGTATTGCTTCAGGCGAGACGCTCTGTGCTGTGGCCATTACTGAGCCAGATTTCGGTTCAGATGTGGCCGCAGTTAAGCTCAAGGCAACTCTGACGGAATCAGGCTGGTTACTCAACGGAGAAAAAACCTGGAGCACGTTTGCAGGCAAGGCCAATGTGCTGCTGACCCTGGCACGAACAGACCCGGATGCCTCTTTGGGGCATCGCGGGTTAAGCCTGTTTCTAGTAGAGAAACCGCCGACAGATGAACCTGCATTTTCATTTTCGCAAGAGCAGGGCGGGGAATTATCGGGCCAGTCTATCAGTACGATCGGTTATCGTGGCATGCATAGCTACCAGTTGTTTTTTAAGGATTATCTGGTTCCACATAGTCATGTTATCGGTGAAGGTCAGGGCTTGGGTAAGGGCTTCTATTTTACCATGAGGGGCTTCACTGGAGGCCGTATACAAACGGCGGCAAGGGCTTGTGGGGTGATGCGGGGCGCTTTTGACAAGGCACTGAGTTATGCTTGTGAGCGTCAGGTTTTCTCGCAGCCCATTGCTCATTATCCTCTGTCCAGAATCAAACTGGCTAAAATGGCCATGGCGGTCGCTTCGGGACAACAATTTACCTACGCTGTGGGTAGGCTAATGGATCAGGGTAAGGGACAAATGGAAGCAAGCCTGGTAAAACTGATGACCTGCAAATCAGCGGAATGGGTGACTCGAGAGGCGATGCAATTGCATGGCGGGATGGGGTATGCCGAAGAAGTTGATGTCAGCCGGTACTGGTTGGATGCACGAGTGCTATCTATTTTTGAGGGTACCGAGGAGACTCTGGCATTAAAGGTGGTTGGCCGGCGTCTGGTTGAGCAGGCAGGCTAAGACACACTATAATTAACGAAATTGAACGAGGTCAGTACGATGGACTTATCATTCACGCCTGAAGACTTTGCTTTTCAGCAAGAAGTCAGGACCTGGATTGAAGAAAATTATCCCCAAGAGATGCGCCAGCGTATGCTGCGCAGCCCGGGGAGTTCGCTCACTAAAGAGGACCATGTCATCTGGCAGCAGGCGTTGCATAGCAGAGGTTGGTCCGCTCCTGGCTGGCCTGTCGAACATGGCGGGCCCGGATTTACCCCGACGCAGCGATACCTGTTTGATCTCGAGATGGCACGAGCCAATACCCCGTTAATTATCCCGTTCGGCCTGGGTATGGTTGCTCCTGTGATTATGAAATATGGCTCAGTCGAGCAAAAAGAGAAATATTTGCCGGATATTCTGGCCAGCCGCACTTGGTGGTGCCAGGGGTATTCCGAGCCGGGCGCAGGATCTGACCTGGCGTCAGTGCGGACAAAAGCGGTTCGTGAGGGTGATTTTTACACGGTTAATGGGACAAAGACCTGGAATACCCTGGGTCAGCACGCCGATATGATTTTTTGCCTGGTGCGCACAAGTGATGAGTCTATCAGACAGGTCGGTATTTCATTCCTGCTCATTGATATGCATTCTCCGGGCATCGATGTGCAACCCATTGTCACCATTGATTGTCCACCTGAAGGCCATCAGGAAATCAACATGATTCATTTTACCGATGTCAAAGTTCCTGTGGAGAACTTAATCGGCGAGGAGGGTAAAGGCTGGACTTATGCGAAATACTTGTTGGAATTTGAACGAGGCAATGCTTATTCTCATGGATTAAAGGCAGCATTACAGCGCGTCAGGGAAATCTCCCAGGTGGAGCGTGATGGAGATGAAGCGCTCGCGAGTAATCCTGATTTTCAGCAGAAGATGGCAGAAACTGAGATCGCTATATCGGCGATGGAGTTTACAGAATTACGAATTCTTAGTTCGCTTTCGGCAGGTAAGAATGTCGGGCCTGAGTCGTCACTTTTGAAGTGCCGGGGTACAGAGTTGCAACAGACCTTAACTGAGCTTGCCCTGGAAGTAACCGGGAATTATGGGCTTCCATTTGATAACCCTGCACCTATCCCTGGCCTTAATGTAGAACCCATTGGCCCAGACTATGCCGCGGCTACGGCGCCAGATTATTTTAATACGCGCAAAGTGTCGATTTATGCGGGTTCAAACGAGATTCAGCGGAATATCATGGCCAAGATGGTTCTGGGACTGTAGCCCGTGACGCTCTCGCGAAGACAGGTGCTGGCGCTGTGTGGTTCGTTGCCCCTTTTACAACCCATGGCATTAGGAAATACCCATACCCAGGTGCTGGAAAACAGCCCATTTGCATATATATCCCCAGTTAAAAGCAACCAGGCTTTAAGTCGTTGCCAGGCTGAAGTTTGGTACGTCCGTTTTAAGGGCGCGCTTTATGTCTGTTCAGATACGGTGAGTTGGCGGGTTAAAGCGGTATCACAGGGACTGGTCCAAGCCAGGCTATGGTTAGGTGATGTCGGTGATTGGGATAAATCTAATCAAGCCTATTTGAGGTTGCCCACCTATACTGCGAATGCAGACATCGTCTCCGAAGCAACACTTTGGGATGATTTGATGCCGCTATTTGGTGAAAAGTACCCCCTGGAATGGCTATTATGGCGGGCGTCTTTTCGAAATGGCCTTGCAGATGGTTCCAGGACCATGATTCGTTACAGGCTGACACAAGCGTCCTAGAATCGGCCGCAGACCCACGTCTTGAACGGGGTAGGCTCGCGGACTGTTACTGTCTTTGGCCGGGGATGCTGGTTAACTGCACCTCTCTGCTCTTACTTCTCCTTTCTATTGAAATCCTGAAAGGAATGCCCTCATCCGCAGGCAGATCTTCCCGAACAGGCGCAGCAATATCGGGTAGGGGGGCTTCAGCAAATGCCTTAGCTGCGATATCGGGTAGGCCGAGCATTCTTAGCACATGACGAATCGTTTCATTGATGGCGCTCTTGGCCAGGTTTCCTCTCTGAATTTCGAGCGTGACATAGGTCGCCATGCCGGTTATGAGGCTTTGAGTAATAGACGTATTCTCAGATCTGAACCGGCCGCCTTTTTTACCTGCGTTGATGTCGTCGCGACATTCTTTTGAATCCTGCGCCAGGATATGTGTGTCAGATAGGCCGGCACTGATGATAAAACTCCGCCAGGCTTCATTTTCCAGTGCCTGGGTAAAGTAATATTTTAACGTCACCGAAAGCCGCATGGCAGGATCATTCAATTTGTTGCGTGTTTCGCTGAGGCAGGTTGCAAAAAGATTATCAAAGTCTTCGATGATCGCTTGAATGATCGCGTTTTTATTTTCAAAATAATTGTAGAACGAACCGGTAGCGAGTCCAGCTGCTTCGGTGACATCCTGAATCGATATATTTTCTATGCCTTTGTTATAGATTAGGTCTCTGGCAGCGGTAATTAACTTTTTCCGCGTCCTGCCACGTTTGGTCGTCATGTGCGCATACTTAATTGGTTGTGTCGCTGCATTCATCGCGTTCTTTCACCCCTGTTTCGTCATTCCATATTTGCATAGGAATCGCTATCTATCCACACGGCAAAACTTTTTTACGCAGCATTCCAATATTCGAGCACAGGGTTAACTAACTTTGTTAGTCTGTGATTATAAGTGCCTGATCCAGCGGGGAAATTTATCGTTTTTATTATCTTTGCTCTGTGGCGCTAAAATATCCTGCTTCATTCATTTATCATGATTAATATTAGCGGTCTTAAGGCTAATGTGTTTTCCTTATTAATTACACTTGTTAATTACACTTGTTAATTACACTTGTTAATTACACTTGTTAATTACACTTTGGCTCTTAAGGGTGTTGCCCCTTTGATAGGGCGGTCTGTGATAAGGTAACGACTCATCCCAGAGGCTTTGTCTGCTACCGCTATCTGCACCCGCACCTTCTTGATCCCTGTTTCCAAATGACGCCTGCAATTATTAAGGAAAATTAATATTACTACCTTAATGTGGATCACATCTGAATAGAAAGTGGAGAAATATGCAAGATTTGCTTGCTGGGTTTCTGATTTGGCTTCAGGCAGAATGGGGTTCTGGTGTCTTTTCAAGTAATGTTTGTCGTGAGAATGGTGAGTACCTGATTGCGTAAAGAGCTAAACAGAGCGTTAAAGAAAGAGTTAAATAGCGTGTTACATAGCGCGTTCAATTGAATTTGAGGCAAATGAATGAATTTCGAGTTTACTGACCAGCAAAACTCCATCCAGGCCGCCATTGCCAGGATTTGTGGTGAATTTGATGATGCGTACTGGTTGGAACGAGATACGGATGGCGAGTTTCCCGAGGCTTTCGTGAAGGCCATTACGGCTGGGGGATGGTTGGGGATTGCCATGCCCGAAGCTTATGGTGGAGCCGGTCTGGGAATTACGGAAACCGCGATAATGGCCCATACCATCGCAAGGTCCGGAGCTGGAATGAGCGGCGCATCGGCGGTGCATCTGAACCTGTTTGGCCCAAACCCGATTGTTGTCTTCGGCACTGAAGAACAGAAGCAACGGTTACTGCCACCCCTCATTCAAGGGCAACATCGAGCCTGTTTTGGAGTCACTGAGCCAGATGCCGGCCTCAACACCACACGCCTAAGCACACGAGCCGTTCGTGATGGTGATCATTATGTTATCAATGGTCGGAAATTGTGGACAACTACCGCCCAAACAGCCAATAAGATCCTGATTATAGCCAGAACAAAACCACTCGCTGATTGCGCCAAGCCGACTGAAGGCCTGACCCTCTTTTATACGGACCTTGACCGCGAGCGTATCGAAGTTCGACTGATTGATAAAATGGGCCGTAAAGCAGTTGACTCGAATGCATTGTTTATAGACGATCTAGCCGTGCCGGTTGTCGACCGTATTGGCGAAGAAGGGGATGGCTGGAAATGCCTGCTGCACGGCTTGAACCCGGAGCGGATATTGATTGCCTCAGAAGCCGTGGGTCTTGGACATGCTGCCTTGGCAAAAGCAGCCGGCTACGCCAGAGAAAGAGTGGTTTTTGACAGAAGCATCGGCAAGAACCAGGGTATACAGCATCCGCTGGCTGAAAACTGGATGGAATTAGAAGCGGCTCAACTCATGGCATTTAAAGCGGCTGATCTCTATGACCGGGGGCAGGCCTGTGGTGCAGAGGCCAATGCAGCAAAATATCTCGCTGCGCAGGCAGCCCTATCAGCCTGCCAGAGAGCGGTACTCACCCATGGCGGTATGGGTTATGCCAGGGAATATCATGTGGAACGCTATCTGCGAGAAATCATGATTCCGGTGATCGCGCCCGTGAGCCAGGAATTAGTGAAATCATTTATCGCAGAGCAGGTGCTGGGTCAGGAAAAGAGTTATTAAATAGGGCCTCCTAACACCTCAGGAAGCAACGCTTGGAGTGGTTGAGCGGGACGCGACCGCGGGTTGATGCCAGTCGAGTTCAGGGTGCCGATTGTGTTGATCTGGTTTTGTTTAGCCAATCCAGAATTTCCTGGTGATTACCCCGATAAACAATTCGATCGCCTTTCTTGTTGATCTGGTAATTATACATCGGGTCGTAATAATGCCTGAGCAGCCCTTCAATCCAAATTTTGTGAGCGTCAAACTCTCCCCGCTGTTGTTGGCACAGGGCTCGCTCGAGGTCACCGCGCAACTGCTTGTGTAATGCCGAACCGAGCCTTTTCCTGATGGCATCTATCGCAGTCAACAGGTAGTTTGCGAATGCTTCGAAGGCAACCTCATTAAACCAGTCCTGGTATTCCTGCCACTGTTCGATGATGTATTCGTCAAAAATACGTTCGACTCGTTCCTCCAGGGAGGCTTCCAGCAGGATTAGCGGTGCGCTCTGGAGTTTAGACTGAAGGGTTTGAGGGAGGTGTATGCGACCAATAAGGCGACCTTCGTCTTCCATATAAACGGTGTCTAAACCCTGCTGTTTTGCTTTGACTAAGGCGACGGCAATGCTGTTTTCAAAGTCGATTTGAGCGGGTTGTTCTCTTATGTGCCCACCAAACGCGGATCCGCGATGATCGGCTGCGCCTTCGAGGTCAATACCCCCTTTCAGTTTATGCAGCAGATGTGTTTTACCCGTGCCTGTTTTACCGGCAATGACCAGGAGGTCATGATGCTGTAATTCCAATGTGTTCAATAAGAACTGCCGTAACGCTTTGTAACCCCCGTTTACTTTTTGAGTCTTATAACCCGCTTCCTCAAGCCAGGTACAGGCAATCTCTGAGCGCATACCGCCGCGAAAGCAATACAGCGCTGTGCGTTCATGCTGCTGTATAAAATTGCACCAGGCATCAACCCGCTCGTGTTTTATTGACCCGCTAACCGTCTTGAACCCGTAATGACGAGCCGCCTGAGGTCCTTTAGCCTTGTAGATGAGTCCCACGTCATGACGCTCCTCGTCACTTAGAATCGGCAGATTAACCGCGCTTGGAAAGCTCCCGTTAACGAATTCAATCGGCGCGCGAACGTCAATCAGGGCTATATCGTCAGAAAACAGGGATTCATAGGCGTTAGTGACATTGGTCATCGGCTTGTCGGTGTCGTGGGCCATATTGGCAGTTTAGGCGATCCTCT
>CAZGCW010000122.1:0-11668 GCA_964524295.1 uncultured Pseudomonadales bacterium
AAGACCTGAGTTTCAAAATTCTGAAATCGGTTCTCCACCGAGTTGCGCTTCTTCTATCATTAAAGAGAAACCTTTTTTGTCCCGGTCAGTCTGTTCGAAACGAACCAGCATGAATTCGTAATCCGGAGCCATCCACAGGGTTGTAGACCGAGTTGCAGCACTGTTGCTTCGCTTTATCTTCCAGGTCTTGATCTGTCCTAGCTTGGTTGGCAGTACTTCCTTGCCAACAATTTGAAATTGGTATTGTTTCAGTCTGCCGTCATCAAAAACGGTGTATTCAAACCCATCAGGCAGGGTCTGTTGCCGTGCTGCTTGCAGTAGATCCGCCTGCAATTGAAATTGGTAAAGGAGTTTGTCAGACGTGTTGCGGTCAGGGTCTAAAGGGAATTGGGTATTGCTGAGCAGATCCGTTACGCTGTTCGCTTTCCAGTCAAACTGTAATTGCACCTTTTTGTTTTTACCCAGGCCAGCACGCTGGTAGCGATAGGCCTGGGGTTGAGCAGTCCCATCCTTGAGCTGGAAAGCTGAACTTTCCTCGACATTTGCAAACAGGCTGTTGGCGGATGATTTCAACAGGTATTGCCCGGGCGCGATGATCTCCAGTTGACGAATACCTTTGGCGCTGATGGGCAGGCCCATATAGTCAGCTTTGTAAGTGACTTTGAAATCCTTTGGCTCACTAGCAGGTTGGGCCAGAGTCAGAGATATCATGAAAAGACAGCTCAAGGTCGAAATAGTTTGGTAAAATGTTTTCATCTTGTAAATTAGTTAGACTCTGTGACAATCTTCATATTAACGTAGATACTCGAATTAGCCAGACATTGAATCGCTGTAGCACCCTGGTATGGATAAGGTTGCAGCGGTAACGACCATCAGGTGTTAAAATAACACGCTTTCAGGTTTTTAATATAAGAATGCCCAGACACGTGATTAGTTCCCTGTTCGTTTTATTTTTATTTTTTGCTTCTATGAGCACCGCTGTTGCGGTCACGGTGGAAGAACTTTACGTGGCTGAGATAGTGACCCATTCGCAGACGCCGCTGCAACGCACACGAGACGCTCAGAAAGGCTTAACCCAGGTGATCAAACGTCTGTCAGGGACGAACGATTTTGCGGATAATGCCATTATCGCAGCGGCGATCAGGCGCCCAGACAATTATTACTCCGAGTACAGCTACGCGTCCGTGGAAAAATTAGTCCCGGATGCTGCACTAGCGGGATCGCAGCCAGAGGATGGGATGGATCTGGAGACCGAGGGGAATGAGGTCAGTTCGCAGCGGATAAGAATTCGCTTTGAGCCAAACCTGGTATCGAAATTACTCCGCGATGCGGGGTTACCCTTCTGGGGCAGTAACCGACCTAATGTGCTTCTCTGGATTGCACTGGGTGATGGAAACAGCCGTCAGTTTCTCAATGAGTCAGGAATGGACGCATTTAATGTCCAATTGAAGCAGCAAGCAAAATTAAGAGGACTTCCTGTCTATTATCCGCTCTGGGATTTGGAAGATACGGCCAATCTGACCCTGGCAGAAATTTGGGGATCTTTTCTTGATCGTATCGATATAGCCTCAGCTCGATATCAACCGGATACAATTTTGACTGCCAGGGTCCAGCAGGAATCCTCGGGGCTCTGGTCAGTAAACTGGAATGTCAAGCTCGAGGAAAGATGGCAGCTTAATGCGGTTGATATTGGCACCAAACAACAACTGGCTACCTCAATGATAGATCAAATTGCTGAAGAATTTAGCAGGCATTATGCCGTAGATTCGAGTCAGCGGAATCTGCAGATGACCATTGAAGGTATCAACAGTGTGGAAAGCTATGCCCTGGCGAGCCGGTATCTTGAGAGTTTGTCCCCCGTTGTCGAAGTGAATGTAATGAGTGTGGAAGATGACATCGTTCGTTACTTGTTGAGTACAGAGGGGAGACAGGACCAACTAGTGGGTGTGATCGAGCTCGATGAGCGAATGACCTTACTGGGGTCTGATGAAAGCGAATCACGTCTATGGTATCGCTGGCTGCACTAGCGTCACTGTATTAGAAAATGACGGGTTTTATGGAGAGGTATGATTGCACTAGGTAGAAATTTTTGGTTGCTAGTCAGCGGGGTCCTGCTGTGCGGCATGGTGTATTTATTGGAACCGATCCTTTCACCATTTCTGGTCGGGATCATATTGGCCTACCTCGGAGATCCGCTCGTTGATCGTCTCGAAAGAGCCGGCTTGGGCCGAACACCCGGTGCAATCGTGGTTTTTATGGGCTTTGCGGTTTTGTTGATCGGGCTTCTACTTGTGCTGGTACCCGTGCTTTTCAGGGAAACCACGCGGTTTGCCCAGGGCATACCCGACCTCTTGAGATGGCTGCAACAAACCCTCAGTCCCGCCTTGATATCGCTTCTGGGTATCGATCCTTTCGACTTCCAGATCGATAATTTGAAGAGTCAGTTAGCGGATCACTGGCATCAGACGGGTAGTATCGTTAGCCAGGTACTTGCCAGGGTGACGTCCTCCGGGGTGGCGCTACTGGGTGCATTGATGAATATCGCGCTGGTTCCGGTTGTGGCTTTCTATATGATGCGCGATTGGGATGTGGTCATTGCGAGAATTCAGGACCTGTTGCCAAGGGAGATGGTTGCCACGGTCAATAAGCTTGCCCTGGAGTGTGACGAAGTATTGGCAGCATTCCTTAAAGGTCAATTGCTGGTTATGGCCCTATTGGGGACAATCTATGCGTTCGGCTTGGGCATGGTAGGGCTCGACCTGGCCATTTTGATCGGCTTGGTCGCCGGGATTGCCAGCATTGTTCCCTATCTTGGCTTTGCTATTGGTATCATTGCCGCTTTGATCGCTGCCTTTTATCAGTTTCAGGACTGGCTCCATCCGGGTTATGTTGTTTTGGTGTTTGCAGGCGGTCAGCTACTCGAGGGTACTTTGCTCACCCCGTGGTTGGTGGGTGATAAAATTGGCTTGCATCCGGTGGCCGTTATCTTTGCGATTTTGGCGGGGGGGCAGTTATTTGGATTTATCGGTGTCCTGCTGGCATTGCCATTAGCGGCGGTTCTAATGGTTTTGTTGCGTTTTTTGGTTCAACACTATCGACAAAGTGAATACTATGCCACCGAGCTAAGTAGCGAAGAATTCACACGGAGCGATGCGGAGGCCCAAGTCCAAAGTACTTCTGACCTGACTGTCGATCCTGATTTGGAATCAGATTCTGCAGAGGTGAACCGGGCGGTGGTCACTGACGCCGATGATGACGAGTTATCCTCTTGAACGAACAACTCGTTTTTGATCTGCCTTTAAGGGCTGATGCGACCTTCGTAAATTATCTTGGGTCAGCAGGGGCCAGGCTGCGCCAATCGGCACCGATGAGCAGTGTCGTGTTCGGGCTTACTGGTAGTGGTAAGACGCATTTATTGCAGGCGGCCTGCCACGATGGTGAATCACATGGCCTGGAATGCATTTATCTGGATTTGAGGCAGTCCCTTAACGCTGGAATATTAAAATCATTGGATCAGTATCATGTCATTGCCTTGGATCATCTCGACGAGGTTATTGGCGATCGCGTGTGGGAGCTGGCAATCTTTGATTTGATGAATGCGGTCCAGGATCGAGTTGATAGCTGGTTAGTATTGGCATTGAACCATCATCCAGGGCAGGTAAAGTTTTGTCTTAATGACCTGGCATCCCGGTGCCGTTCGGTGATGCTGATCGCAACCGACCCCCTCGATGATGGTGAGAAGGTGAAATTGCTCCAGGCTAAGGCCCAGCAGCAGGGATTTTGCCTGTCTGAAGAGGTTTCTCGATTTATGATTAATCGTGTGCCGCGTGATCTACCGCATCTGCTCGAACTGATGAAATTGCTGGCAAGCGAGTCATTGAGGAGGCAAAAAATGGTCACTATTCCTTTTGTAAAAGAGACATTGCGGCTCTAGATGAAAGTACTTTTTACAGGTGGAGGCACGGCTGGACATGTGACCCCCAATTTAGCCTTGATAAAGGCCTGTGCGGGTCGCGGTATCGTGTGTGCCTATGTCGGCTCCTACCATGGTATTGAAGCCCAACTATTGGAAAGCACTGAAGTCCCTTATTTTGCAATCCCAACAGGGAAACTACGTCGTTATTTTTCCTGGGAGAATTTTCTAGACCCGATTAAAATTTTGATAGGCTGTTTTAAGGCCTGTTTCCTGATAATCAGCTTGAAGCCTGACGTGGTTTTTTCCAAAGGAGGGTACGTTGCAGTCCCGGTCGTGATCGCTGCCAGGCTACTCAATGTGCCTGTGATATGCCATGAATCGGATATAACGCCCGGATTAGCTAATCGAATTTGTTTCCCTTTTGCACAAAGAATCTGTGTTAATTTCCCGGCTTCTCTGGCAAAGGTGCCGACTGGCAAGGGTATATTAACCGGCACGCCTGTCAGAGATAGCTTGCTCAGGGGAAGCGCCAGCAGGGCAAGGTCGTCGATGTTGATAGAAGCCGATCTACCTGTGTTGCTGGTCTTCGGCGGGAGTCAGGGCGCGGTTGCTATCAATGATCAAGTGAGGGAAGTTCTTGAGGTGCTGTGTGCAAGTTGGTTCGTTATTCATGTTGTCGGTACGGGTCATATTGTCACTGAATTAGAAACCAGGCCGCGTTACATCCAGCTCGAGTTTGTAGGTGAAGGCTTTGGTGATTTGCTTGCTGTTGCCGATGTTGTGGTTGCAAGAGCGGGGGCCAATTCCATTTATGAGTTATTGGTTACTCGTAAACCCCATCTGCTGATTCCGCTGACGACAGTGGCAAGCCGCGGCGATCAGGTCGAAAATGCTGAGGTTATGCGTCAGCAAGGTTATAGTCGGGTACTTGAAGAGGGTGATATGACAGATGAGACATTCCTGAGGGAGGTCGAGGGGCTTTGGCGGGATCGGTTAGCCTTGTCCGATACGATGGGACAGTTTGCAATTGTCGATAGTGAGACTATTATTTTAGATTTGATGGAAGAATTGTCAGAGGAGGGCGCTTTATCTTGACCAGCATAATCTTGAACAGCATAGTTTTCTTAAGAAGGTTGATGTTTATTTCATTGTTAATCCTACCCCTGGCCTATGCCGATGATAAGCAGGATGTCATGGATTATCTTGATCAGCACTCCGATGGGTACGCTGAGTTAGCTATGTCTATCTGGGATTATGCTGAATTGGGTTATCTGGAGGTTCAGAGTAGTGCTCTGTTACAGCAAACCCTGCAGCAGGCTGGCTTTGAGATTGAGTCCAATGTTGCTGGCATCCCGACGGCATTTATTGCCAGCTATGGTCAGGGAGAACCCGTAGTAGGGATACTAGCCGAGTTTGATGCATTACCCGGGATTTCTCAGGCTGCCTTGCCAACGCGTTCGATTGTCGAGGAAAAACATTCCGGCCATGCCTGTGGGCATCATTTATTTGGCGTGGGTTCGACAGCGGCGGCGATTGCGGTGAGTCGGTGGATGGAAAAGAACGGGCGCTCTGGAACGATTAAACTTTATGGGACGCCGGCTGAGGAAGGCGGCTCTGGTAAAGTCTACATGGTACGTGAGGGCGCATTCAGTGAGGTTGATACCGTACTGCACTGGCATCCAGGTGACCGGAATGTTGCCAATCCTGAAACCAGTTTAGCTAACAAGTCTGCGCGGGTTCGATTTTATGGTCAGTCCTCGCATGCTGCGGCAGCACCAGAGCGAGGCCGCTCTGCGCTTGATGGTGTCGAGGCCATGAACTATATGGTGAATATGTTGCGTGAACATGTTCCTTCGTCGTCGCGTATACATTACGTTATAACCAGTGGAGGAGCCGCTCCCAATGTGGTTCCAGATTTTGCTGAAGTTTATTATTATGTCAGGCACCCAGATGCAGACACGCTCACGGGTATCTGGGACAGGGTTATGCGGACCGCTGATGCCGCCGCTCTCGGTACTGGAACCCAGGTGACTGCAGAAACCATGCACGGCAATCATTCACTTTTACCCAATGAGACGCTGGCAAAAGTCATGCATGCTAACCTCAGTCGCGTCGGCGGGTATGCCATGAATCAGTCGGAAATCCAATTTGCTAAAACGATTGAGTCATCGTTTACGAGTAGCAAGAGTTTGCTGGGCCTAGAACAGCAGGTGCTGCCCCTGCAGCTAGAACATGGCAATGGCTCAACTGATGTGGGTGATGTGAGCTGGACGGTTCCTACGGCTGGTATGTCGAGTGCAACCTGGGTACCGGGGACTTCGGCTCACAGTTGGCAGGCCATCGCTGCTGGTGGAACCAGTATTGGGGCAAAGGGTATGCTGGTAGCCGCTAAAACACTGGCGCTGACGGCGATGGATGTGTTCAGCCAGCCGCAATTACGTGCCACTGCCTGGGCTGAGTTCAATGGCCGGCGGGGTAAAGACTTCCAATATGAGGCCTTGCTAGGTGATCGACCACCGCCACTGGGTTATCGTTTGACCGGCAAGCCCTGATTGTGAATAACCTTGAAATAACGATCCATCATTAACTCATTCTTATCCGTCACCGGTTAATTTTACCCGGCACTGACGCATTCTCATTCGTTTTGATTTTCTGAATCGTTTTTATTCATTGTTTATCGTGAGTTAGTGTTATAGTATTGTATAACACCAATACGATAAAACTCGACGTTTATGTCCATTAACTGGAATGACAAGGATCCGATTTATAAGCAATTGCATCGTTATCTAACGGATTCGATTCTGGACGGCATCCTGGCTGAAGGCGATGCCATGCCATCAGTCAGACAGATAGCGAGTGAGCAGAGGATCAATCCCATTACCGTCTCCAAGGCGATGCAATTGCTGGTGGAAGAAGAGGTGGTTGAAAAGCGTCGAGGATTGGGGATGTTCGTCCTGCCGGGTGCTGTAGATCGATTGGTAAAAACACAGAAATTACAATTTCTGGAAAAACAATGGCCGGACATTCTAGCTAAGATGAGTCGGTTGGGAATAAGTCAAAGTGATCTGTTCGAGGATGCGGAATGAACACCATGGTATCTGTACAG
Organism: uncultured Pseudomonadales bacterium; assembly: GCA_964524295.1. Taxonomy (GTDB): domain Bacteria; phylum Pseudomonadota; class Gammaproteobacteria; order Pseudomonadales; family Azotimanducaceae; genus UBA9926. Next base: position 7,023 of record CAZGCW010000122.1, read on the forward strand.
GGCCTTAGCAAGCGATATGGCACTCATGTGGCATTGAATAATCTTAGTTTTGAAATACCACAAGGGGCTGTGGTCGGCATTATTGGGCCTAATGGCGCAGGCAAGACGACCGCCCTGAAGGCCATGCTAGGCCTGACCACTTTCTCTGGACAACTCGAGGTTCTCGGTCGGGACCCAAGTAAGGGGCGGCACCGGATAATGCAGGATGTTTGTTATATATCGGATGTCGGTGTACTGCCACGCTGGTTGAAAGTAGCTGATGCGCTTAGCTATGTCGAAGGCGTGCATCCCGGATTCAGCCGGACTCGGGTGCTGGAACTCCTTGGCAATACTAAAATTAAAATGAACAGTCAGGTTAAGGATCTTTCTAAGGGCATGGTGACCCAGTTGCATCTGGCTCTGGTGATGTCGCATGATGTCAGACTCTTGATTTTAGACGAGCCGACCCTGGGTCTGGATATCGTCTATAGGAAAGCATTTTATGATCGCTTACTGGCTGATTTTGTAGATGAAACTCGGAGTCTGGTTATCAGTACTCACCAGGTAGAAGAAATAGAATCCTTGCTCACTCATCTTGTCTTTCTCAATGCGGGACAACTGGTCCTGGCAAGCCGAATTGAAGAAATGAATCGGCGGTTTACTACCCTGCAGGTTACGCCGGATAAGCTTGATCAGGCCAGGCAGTTGGGACCGATTGGTGAGCAGCAATTACTGGGTCGTTGGCAATTGATCTTCGATTCCGTGGCACCTGAAGCCTTGGCGTCCCTGGGGGAAATCAAGCTCACCCCGATAGCAGATTTATTTGTGGCGTTGGTTCAACTGGACAGTCGAATGGAGGGTTTCAATGATTAGTCGGCAAATGGCAATCCTGTTAAAGCGTGAGTTTTGGGAACACAGGACCCTGATGTTCTATCTGCCTACGACTATAAGTGGATTGTTTCTGGTCTCGGTGGTGGGTCTGCTTTTGTTTACCAATACGACGACGATTAACACGGATCTGAGTGTATCGGGGGGCGTCTTTGAATTTGGCATTGATAAGTTGGCTGGGTTAGAAAGCGCTGAGCGAGTATTGCTGCTTGATAGAGTCTACCAGCTCAGCAGTTATCCTTTTCTGATGATGTCCTTGGTAGTTGCTGTGAATTATCTGCTGGGTTCAATGTTCAATGAAAGAAAAGATAGAAGTATCTTGTTCTGGAAATCGATGCCGGTTTCTGATGGCCTTACTGTGCTAAGTAAGCTGCTCACCGGTGGGTTAGTTGTGCCCATGATTTATCTTGGTTTCTGCATGGTAGCCCAACTGTTATCTTTACTTTTCATTACGCTCGTTATGATTAGTGGCGAATACCCTGTGTGGGATATACTATGGCAGCCGATCAAGCCTTTATCACATGGGTTTAGATTATTGTTGTATCAATTGATGCAGAGTCTCTGGTTGGCACCATGGTTCGGCTATGCCCTGCTGCTTTCAGCCTGGGCAAAATCATCGCCGGTAGTCTGGTTTTTTGGTATCCCGGTCGCGGTTGTTATCTTAGAGCGAGTCTATACCCCTTATGATGAGCTCATTATATTTGATTGGTTGTGGCTCCATACTCTGCCATTATTCTCGGTGACAGGTGAAGGTTTAAGCTTGGAATGGATGTGGGTAGAAGTATCGGGCTTGCTGCAGGGGATATTGGTAGGCATTATATTTGTCGCTAGTGCTGTTTGGTTTAGGAGTAAACATAATGAAATTTAAGCAAATTTTTCTGGTGGGGGTCGTTTCTGCGATTTTGTTCATCGGTTTGTTTTCTAGCCAGGCACCTTCAATCGAGGAGGAGTTGGCTGGGCTGAACAAGGCCTATGAGGCTGGTTTGATCACCGTAGATGAATTAAAGCGCTATCGAAGCCTGCTATTCCGGTCTTTGCTTCGGTAAAACTGCCGTCAATCGGTTCGGCCTCAGTTTCTGCGGCTAACCCAGGAATGATTGACTTCTGCTATTCACAACCCCGCTGCTAAATAAGTTTTTTGAGCTTAAAAGGCACTGGGTTTGGCGTGCTTGAGGGAATTTCATCGCCGGCATGAGAATAAAGCTAAAACAAACTCTACCAAACGTGTAGAATGCGTTGTTTTTTTGCGAGGCGGTCCATGTTCAGAATCTTAACGCTCAACAATATAGCCACCAAAGGGCTCAGTAAATTCGATCGAGATCGCTTCGAATTGTCCGCGGATATGTCCAATCCGCATGCGGTCGTGTTAAGGAGTCATCAACTCACCTCTGAACACGCGACGCCGGGTCTGCTTGCCGTTGGTCGTGCAGGAGCCGGGGTCAATAACATTCCGGTCGCGGACTTTACGGAAAGCGGTATCGTTGTGTTTAATACGCCTGGAGCCAATGCAAACGCAGTTAAGGAATTAGTACTGGCAGGCCTGCTTTTGTCGCGGCGGGGAATTGTTCAGGGTATCGATTATGTTGAGAGCTTGAAATCAGAGTCTGACAAGGCGACGCTCAATAAATTGGTTGAATCAAGCAAGAAACAGTTTAAAGGCTCAGAGTTAAAGGGAAAGTCCCTGGGGATTCTAGGTCTGGGTGCAATCGGGTCGATGGTCGCGGAAATGGGTTTGCAGTTGGGTATGCAGGTGTTTGGATATGACCCCAGCCTGTCGATTGAGTCTGCCTGGCGGTTATCAAGTCAGGTTAAGAAAGTAGATAATATCCAGGCCCTTTTTGCAAAATCGGATATTGTTTCCTTGCATGTGCCATCCCTGCCGGCAACCCAAGGGATGATTAATTCAGACGTTCTCAGCGTTGCCAGAAAGAACGCTATTTTACTTAATTTCGCCAGGGCGGAGATCGTCGATACACTGGCCGTTAAAGAAGCCCTGGGTACGGGTAATTTGGACCAGTATATATCCGATTTCCCGACTCCAGACCTGATTGGCATGCCCGGGGTCATGGCAACACCTCACCTCGGAGCCAGTACGGTAGAAGCGGAAGAAAACTGTGCGGTCATGGTGGCGGAACAGATGCTTGATTTCTTGCTGAATGGGAACATCGTTAATTCTGTTAACTTCCCCAGCGTGAATCTGGAACGAAGTGAAACCGGTTCTCGTATCGCCATTTCCAATCGCAATGTACCTCGAATGCTGGGCTCAGTATTATCGATACTCGCTGACCGAGATATCAACGTGATCGATATGTTGAATAAAAGCAGGCAGGAAGTCGCTTACAACCTGATTGATGTGGAAACTGAAGTGGATTCCGAACTTGAAGATGAATTACGTGATATCGACGGCGTGATCAATGTCAGGATGTTTAATTAGAGGGTGTGAGATGCCGCTTACGGGCGGTTTTCTGATGGGCCTGTTGAATCCAGAACCGGGTCGGTGACAGGAATCTCTGCTGAGAGGCACTGAGCGGAGAGGGTTCTCCGGTGATTAGGTTGGCAAGATGTTCTCCTGAAAGCGGGGCATGGCTGCCCCCTTTGGAGCCAAAACCAGCGCAGGAAAATAACCCTTTTTGGACCGGGATCGGCTGGTTGTGATACCAATTAAGTGGATTTTGTTCGAGTAACTGCCACAGCGGGGCAGGTCCAACCAGCGGGCTTCTGTCCAGTGGTGTTGCCCGGATTCCAACCCAACTGGAAATCAGGGACCAATCCGCGAAAGGGAACTGATGTGTTAGCAGGTCGAAAAGGTAATCGCTGTCGGCCTGGCGATCGCTGAGGTCAATGTCGTCAGGATGGTATGTGCTGCCGACATGAAACAGGTGTTTGTCAAGGTTTGCAATACTGATATCGCCGCTCATCGTCTGAGGGGGCTGGTTCCTGCTTTCGACCAGAATTGATTGTCCTCTAGAGCGTTGTAACGGTATCGGTTGTAAGTCAGTCATTCCAGCGCCGGCCGCTAATATGACCTGTTGTACGCTGCTGATTTCCTGCCCCGTCCTGTCCTTGAGTAACCAGCCATCATTAATTTGCTCCAAGCCGGCCACATGCTGGCATTGGGCTACTGCGGCAGTGGGTTTTAATACACCGGCTTCGTGAAACAGGATGGCGTTGTCCTGTTCACTGATATAGTCGTCGGGGAACTGCCTGGCAATCGTTTGCATTCTCTTCAATTTTTCCGGGACATCACTTTGCCAGCGGAGCGTTGTTTTTTTAATAGCGGCATTATGGTGAATTGCATAGTGATTTGCTGAAATCGAATATCTTGATTTCTCATCTGCAACGGCTGCTAATTGTGGATAAAGATTCATGGTGGGTACATCCGAGGTTGCCGGAACCTTTGGGCTATCGAATAAAAGGCTCGGAAGACCTCGTTTCAGAAGGGCTGCCTGAACGGATTGACCTGCAATGCCCGCTCCAATCACCGCGATTTTCGAGTGTTCAATGTTACCTGGTTGCCAGGTGCCTGGTTTATAGCCGGATAGCATTTCTTTTTTTGCGCCGAATCCGGGTGCTTTAGTCACCTTAAATCCAGCCTCGCTCAGCCCTTCCCGTACATTGCTAGCAACCGTGAAACTGGACAGTGTACAGCCTGGCTTGCTGTTCCTGTGCATGTCCTTGAACATCGAGTGGTCCCATAAGTCGGGGTTAGACCTTGGACGAAATCCATCCAGGTACCAGGCATCGGCTTGGAAGTTGGAATCCGCCAGTGCTCGCTTTGC
>CAZGCW010000123.1:0-11421 GCA_964524295.1 uncultured Pseudomonadales bacterium
ATAACCTGTTCGCTCTGCGTTGGACGGAGAAACATGTAGTCATCAACCTGTAGATCAACATTCAAAGAGGTGGTCACCGGGCTCTGGTTTGTACTTTGATATATCGGATCCGCTGTACCTTCAGGCGAGACCATTTGCGCTTTCCAATAACCACCATAAATGTAGTAAAGTCTGCGCCTATTCGGGTCCCAGGTCTGTAGTGGTTTAGTAAACCAGGGATCACCCGGAATCTTCAGTTCATCATAGCGCTTCAGCACAGGTGTACCGATAAAAATAGCAGGCAAATGACTGTCCAGATGGTAGGTATCAAAATCAGTGGGCTTGACCACACCTGAGCCGGCAGACAAATCATTCATCACCCTGTCTCCAGGGTAAATTGCCAGAGTATGACTACCCGCACCATTGAAGGTCAGTCCCTTAAGGTCAAATCCATTGAATCGCAACTGATCGATAAACCCCTGGTAAATAGACAAGACCTCAGCCACGGCAGGATGCCGCAATGTCGCCTGCAAACCTGTTAGCTGGGGTTCATACCCCATGAGACCGGCAAGCTCCAGATGCGCCAGATCCCGTTTTATCATTTCAAGCAGTGGAGTTATGGCAGCGGGTTCGGTTAACCCACCCCTGTGAAGACCTACATCTATCTCTAGGTTGACTCGGATTTTAATTCCCAATTCATGGGCCAATGCCTGGTACTGCTGTAATCGTTGCTGACTATCAACCAGCCACTGGACTTGCCGTTGCGGATCAAACCGCGTGCCTTGTAGTTTCAGATAAAAAGTCCGAGCAGCCGATACAGGCAACGGCTTACCGAGCAGGCAGTCGGCATCAGGAAAGGCCTCGGCTATCGCATTCAGGAAAGGCTGATGGAACACCATCAAGGCATTGGTATTAGCCCGCCGCATTACATGCGCAAGCAGTTCCACTGATGGCAGTGATTTAACCACCACTCGAAAAGTTTTATCCGGGCCAACAGATCCAGCTAGTTTATCAACATTGCCATCAACCCGATCCAGATCCAGCAGCATGACAGGTCGACCGGGTCCGTTCTGTTTCAGCATCTGGTTCAATGCTGAAAAATAGGCATTATGGGGTTTACCTGCCTCGTCAGGGCGCCACAATATTGCAGACGTACCTGCTGCCAGGGCAACCCCGGCGCTACCAATCAGCAGTGAACGACGTTTCATATTGCCTCACCGAACACTTTCCTTAGGTGTGCATTCAGCAGTCGTCCCTGAGGATCCAACGCCTTGCGAATTGCATTAAATTCATCAAATCGAGGGTATAACCCTGCCAGTTGTTCCGCCCCTAGAGAATGAATTTTACCCCAGTGGGGACGACCTCCATACTTCCAAAAAATAGGCTCGATCAGGTTGAAATAAGGACGATAATCCTCTGTTGCTACCCGATGAATCGAAATAGCAGCATGATCTTCATCTCCTGAACTCATGCCGAGCATGGTGTCGTCCCTGGAAACATACCGATACTCAAGCGGGAATACCACGTCCACTTGCTTATCCTGGATCGTCGCCAGAATCTCTTGCAGGCACGCCGCACCGGCTTCAACCGGTACAGAATATTCCATTTCATTAAATCGGTTATTCCTGATATTGGACAGAATCTTGTACGAATCGTCGACTCTTTCGCTAGGACCAATCTGTTCGGCCAACGTATTAATCAAAGGACGTCGCAACCTCGGTGGAATCATCATGAAACCCCGCATCGCAGTATCAAAAGCGGCATCTTCTTCCGGAGATACCGGTGGGTTATTGACAGGGTCGTCCGTTTCATCGGTGGCCAGCGCCATCGAATAATCCGAGTGCACCAGGGGAAACAGCTCAAAGTGACGATGCGCCGACATGTGGCTATCAAAATCCTGCAATAGTGTTGATGTCTTTTCCACCCATGTAGTCTGTTTTAACCTATAAGCAGCTCTATTCTGCATAGTCATGCGGCTAACCACACCTAAGGCGCCCAGGCTGACACAAGCAGCTGCAAACAGTTCGGGCTCAAACGATGCATTGAGATCCCGCACCGCTCCATCTACGGTAATCAATCTCAACCCTGTGACATAGCCAGACAGACACTCAAAATCAATTCCCGTCCCATGGGTCGCAGTCGCCGTCGCGCCAGCCAGTGTCTGCCGGTCTATATCGGGGAGATTCAGCATTCCCTGACCCACTCCCGCCAATAAAGGCCCCATATCACCTAACCGTGTACCCGCGGCAAACGTGGCCGAATGGTTAGTCTCATTGTGGGTCAGCAACCCTGTCAGCTGATCTATTACCACCAGATGTCCGTCCGTCGGCACCAGTGCTGAAAATGAATGGCCAGAACCTACCGGGCGTAAGGCGCCCTGGGACGTCTCAAAAAAAAGCGCTAACTGCGCCTCATCAGCAGGAGAGAATCTGCTTTTCGGATAAGAAACCACCTCCCCAGACCAATTTCTCCATGACAAGGGTCGATCTTGAACAGAAGGTAACGCAGTCGAGGTCACGCCAAAAAAGGCAGCCAGGGCAGTACTGCCAAGAAACGTCCTGCGGGTTAGCTTACTCACTTTAACTCCCCCGCCATAAACTCAATCAGCGCGGAAAAATCTTCGCGTTCACACGCCATGCAATATCCCAGTGGTGGCATATAGTTAAAGCCTTCAATGGTGTTGGCTAACAAAACGACATGACCCTTCTCTAACCTGGATGCCCACTGCTCATAATCTCCTACTCGGGGTGCACCACCATTGCCATCAACATGGCACAATGCGCAACTCTGCCGCCACAATCGCTGCTGATCTGCGGACAGCGAGAGTCCCGTACCAGCAGCAGCATCAACAGCGCCAACCTGGGGCAGAACAACCCTAGAATCAGGGGCTTCGCTACAACTGATCACGCCTCCGATCAACATCAGTACAAGCACAAAAATCAGTACCCTGGTCAACAACACATTTTTCTCCCACCGTTGGGAATTAGAATCAAACGCCTATTCGCTATCGGTTAAATTAGCGATCAAGCTAATTTGAATCCGCCTGAATGCTGCACAGTATAACCAATACCAGATAACACTCTGCCAACCACAATGGCTTAGTGAACCACTGTCCCGGCCCAATCGCCTGTGTTACCTATGCCTGCCAGGAGAGAACTTTATCCCCTAGCAGGTTACATCATCGATTGCATCGAAGACCAGACCAGTCTGACAACTTCAATATAAAACCGATTTTCCGGGCACCAGTCAATCTTTATCCTAGCCATCAGTAACTGATCTTGCGCAACCAATCATCGCTTCGACTTGCCAGCGAGGGCATCGCCAAGTAAGTTTACAATGCTAATCAAATCTACTGGAACTTCACATGGCGGAATTACAGAAATTAGATAAGAGTACAGATGCGAAAACAATTAAGGAGGTCATGGATCAGGATGGCGCCTGTATCCTTGAAGACGTTATCTCCAGCGCAACGGTGGACCAACTGATGTCAGAGCTGATGCCGTGGGTTGAGAGAACCCCGTATGGCAAAGATGCTTTTACGGGCACCCTGACGCGTCGAACCGGCGCTCTAGCAGCAAGATCAGCCTCCTGCAGGGAACTCATTACCCACCCTGACATCCTCAAAAGCGCCAACGAATTCCTACTCCGGTTTAGCAAAAAAATTCAACTCCACCTCACGCAAACAATCTATATTGACCCGGGACAGGGAGCCCAGGTTCTCCACCGAGATCGTTACGCATGGGATAAACATCTGCCGGCAGAAATCGAGCCTCAATTCAACACCATCTGGGCATTGACCGATTTTACTCAACAAAATGGAGCCACCCGGGTCGTTCCCGGCAGTAATCACTGGAAATGGCAACAAGAAGCAGAGCCTGACCAGATCTGCCAGGCTGAAATGAAACAAGGCTCCGTTCTGCTTTATTCTGGAAGTGTGATTCATTCAGGTGGTGAAAACTTATCTGAAACTGCCCGCATGGGGCTTAATATTACCTATTGCCTCGGTTGGCTGCGCCAGGAGGAAAACCAGTATCTTTCTTGCCCACCGAAAATTGCCCGGGATTTTTCAAGTCAATTACAAAAATTGCTGGGTTACACCCATGGAAATTATGCCCTGGGTTATTATTCAGATCCCCTCGCCGAGGGTGAGTTAGACGCTGGGATACAACCTCCGGAGCACGCTGTGAACGGGTAGACATAACAACTTTGGCCCGTCCTCAGTCACAATGGCTACGTATTACCCATCTTAATCCAAATCTAAACTCCCAAGAGTAGAAATATGCTAAGCGTTAAATCAAAAGTCAACAAACCTCGGTTTTCATTCCCCGGCTTTCAAGTCATCCGTTTTCTTACCCTGTTGGGTCTATCAAGTCCGTTTTTCGCCAGTGCCGAAGTGCAACGAAATGCCCTGCTGATCCAGGCTGATTTCGCAGGAATGGTGATGACGGGTGTGGCCTACAGTGTCAGCCAAGACCTGGATATCTACAATGTCCGTCCGCTTATCCCGCTGTATGATATCCCTGCAGCCTCAGCCAGTCTGGCCTACAATGCCCAGACCTGGCCTGGCGGAACCGTGTTCGTATCTGTGGTTGACCCTGGGGTTGGCACAGCCCGCAAATCCGTGGTATTGAGAACTAAAAATAACCTGTTTTTTGTCAGCCCAGATAATGGCTCTCTATCAGGGCCTGCTGAAACCTATGGTATTGAAGCGGTCAGGGAAATCGACGAATCGGTAAACCGAATTCCCGGCTCGGAATGGTCGCACACTTTCCATGGCAGAGACGTCTATTCCTATACGGGCGCGAGGCTCGCTGCCGGGGTCATCAGTTTTGAAGAGGTTGGCCCTGAATTACCAGCTGAAGTCATCCGTTTGAAGGCCGCTAGCGGCAGCTTCAAGGAAGGCATCTTGACGGGTTATGTTGCGGGCGGAACCGGCCGCCTGGGTAATATCTTTTTTAACATCGATCGGGCGCTGTTTGCGCAAACCCAGGCCACATTTGGGGATCAATTCTCCGTAAAAATCGCGCACGAGGGCAAAGTGATCTTCAGCGGGATCCTGCCCTACGTGCGATCGTTTGGTTCTGTTCCTGAAGGAAGCAACCTTCTCTTCATGAACTCCAGCGGCGCCCTGAGCATCGCGATTAACCAGGGTAACTTTGCCAGCGCCCATGGTATTTCATCAGGGGTCACTTGGACTATCCAGTTGCAACCAGAATGACATCCAAGTCGATCAAAGCGAGCTTTTATCTCAGCTGCTGCGCTAGCCTGCTGGTTTCCCTGCTTATTCAGGCTGATCAACCTGATTCTGGTGATTTCAAGTCGACCGATACCTGGATTGAATCCCGCTCGATCCAGATACCGGGTACCATCGTTGCGCCGATAGAGAGCAACAGAGGGCCCATCCCACTGGTCATACTGCTGCATGGACATGGCGGCACACGCCATGAAGCAGGCGGCTACACCCGAGTAGCCGAAGGGCTCGCTGCACACGGAATAGCGTCTATCCGTATGGACTTTCCTGGCTGCGGCGAAAGTCTTGAGGGGTTTAAAAACAATAACCTGACCAATATGATCGCCGATCTCAATGCTACCCGATACCATGCCCTGAAAACCCTTGATATAGACAAAAACCGGATGGGTATGCTCGGCTTCAGTATGGGTGGAAGGTTAGCCCTCAGCAAGGGTGCCCATACTAATGACTATCGAGCCCTCGGCCTGTGGGCACCCGATGCAGAAGATGGTGAAGCCAATATCCGGGAATACCTGGGTGGTTCAGATCAATACCAGCAAATGAAAGCAACGGCACAGCAACAGGGATATGCGCCTTTTACCACATTTTGGGGACAGGACCAGCAGCTCGGCTACCGATGGTTTACCGATATGGAGGCGTCTTCTGTGACGCACACAATCGAGCAATACCCTGGCGCACTCATGGTGCTCTATGGTGATCTCGACACCGTCGTTAAACCGGCCATTTCCAAGCGGGTGTTAAAAAAAGCCAGTCGCGCCAATCCAGCCATTGAACGCCTGATCGTCGGTGCTGACCATGGCCTGGGCCTTTTTAACAATGACACACGTCGGTCAGGACAGGTTATAAGTGAGACCATCGCCTTTTTCGTAGAGCATCTTTAAGCCATACCTGACCACCCTGGACAGGGCAATCAGTGCCAGTGGTGGCCATTGTCTAGGCTGGATTGAAAATGAATCGTTATTTCAGGCAGTTGCCATCGCTGCCAGTCAGCGGGCATGAATCCATCTGTGGAGATGCTCTTAAGAACCAACAGGCATTAGGCTCTCAAGGAATTGCTCAATCTCCGCTGTACTTCGTAAAGCATCTTCACCCACAGCATCGGCTACCAGGGCATCGTCGCGAAAACCAAACAGGTATCGGATTAACAAAAGACCATCCGTTAACGGATCCACCTGGTCATCCTGGTCGATATCGAGTTGGTCCAGGTCCGCGTTGAAATAAGCTTCAACATCCGCACTTTCAGTTCTCTGGGCAGCGGTCCCAATAGCACCATTGACCAGAGCTTGACCCTGGAACCCAAATAAATAACGTATAAACAAAAGACCATCAGAGAGCGCTTCAGCTCGTGTGTCCGCGTCAGCATCCCAGGAAAAACAGTTCAAGCAGCTGAGAATGGATAAAGGATCAGTGCCATCCAACAATTCCTGCTCATCTGTGATCCCATCGTTATCATCATCTGAATCCTGATTATTGCCAATCATATCTCCATCGGTGTCGATCTGCTCACTGGCATCCAACGGCAGGTCATCGAACTCATCTGCGACACCATCATCATCGTCATCAGTATCACAGGCATCACCGTCGGCATCACCATCGGTATCCAGTTGATCGGTATTCGCCGTTAAAACACAGTTGTCGCTGTTATCCCCTACTCCATCATCATCACTGTCGGTTGTTTCCAGTGGATCATCCGGGAAGGCATCTTCCGAATCAATGACACCATCTCCATCGGTATCCGGTGGTGCATTCTTTTCAATGTTAACCAGGTCAATGAAGGTACTCATATCGGCATATTGGGCTGAATTCGAAGACATCTGCTGGCCACCGCCATGATTTAAACCGCGGGCATTTTCTAGTACCGTTTCGCCTTCCTGAGGGTCTTCTTCTATATACGTCTTTAGGGTGTCATAGTTTATCTGCTGGGCATTCGTCTGCGAACTGGTCAGATAGTTAAGGTCTGTGTTACCCGCCTGGCCGCCGGCACTGTGACAAGCAATACATTTGCCTTGGATGATCGCGGAAATGTGCTCATTGTAAAAAGTCTGCGATTCAGGTAAATCGGCAGCACCCGCTAAAAATGAACAGACCATCATCAGAAACAGATAGGGTAAACGCATCATCACACCATGAAAATTCGCTATAGTGCAGGCTCCGTTCAACAATGCCCTCTACCAACCTGAAATCAGGCTGTTCCAGGTAACGCGTCTGGTGAAATGACCTGCTCCTTTATACGGATCATAAATTGCCCGGAAAACAATCTCAATAGCGTCATTACTCAGTTGCTGAACCTGCAGCATCCAACCACAATCGTGACCATCCAGGTCAACCTGCCAGCGTACCGTAGCAGCTTAAATCCTGGTCAACTGCCAAGTAGGCACAGCCGCTCTGTTCGAGCCAGTCAAGCGCTTCATGGCGTTCTAACAACAGAGCAATCGAACTAATAGAACCCGCCACAATAGCTTGACCCGCACTGATACTAACGCTTAACAAACTATCTACGGGCCAACCTGTATGCGGGTTGATCAAGTGACTGTAGCGTTTACCCTGCAGATCGAAATACCGCTCATAACCCCCACTGGTGGTCAAAGCCCGGTCTCTTAGGTAAATCGTTGCAATTGCAGAGTCCTTCTGGGTCGGGTGGACAATGCCAATAGGCCAGGATGTGCCATCCGGCTTGACACCGAAGGTGACAATATCACCGCCCAAACTGACCAATCCCGAACTGATACCCGCGGCTTTCATTTGTATCGCAATCGAATCAGCCGCATATTCTTTTACCACGCCACCAAAGTCAATTTCCATGCCGTGCTCTGGTAGCAACACTTCTTTTTCAGAGAGAACAACCCGGCTCCAGCCGATCAGTCCGGTTACTTCATCCAGTTCCCGCTGCTCTGGAAGAATATCACGGTCCTTATTCCAAATCCGTCGTAATACACCTGACGTGATATCAAAAAGTCCCTGACTCTGCTCATAGCAAACACCCGCATACTGCAGAAGTCCAGCCGTCTCCGCGTCAATGGTTATCGCTGACACCCCGGCCGAGCGATTAATTAACGTGGTGACACTGGTGTCGAGATAGCGGGAGTATTTCTGCTCGAACCGTAGCGCTTCCTTCTTGCAGGCTTGCGTGACCAGCCGGGCCATTTCGCTACTGGGCGCTAATAACCGTAACTCACAGGGACAACCCATAGCCTGAAAAGAGGAAGTATAAATCTGCATGGTTTAAAGTTTTTTATCGAAACCAAGAGACACCAGACTGAACTGTAACAAGCCTGGGTGTTGCCTTGCACTGGCATCCATCCCATACCCTCCCGAGCTCAAGTAGCGTTCAAAATTAACACTGACAGACCAGTCACGGCGGCTAAACCGACCCTGTATACCGAAGGTCAAGGCACCAAATCCGGACAGACGATAATCACTGGATTGGAAGGCCGAATCAGCTAAACTATAATTGTCGCCCGCCACATAAAAATCAGCCTGATTCTGGCTGTAGTAGCGAATACTCGGTATCACTTGGAACTGGTCGGTTAAATTCTGGTACCACGCACTACGCAAGGTATGGGACCGAATCCCAAAGTCATCATGGTAAAACCGATAATCTAAATGCAGACTACTGTTAGTCGTCTCAATGAAGCGCCGATACCGAAAACTCAGAGTGGTCTCCCGGCGCTCAGAGGGCCTGATGTCTCGTAATTTATAGGGGTCAGACAAATAACCACGGTGATGAGTCATGCTCATACCCGACTGCAGTACCGAATTACGACTTAAAACCTGAGTCCACCCCAGTGAGATTGACCTGCTGTTTTTTGTTTCTGAAGAAATTCGACCGAACATCAAGGCATCAGTCGGGGCCAGTTCGTCAGAGGAATAACTCAGTCCAAGGGCCAGAGTGGATAGCTTATCATTGAAATCCCACTCAGCATTGATCGCCAGCGCATTGGCTTCATAATCATTTTCTTTGGACCGAGCCAAACTGATCCCCAAACTTGACCGCTCAAAATAGCGTGTCGCGCCCAGACTAAGCTCGTCTCTGGCTTCCTCGATGGTCGCACCCGACATCACTAACTGGCTATCAGCACCGACTGCCGATAAGGTTCCCCAGGGCGAAGCACCGCTCATCGATTCGTGAGAGAAATCGACCGCAAAGCTCCAGTTACGACCAACCGGTGTGATCAGATAAAATTGGTTAATATTGATATCATAGCGTTGTTCACTACCCACCAATACCGTTCCTGTGTCCTGATCCGATTCTCGGTAAGCCGTGCTTTTCATCCCTATCTGAATCTGATCTGGCGGTGCAGCTGAGAATGCCGGCAAAGACAAGGCCGCACCAGTCAATGCCAACCAGGGAGAAAGCTTAGTTGAGGATGCCATCAGTTAGTTACAACCACAACCCGCACCGGCAACATCATTACCACCGGAAGCGGCTTCATTACTGAAATACACCTGGGATTCGAGTTTTGCCTTTAGACGGTCCGGCTCAAGCTGCATCTCCGGACGCGCCAGCAAGCCCCGTTGCCAAGGTTCAATGGCCTGACAACCTGACAACACCATAGCCATGCTTAGTATCAATAATCTAATCATATCAATTTAGTAACAGATTGATTTTATTTCTGATTTCTTCGATATCACCTCGCCTGAAACCCGTATGTATTTTCCTAATTCGACCCTCCTGGTCAATAATAAAGGCCGTCGGCATCCCTTTTAACTCATACCTGGCGGCAATACCCCCTGCTGGATCTGCTAAAACCGTATAATTGATGTCAAATCGCTCAAGAAATCGCCGAGCTCGAGCGGGCTCCTCGTCAACATTAATCGCAACCACTTCAAACTCATTAAAATTCAAATCAGCCTGAAGTTCGATCAGTTTGGGAACAGAGATCTGACAGGGACCGCACCAGGACGCCCAGAAGTCTAGATAAATGACCTTGCCACGGTAATCTGAGGAATCCATGACTTCCGACTGGTCAAATTTGGGCAGGCTGAACCCAGGCGCCATAGCACCTTCATTAAGGGCCAGACAGAATTGGGGCATCCACGCCAGGACTATCACACATTGCATTTTCTTCCATGACCGCATGAGTAATCTCGTTGAGTCGGTTCGACACAGTGTATTATGAATGGACCCGGCTTGCCTAGATTCTAAATATCAGCCTCGATCACCCTAGAACGGATTAAACTACCTATGTTTCAGCTGACGAAACGATCAGCCTGGATTCCAGCTAGCATTTAAGCGAACCAAACCCACTAATCACGGGGGAAAACCTCAGAGGAAAGGCTCTGACCGTCAAATTCGCCCCAAAAGTCCGCAAATTTATCTGGGTTTTCGCCGACGGGCCTGCTTCTGTTATACCAGTAATTGGAGGTATCCCCATCCAGGCAATGGACTGCTGTTTTTTTCCAATCTTCAAACCCTTCCACCAATCTTACACTGGCCTTGGTGTAGCGCAGCGTTAGTCCACAACGATTACGGTGGGACCGGTTGGCCGCCGAGCCGTGCAGCAACAGGTCAGAATGCAAGGATACCTGCCCTGCCTTCAAGACATTAGTAAAACGATGCTCATATCGGTCAACATTGTCAACTTCGCGACCCAACACTCGACTACCGTCCAATGGGCGGGTTTTATGTGGCAGCCCGCCTAAACGGTGACTCCCCGGAACAAACTCCATAGCGGCATTGGCAGCATCAGCATCATCAATTGCCAGCCAAACAGACACACTCTGACTCGGTGTCAGCGGCCAGTAAACAGCATCCTGATGTAGCGGTACCGCCATCTTATCGCCGGCCAGTTTTGCAAAAAGATGGGTGCTCCAGCAGACAATCTGCTTGCCTAAAATATCCTCTACAAGCGCTAAAATCCGAGGTTCGACCACCAGGTCATAAAGCCGCTGGCAAGCCACATGATAATTATTGATTGAGTAAGAGTTACGGCGGTCGTCCGCCGAAACCACCTGAGTCACTAAATGATCGATATACTGCTGCAGATCAATCGCCTCCGCCTGGCTGAAGACGTTGATCCCGGTCAAGTACCCCTGCTGATTAAACTGGGCTATCTGCTCAGGACTTAAGCTGCGGCAAGGCTGTGTAGGAACCTCGAAGAAGTGAAAAACACGCCCGGTTTCGCCCGATGGTTCACGGCTCATATTACCTCCTCAACTCATTTCAAACTCATCTTTACAAGTCACAGACC
>CAZGCW010000124.1:0-11420 GCA_964524295.1 uncultured Pseudomonadales bacterium
CACAGCATTACGCTGTTATGGGGAGTGCTGGCTGGTTGGCACGTAAACCCTTATCTGGTTGACTCAATTATCGGTTTATCCGTGGTTTATAAGGCGTTTGAGAACCTAGGCGGGTTTCAGGCCTACTTTAATTCCTGGCTGGATACCAGAGTGGCTGTTTTCCTGTTTGGCCTTGTTCATGGCCTGGGTCTGGCGACCAAGCTTCAGGACCTGAGTATTTCTCAGGAGGGTCTTATTGCAAACATGATTTCGTTCAATGTCGGTGTGGAACTAGGTCAGTTGGTTGCGCTCACTTTTTTGATTATGGTGTTTAGTCTGCTGCGAAGAAGTCGTCATTTTCAGCGCAACAGTATCCTGGCAAATACCTTAATTATGATGGCCGGCTTTGTCTTGATTGGCGACCAGTTGACCGGCTACTTTTTGATGCGAGGATAAATAATATGTCGAATAAAGAAGCACCTATTGGCAGAAATAAACTCGCCAGGAATACAGTAGTGGCGATTATTATCGCGATTGTATTGTTGGTTTTCGTGGTGTTACCGGCGGAGTACGACTTAGACCCGACTGGGTTTGGCGCTGTACTTGGGATAAAGGGCTTGTCAAGCCAGGCAGAGATCGAAACCCTGCTGCCTGAAGCAGCCTCCCAGGACCCGCCCACGACATCGAACCCACTGCATACCAATTTCGATCCAGCACTTAAATTTGTCACTGTGGAGTTGATACTTGAACCTTATGGTCAGGGTGAATTCAAATTAAAAATGCCGGAGAATGCCCGGCTTTCCTATGTGTGGGATAGCGGCACGGATCTGGTTTATGCCGACCTTCACGGTCACACGCTCATTGCGGGAGAGACAGGTGAAGAGGAAGAAATTGTTGTCAGGTATTTGGAAACTCAGGAAGGAACGTCTGAATCAGGAGAGTTTGAGACCTCCTTTAAGGGTGATCATGGCTGGTATTTTTTGAATCTGGAAACCCGTCCTATTAGTATTACAGTGCGCATTAGCGGTCGCTTCGACAGTCATGAGTATATTGATATTGGGCCTCAGATTTGATTCATCTATTGGCGCAATCATTGCGTCGGTGTCTGTAGGAGATCTAGAGGCTTGCATTGGGTAGCAAACTAGCAGGGCCTTTGGAGGTCAGTCACGGATGCTGAGCCGGATGACGATGCGTTTCAGGAGAAACAGGTTTGCACCTCAAGGATACTTCAAACAGTTACGGCTGGATATCGATCCTGTTTCACTGGCTTACCGCGGGATGCGTTCTGGTTCTGTGGTTTATCGCTGACTCGGCTTCCATTCTTGAGACTCGCCAACAGCAGTCAGAGCAGATAGGCCTGCATATTTCGATTGCTGCCAGCGCCTACCTGTTTCTGTGGATACGAATTGGTTGGCGAATGAAACAAGGTCATCCAAAGATAGATAACCAGGGACCTATTGATCACTTCATTGCCAAATCTGCTCACTACCTGTTGCTGTTGGCCATGGTTCTGTTGCTGCTGACGGGCCCCGTGATGGTTTGGTCTGGTGGGGGTGAAATCAAGGTATTTGACTGGTTTACCATACCCTCGCCGTTTGGGCTGATGCCCATTCTGCACGATCTCAGTGAACGGGTGCATGGTTTCAGTGGCCTGGCCATCATTCTGATAACGGCAGTTCATGCCGCTGGCGCGCTCAAACATCTGATGTTTGATGATGACGATGTCTTCCTGCGCATATTGATACCTAAATGAATGACCAGACCAGGAAACTGTTCTTGCGAAATCGCCTTGCCCGTTGTACTTGGCTTACGGGCAGTAGTTCGCGGTGACACGGTGTTCGGCAACCAGTTCCTGGTGTTGTTAACCTGACCTGATGGACGCTCGTGATGTTGTTCTAGGTCTGATATAAGGTCGTGATGCAGCAGCTAGTGGCGTAAATGGGAATGGGTGCAAAGAACCAGATTTCTCCGGTCTGATCTTCGGTGGCTGCCGCGATACAGATGGAAGTTCGAATCTCGTGTCCGCCAGGGCCTGCTCGTTGATAGGTCTCTTCATCTGTATAGGCCAGGAGAGGTTGTTTGCGCTTGTGAATGAGATTATCCAGGAGTTGTCGGTCCCATTGTTCATTTATCTTGCCCGAGTCCGGTGTGCAGGGCCAATGGGAAGTGCCACCGGTCCCTATGAGCGCAATATTTTCTGGCGCAGCATCGATGGCTCTGCGCAGCGCTCTTCCCAAAGCCCAGGTTCGTGCCAGGGGACTGAAGGGCGGATTCTGGCAGTTGATGTTAACTGGGATAATCGGGACATCGTATTCGGGGGTCAGGAAATGCAGAGGAACTGCCATGCCATGATCAAACTTCCATTCCTGAGCATAGCTCACATCGACACTTTCCAGAACCTGTTTGATAATAGCAAGTGCCAGGTCTGGTTTAGACGGAATTCGAGTACGCGGAATGTTAAGCCAGTCGGGATCTTCAATAGGTCCCTCATACTCATCGGCCATACCAATGGCATAGGCTGGCATGTTGTCCATGAAAAAGTTGGCAAAGTGCTCGGAGGAGACCATGACGATGGCTTCGGCATTGGCATCTTTGAGCGCCTGGCGCTGGCGATCAAAGGCATCATGTAGATGTGCCCTTGTTTCCGGATCGGCTTGTTCGCTCCTGGATGTAATCCCAGGCGCATGACAACAGGTGCCAGCATATACCAGGCTCATGATTTATCCTTAAGTGGCTCCTTTGCCATCAATCATTGCATAAAGCCCTTCTCGAACAGGGCCATAACATTCAACGCCATCCCGCATCGCCTGAATATACTCAGACCAGGCATAGCCATTCATGGTGGCATAGTGCATCAGTAATTGACCGTTAACACCAAGCACATAGAGCAGGCCGATATCGGGCTTTTTAAGCGCCGCAGTCTCCTCATCAGAAAGGTTATAGCTGCTCATAATCTGATCCTGGTTTAAATCGAAACGTTGTTTGAGACCGGGGTCGCGATTAAGGTTGTACAGCAGCTTTTGTACGTAATAGAGACTCATCTACAGACACCATATAAAATTAAGTTATTCCCAGGGTATCGCATAGTTACGATCCTGTCGTTCAACGGCGACAACGCGCTGCACTGCCGGGCGGAGCCACACTCGTTTTGCCAGAGCTTCCCAATTGGCGCGTTTCGGTACCGACGCAATGCGTTCATCGGTTGTCCATAGGTACATAACGAATAAATAAGCATCGGCAACAGAAAATGCGTCTCCCAGTGCCCAACTTTGACCTTCCAGGCGTTTTTCGAGGATGGCAGTTGCCTTGGCCAGATTGTCGACACCCTGGGCATTGACGGCGATGCTGGCGTGCTCATCGTCCCCTGCGTACACCACTGAACGAAAAATTGAGCGCACATAGGTATGGATGCTACTGGATAAAAAATTCATCCATTCGTGAGCACGGTATCGGCGCAGGTCCCCAGGAGGTGGTAGTAGTTTACCTCCAGGCACCCGGTCGCCGACATAAGTCAGAATGGCCTGGGTTTCAGTTAGCGTTTGTTGATCGATCGTCAGGGCAGGGACAGCGCCGTTGGGATTGGTGCTGAGATAAGCTGGCGTGCGATTCTCTTGGCGGGGCAGGCGTACTATTCGACGCTCATAATCTAAACCTGACTCCTCCAGGGCAATGTGCGCTGCCAGCGAACAGGCTCTGGGGAAGTAGTAAAAAACAAGAGCAGGTTCAGCCGACATAGTGGGCTCCGAAAGGGCTTCTGGGGATGTGATGAGATCCATTGAATAGTATAAAACTGATTTATACAAGCCGGTTTACGGCTTACCGGCAGATGCCTGTCTGGGTTGTTGGTCAGTGCGAGACTCAATCGCAGGACCGTTACCATGATTTCGCGAAGCGGGCCGATGGCAGTGTGATTGTGCCTAGATCAATGTGAGTGATCGCGGCACCTGCATTGCATCGTTAAGGTTTTTGGGTTGCCTCAAAGTGGTTTGTCCCAGCGTGATTGGCAGTCAAATAGGGTCGTAACCATGCAAGTCGTGCAAGCGGAAGACGCTGGTTAAACGGCGCTTTTCCGCTAGCATGGATCGAATGTGCATTGTTAATCTGACCCGTTTCAGAGATGGCTTGGGGCTACCGTGGCTTGCTCTTCTGTTACCAATAGCAACATGACAGCACCGATGATCATCAGGGAAGCCAGTGATGCAAACCCGGCTCGCTGGGACTCAAACCAGGTCGTGGTGGTTGCGACCAGCAAGGGTGCCAGGAATGCAGTCACGGTTCCAGACAGTGCAAATAAGCCAAAGAATTGAGTCGCCATCTCGGGAGGTGAAATTCTCGCCATTAAGGTTCTTGAAGAGGACAACCCGGTCACAAAAAACATAGCGAAAACCTGGTTGGTGATAAAGTAAAACTGCTCTGCAGCGGTTTGAAAGTAGGGGAAAGTCCATACCGCTTGGTCACTAACGGGAATGACGTACAAAACGGTGCCGGGTTGGATGGAAACCAGAACCAGCAATATAATTGAGGCGGCGATAATGGCGATTTTCAAGGTGCTCAATGAACCGATGCGGTCATCCAATTGTCCACCAACAAAAGCCCCGATCATGGCGGATAAACTGGTAAACAGTCCGAAGATTAGCAACGTCGTGGTATCCCAGCCGAAAGTCCCGGAGGCATAGACGCCGCCAAAGGTCATAACGCCAACCATGCCGTCAATGAAAAACATTCTCGATAGTAAATAAATTCCGATATTCGAATAGTGCTTAAGTTGTTTGAGGGTTGTTATGACATCCTCGATGCCTTGTCTTGCAGCTTTGATAACGGGTATTCCAGAACGCTTGCCATCGGGTGTAAACAGGAGAAGTGGTAAGGTGAAAAGGAACATCCAAACACCGGCTATTGGTCCAACAATTCGGTCGTGCTCATTGCGACTTTGATCGATACCGAATAAGGGTTCAGCAGGTAAAAAGGACCAGTCGATGGTTCCGGGCATTGAAAAGGCAAACAATACGAAGAGCATCAACAGCAATCCACCGATGTTGCCAAGTGAAAATGCCAGGCCGGATATCAAGCCGACCTTATTGGTTGGTGCAATACTGGGCAGCATGGCATTGTGAAATACTTCTGATATTGCGAAGGCAATACTGATGATTAGCAGCAGTGTCAGCGTTGGTTTAATGCCCAGTCCCTGGCCAGCTGGTAGGACATACCATAAGAGGCAGGCACCGAGGACCATAATCATGACGGTACTTGCAACCCAGGGTTTTCTCTTACCGTTCTTGTCCGCGATCGCGCCCAGGAAAGGCGCAGTCAGTGCCAACACCAATCCAGCGATCGCATTCATGTATCCAATTAAACTTTGACCTAGCACTGGATCGCCGACCACCGTATTACTGAAGTAGGGGAAGAAGATATAGATAACCACCATGATGTAATAGGGGTCGCGACCGCCCTGACCGAAAGTCCAGCTCAAATAACCCAGAGGACTTGCCGCTTTGGTACCGGCAAGCGACAAGGCACCCCTGTCTGGGAGGCTATATTTGTTTTTCATTGGACAGTTCCGAGATAGATCTGGGTTACTTATAACGTAGGCTTTCTCGTAATACAAAATATTGGCGTTCCCAACGTCTGGTTAACCTTGGTGCGGCGGGGCTGCTAATCCATAGCCTGGCGGGTTAACTGGCTGGCAACGCTGTCCCAATAACCGATAACAGCAGGTTATGTTGATTAGTTGAAAGGTATCCACGGGGCCTGGACGATTTCAGGAGCAAGGGGGCTTTAGCCATGAGTCATTGCTTTGATGTCAGACAGGTTTGAAAAAGCCAGCCATGGGTTCAAACTACTGCTGTGGAATGAGACAATCGATTGATACCGGGTGTCTGCCGGGTTGATAACATAATTCATTATTTGGCGCTGTATTCATGGGTAGCGAAAAACTAAATCCACCGGTTAATCTTTCACCTGCCGAGCGGGAAGGAACCTATAAGCTGCTGCCTTTCATTCTAGACCCGGACAATATAGCCCGCTTTGAGTCCGGTAGGATCTTAATAGGCGATCGGCGCAAGTATCCTTTTCAGCAATCATTTGTGGTCTGCGAGACCATTGACGATGTGGCGAGTGCGATCAGTAATATGGTTACCCAGGGCAGCGGGCCCTGGTTGGCCGCCGTTAATGCATTACGATTGCTGACGAACACGCGTAACAAGAAGCCGCTCAGCAGTAAAAAGAGTCAGGCGAGTTTGCTGAGTCGTCTTGGCCAGGCCAGGGAGGTATTGGTCAGTACCCGGCCGACCAATACGGCCATGAAGCAACGTTTAGATGCTGTGATCCTGATAGCCAGGCAGGCAATGCTGAGTGATGAAGAGGTCGATTTTGCCGTTGCGCGCGGCATCGATACCATGCTTCGTGATATTTATGATGATTACACCTTGCGTGCCAGGGCCATGGCAGATCGGATTAAAGATGGGGAGGGTATTCTTACTCATTGTTTTGGTGAAGCAGGATTCATCCTATCGCTTGCTTTTGCGCATAGGGATGGAAAAGACATTACGGTATTCAGCCCGGAAACTCGACCTTATTTTCAGGGCGCAAAATTGACTGCGCCAGCCATTCATGAGTTGGGCATAAAGGTTAATCTGATTGCCGACAACATGCCTGCTTATTTGATGGCAAAGCAGGAAATTCAGCAATACATTACGGCAGCGGACCTTGTTACGCTGGATGGTCATGTCGTTAATAAAATCGGCACCTATCAAAATGCCATAGCCGCGCGGGCGCATGAAATCCCTTTTTATGCTTTTGCCTGGGGTCGGGACGATACTAAGCAAGGGCCTGGAGATATCGTGATCGAAGAGAGAAATCCGGTGGAGGTCAGGGCTGCGCTAGGATCCCCTACTACGATTGACGGTATCCGGGCACGCTATCCTGCTTTTGATATAACGCCTCCAGACTATGTGACGGGTATTGTGACCGTGAATGGAATTGTTAATCCTTATGAATTGGAAGATGTACCTAAATGGTAGCTAGCTAAAAGGAGTACTTATGCCTACCGCTCTGATAGGGGGTACCGGGATCTATGCTTTGCCCGGCATTGAAGTTGAAGCCAGGAAAATTAAAAATGAGTACGGAGAGGTGCTGATTTATGCGGGTCAGGGGGACTATGAGGATGTGGTTTTTCTAACTCGGCATGGGGAAGATCATTCCACTCCGCCACACCAGGTAAATTATCGGGCTAATATCAAGGCAATCAAAGATTTAGGGGTTCAGCGTATCCTGTCTACTTACGCGGTGGGATCTATCTCGACTGATTATCCAGTGTCTGAACTTGCAGTCCTGAGAGACTTCCTCGATTTTACTCACGGCAGGGACTTTACCTTTTTTGACCAGATAGATAACAGTGTCGGGCATGTTGAAATGAGTCAGCCATTTTGCCCGGTGTTAAGTAATGGCCTGCTGGAGCTGGGTGCGCGGCATAACCTAAAAGTCCATGATGGAGCTGTCTATGTGGCGACCAATGGGCCTCGATTTGAGTCACCTGCGGAAATCAGAATGTATCGGCAGTTAGGTGGACACGTCGTGGGTATGACCTGCTGCCCGGAAGTGTATCTGGCAGCGGAGCTCGGCATGAGCTTCGCAGCCGTTGCGTTGCCGATCAATCTTGCGGCAGGCCTGGAGGAGAAGATAACGATCGTAGACGGGAACATCGGTGAAGTGAGGGCCAATATGATCAGCCTGATGCTGGATGTTCTGCGGCAGACATCCGATCTGCAATGCACGCCGCCTGTTTTGTTATAACCACATCAAAAGGGTGTGCCGCTCGACCCATTAATTAGAGAATCAATCATGACCAGTAAAAAAGTAAAACCAGAACATGGTATGGGAACCATCGTTAACCATGTCGGCGAAGGTGGTCATGACAAACATGCCCATCTAATGCCTATTTACCAGACGTCAACATTTGGCTTTGATACCGTGCAAGAGGCCGGTGAAGTCTTTGCAGGCAAAAAAAAGGGCTACGCTTACACGAGAACGCACAATCCGAATATGGATCATCTCGCGAATAAGATCGCGTATATGGAAGGTTTCGACCTGATTCGGTCAAACCCGGGTGCTGAAATCTCTGATCTTGTGTTGGGTAAGGTCACCTCTTCAGGTATGGCCGCCACTTCGGCAGCAGTACTGGCTAAAATTGGCAGTGGTGATAAGGCGATTGTACAGCGTGGCTTGTACGGCAACAGTTTCAAATGGTGGTTTGAATTAGCCCCTCGCATTGGCATAGAGGTGGTTTGGTTCACCGAGGTAAGTCCAGATAACCTGGCCCAGGTGATTTCTGACCATACAGATGCCAAGCTGATATTTCTTGAAACACCCTCGAACCCGAATATTGAAATTGTGGATCTGGCGCATCTTGTTAATGTCGCCCATGCAGAGGATATTTGGGTTATGGTTGATAATACATTTGCTACCCCTTATCACCAGCGACCTTTGACTTTCGGCTGTGATGTCGTGCTTCATTCCACCTCAAAATATATTAGTGGCCATGGTCAGGTCATCGGTGGTGCGATCGTTAGCACTCACCTGGATTACATGGCACCGGGTGGCAGTGGTGTTGGCCTCACCTACAAGATGCTGGGAGTGGCGCCAAGCCCAACCGACACGTCTCTGATCAACGTGGGGTTAAAGACGTTTGAACTGAGAATGGAAAAACATGCATCAAATGCATTGGCAGTCGCTACCTGGTTGCAGGAGCAACCCCATATCGAAGCAGTGTATTACCCTGGACTACCTGGGAACCCTTACCATCAGCTCGCAAAAAAGCAGATGGTGAATGGGTTTGGTGGGATGGTGTCATTCAAGATCAGGGGGGGTGTAGAAAACAGCATGATTTTTACTAATGCGGTGACGATTCCGACCCTGGCAGTCAGCCTGGGTAATGTGGATAGCTTGATACAACACCCTGCCAGTATGACGCATAGTGCGACCCCTAAAAGAGAGCGGGAAAAGGCCGGGATTGCCGATAATACTGTGCGCCTCTCCGTCGGTGTTGAAAATATACAGGACCTGATTGCCGACTTAGATCAGGCCATGCAGAAATTGTCTTAGTCGATTATTTATGAGCAGTCAGGAGCCGTTAGGGTGTTCGGCATTGAATTTAGGATAATGTGTGAGCTTTAGTATGGATCAGTCGACAGGAAAGAGGTTGAAGTTTTGGGATTTAATGAGTATCTCATTGGGCCAGATCATTGGTACTGGCGTCGTTGTGCTGACTGGGATCAGCATCAGCATGACCGGCCATGGTGCTCCCTGGGCATTTTTGCTTGCTTTGAGTATCGTCGTGATTCCGACACTCTGTATCGCAGCATTGGGTTCAGCCGTGCCCAGTACGGGTGGTAACTATACCTATGTGCGGGATCTGTTAGGGAGTAAAACGTCTTTTTTTTATCTGGCTTTACTGGTTGCAGGTCAGATGATTCTGTCCAGTTATGCCATTGGCTTTGCTGAATATGGTGAGGCATTAATACCAGGCTTGAATATGAGTTTGGTCGCAGCCACCATCATGATTCTCTGTTTTATCGCTAATTTGCTTGGCATCAAAACCGCCGCTCGATTTCAAAGTGTGATGGTTGTAGGGCTGCTTGCTGCGTTGGTCCTCTATATTGTCATTGGACTGTCACATGTTCGCGAATATACACCTTATACCCAGATGCCAATGGTAATGCCGAATGGTTTTGGTGGTTTTTTTGCTGCGGCGTTTTTGTTACGTCTGAGTTTAATTGGTTCGGAATTCATATCCGAATTCGGTGACGAAATGGAAAACCCGGGTAGGATGATTCCGCTTGTGATGGGAATTTCCTTGTTGGTCGTTAGCCTGATGTACGTACTTATTGCGGTGGTTGCGACTGGGGTGTTGCCTCTGGAACAGATTGCCGGCAAAAACCTGGCAGCGACGGCGAAGATTATATTTTCGCCGGCTGTGTATGTTGCCTTCATTGCAGGTGGGATAATGATATCGCTGGTGACGTCACTCAACGCTATATTTGCCTGGTGTACGAGGGGCCTGTATAGGGCGACGGAAGATGGCTGGCTACCCTCTGGTTGGGCCGCTGTTAATCGATATGGCACCCCGTATATTTTCCTTACCGTGTTTCTGGTCGTTGGCATGCTGCCAATCCTGACCGGGATGAGCCTGACTTATGTGACGATTCTTGGCAATGCAGTTGGGGCAATTTTTGGACTTTTCCCGGTGTTTGCGCTTTATAATCTGGCTAATCGCAACCCTGAGGCTTATCGCAAGGCCCCATTTAGATTGCCTGTCATTCTAACCAAGCTCTTGCCGCTCATTGCCGTACTGATTTACGGTTACGGCATCTACTCCTCGTGGGGTTTTATTGGTAATACCGGCTGGTTGCTACTATTTGGCTATAGTGTTCTGGTGGTGATTTACATCTATTTACGGGAACCCTATCGCAAGGGTCAATGAGCATTGCATACAGCCAGGATAATAAAAGCGCGTGTTGATCTCGGCCGGGGACAGGCCGCGGTAGAATTGCATTTGTCTGCCATCAATCATTTATGCCTGCCCTCCATTGAGGATGGCGCAGCGAAACGCTAATCGGGGTATTGTGTCGTTTCTGATTAGATTGGTTTAATCAGCGCTAGCGAGTTATTGGAGGCTTGCCCGCTGACTCAGGGGCAATTACAGGCCCCTGGAGCGAGTTCTTATGCACCCTTCCCGGGTAGGAATTTGAGTATTTTTTCGACAATGGTTTCGTATTTGTAGTCAGTGAACTCGCCCGCATCAAAATACATGCCGTGTTCAGAGCAGGCCTCATAGCCAATATGGGGCTGCTCTGTATCCTTGACATGAATCATTTTTTCGCTGCAGCGGGGACAGTTAATGTCGGTGATTTTGTTATTAGCCTTGCCAGTTTTGATGTCACCAGAATCCAGGAAGTCAGACATCCACTTACTCTTTAACTTTTCCGCTTCTCCTGTGTCAAACCATATTCCCTTGCATTCAACACATCTGTCTACGGTCATATTACGTCCATAGGTTGCTTCTTCCATTACGCCTTCACACTTTGGGCACTGCATATCTGATTCCTTAATGATGCTGTTTATAACTGGCTAATTTATTGCCGAGATAAGCCTAAAGTATAACTCTACCAGAGGTCATTGTGCATCAGTGAATTAAGGTGTTGATTAAAAACCACCGTTTTCAAATTAGATGTTGTGTTTGCTTATCTGATCGGTCGTTACGGCAATCTATCCGGTGGATACATTGCCAATAAAGCCTGGATGGTTGCAGCTTAAGCGCGGTCAGGGCTGCTGCACTATCAATGCTTCGGTTTGGTCGAGATCTGAACGCAGTGAAGCTGCGCCACGAAAATAGTGTGCGGCCGCCCATAAATTTGCTAATACTGCGATACATAGGGCATAGCGCA
>CAZGCW010000125.1:0-217 GCA_964524295.1 uncultured Pseudomonadales bacterium
CATGCGTCTAGCTAAAAGCCTTGAAGCTGGTATGCTCTGGTTCAACTCGGAAAATAATAGAAACCTGCCGTCCCCGTTCGGTGGCATGAAGGCCAGTGGTATTGGCCGCGACGGCGGTGATTTCAGCTTCGACTTTTATATGGAAACGAAGAACGTGTGTGTCGCACACGATCTTCACAATGTGCCAGTGCTTGGTCGTTAAGGAGACTCACCATGG
>CAZGCW010000125.1:227-11163 GCA_964524295.1 uncultured Pseudomonadales bacterium
TGACATGGGCGAACTGGTTCTGGCGGCAAAAATCACCCACGTACCGTCAATGTATCTATCGGAGTTGGACGGGCCCCATAAGGGGTGCCGCGATCACGCCATCGAAGGTCATCACCATATCTCAAAACGGTGCCGAGAACTCGGTGTCGATACCATCGTTGTATTCGATACACACTGGTTGGTGAACTCCGGTTATCACATTAATAATGCAGCCCACTTCAAAGGAATCTATACCAGCAATGAACTACCGCACTTTATCAAAAACCTGCCCTATGAATATGACGGTAACCCAGAACTCGGGCACCTGATAGCTGAAGCGGCCACAGAAGCCGGCGTACATACCCGAGCCCACGACAGCACCAGTCTCAATCTGGAATATGGCACGCTGGTGCCCATGCGTTATATGAATGAAGACAGGCACTTCAAAGTCGTCTCTATAGCAGCTTTGCTCGCCGTCCATAACCTCGACGAAAGCGCTAGATTAGGCCGGGCCCTCAGAACCGCCATCGACGACAAATATGATGGCAAGGTCGCCATATTTGCCTCGGGTTCACTGTCACACCGATTTGCCCAAAATGGCACCGCCGATGATTTCCTGCATAAAGTCTGGTCACCCTTCCTGGAAGAATTCGATCAGCGGGTTATCTCCATGTGGGAAAATGCTGAATGGCAGCGTTTCACGGACCTTTTACCCGAGTACGCAGACAAGTGCCATGGTGAGGGCTTCATGCACGATACGGCGATGTTACTGGGCGCACTGGGCTGGAATGAGTATAAAGCTAAAGCCAAGGTCATCAGCCCCTACTTTGGCAGTTCAGGAACAGGCCAGATCAATGTTGAATTCCCGGTACTTTAGTGATGGCGCATTTCATCTATGAATACTCGGCCAACCTGTCAGAACCGTTATTGAATCTCCCGGGGCTGATGCAGAAGATGCATGAAAAAGCAGCAGAAAATAAACTCTTCCCCCTGTCTGGAATCAGAAGCCGGGCAATGAAATGCGATCATTTCCGCGTCGGTGATGGTGACCCGGAAAAGGGTTTTATCAATCTCAGCATGAAAATTGGCCGGGGTCGTGATCTACAAACCCGTATGCAGGCAGGTGAAGCATTCTGGCAAATTATGCTCGACCACCTGGCACCACTCATGGCCCAACAGGAAGTGACTGTGTCTTTTGAAATGCGGGAACTAGAAGAGCAAGTCAAATTTAATCACAGGAACTTTTAACATGCTGACTCAAACGCAGATTGAAGACGCATCAAACCGCCTCTATCAGGCGGAGAAGACGCAGCAACAAATTAGGGCACTGACCCTGTCCTTCGACATGGACATGGAGGATGCTTACGCCATCCAGAAACACTGGGTTGACCGCAAGTTAGAAGACGGTGAAAAAGTGATTGGCTATAAAATTGGTCTCACCTCCCGAACCATGCAGCTGGCCATGAATATCGATACGCCGGACTATGGCGTTCTGACCGATGCCATGAACTTCCCTAATGGTGCTGCAATCTCTGCGCAAGCTTTCCTGGACCCGAGAATTGAATGTGAATTTGCTTTTGTATTGAACAAACCACTCTCGGGCACCGACGTTTCTCTCGAAGAAGTCATGAGTGCGACCGCCTACGTACAACCCGCGCTGGAGCTGATTTCAGCACGTAGCCTTCGGGTCGACCCGGAAACCGGTTATACCCGAAATGTCTTTGACACGATCGCTGACAATGCCGCCAATGCCGGCATCATCTGCGGCGGCGAAAAAGTGGCACCCCAGGATATCGACCTCAAATGGGCAGGTGCTGCCCTCCACCTCAATGATGACATTGAAGACACCGGCCTTGGTGCTGCTGTCATGGGACATCCCGGCCATGGCATCCGATGGGTGTGCAAGCGTTTTGCTGCACATGGTATTGGCCTTGAACCCGGACAGGTTATTCTTTCTGGGTCTTTCACCAGACCCATCGCCGTGAGCGCAGGAGATCGTATTTATGCCGATTACGGGGATTTCGGTTCAATTGAGGTCAGCTTTAAATAGGGCTTTCAGCTTCAATTTCAATCACTCAAAGCAGTTGTTGAGCCCTCATGAAACACCTACTATGAGAACAAAACCTGATCATCACTGGCAGTCAGTGCGGTCAACTGGAGCGATTATGCTATTGAGAATTATATGCCTTATTGCCGTACTGCTGTTTCATTCTGGCAGTCTCGCACATCATTCAAGAGCCGCAGTGGACCTCAACAGAAAAACGGAAATAACGGGTATCGTCGACGAGCTCACCTGGAGAAACCCACATATTTTTATCAGCGTCTCGGGAACGGATAAACACGGTAAAACTGGGACATGGGTGCTTGAAGGACACTCTATATCAGGCATGCTGAACCACGGCTGGCGCAGAGATTCTATTCAAGTCGGTGATCACGTCACAGCTGTCTTCAGCCCAAATAGAAAATCAACCATAAAAAATGGTCTGATAGACCATTTTATCCGCGACGATGGAAAACACTTCTATCCCTTCAAGTCAGCCCCCAATGGCAAAAGATTGAACCCTGCGTCCAACAAACCGATACAGCCTTCCACGGACTTTTCTGGTAATTGGGCCTACGAACGTTCCCTGCTCAGTGTGCTTGTCAGTGGCTCGCCTGACTACAGTCGTTATGCCCTCTCCACTCAAGGTAAGGAAATGCTGGAACAGTTTGACCCTTCAGTGGATCCGGACCTGCAATGCCAGAGCCGTGGCCTACCTACCCTGGCCCTGTATGTATACGGCTATCGGTGGAAACGGTTCGCTGATCGGATAGAGATTGAGAAGGAACAGGCCATTATCGATGAGGAACATAGGACAATCTACCTGAACGCTGATCAGGTGCCTGACCAAAAACCCAGCATTCTTGGATTATCAGTCGGCCACTTCGAGGAAGCCGGCCAAGTATTGGTCGTAGACACCACCCACTTCCTGGCAACGACCTGGGGCATTGCAGAAGGCATTGATTCCAGTGATAAAAAACGAGTATTAGAACGTTATCGGTTGACTAATGGTGGGCTGCGCATGCAGGTTTCGATCTTAGTTGAAGATCCTGTCTACCTCGACAAGCCGTTTCGACTCTACGGCGTCTATGACAAGAAAAGAGACCGGGAATTTGTGCATTCGCCCTGCGACATTGAAGTCGCCAGAGAGCATCTCAAATACGAATAAGACCCATTCCCGCCTTACCTGCAGGCAAATCCAGCCACAGGCATCGAATTCAGTTTGAAGCCCTAGGCTTGAATTTCGTTTAAGAAAGCGTCTGGTGGGAACGTAATTCAAAAGGCTAACCCGATTCCGGCTTCAGCTTAACCCTACGAGGATTTCACTCACCATTAAACCCACAAACGAACCCAGCATCGAACCCACCAGAGACATGATAATCGCAATAGGCACCAGGTTTTTATCATAGGCAGCCGCCACGATAGTCGCCGATGAGGCGCTACCTATGTTGGCGATAGAGGCAATACAGCAGATATGTAAATTAAGCTTCAATAGCCGACCCATTAGCAGGACCAAGGCACCATGAATAGCCAGAATCATGAACCCGGCAAGAATGTATCCAGGCGCCTGAGTAATGGCCGTCAAATTAACTTCTGCACCAATAAGGGCGACAATGATGTACAACATCATGCTGGATAACTCATAACTACCGCACAGTTTGCCCAATTTCGTCGGCGCCAGAATCATCCCCGCCAGCGAGGCAACCAGAATGGCCCAGACCATCGAATTCAGAAAACCCAGTGAGGCTGCCAAGCCGCCCAGGGTGTGTGACAGTGAAGCCACGCCCAGAGACAATCCAAACATCAGCATCAAAGCCTGAAAATCCGGGTTTGCTGTCGTGCTGGCGTCTTTTAATTCATCAAGCACCTTATCCAAACCCAGGTTATCGGCTTTCAAAAAATCATTGAATCGGGCCTTAAACGGTTTCAGGGCTATTAGAATAACCAGCCAGACTGAATAACAAAGCGCCCCCATCAGGAGCGTATAGGTCATAGCAGCATCGCTCACATGCAATGCTTCCTTCACGGCGACAAAATTCTGAGTACCGCCGGTCCAACCTGCTGCCATAACGCCAAAAGTCAGGGACGTCTCAGCTCCCAGGGCTTGACCCATGAACTGCTGGACAATAATAAAAGCCATCATCACCGAGGCAGTTGACCCCAGTAGCAGGGCCACTAGCCTGGCGCCAAGTTTACTGATCACCCTGAGGTCAAACTTAATCGCCATTAAAAAAAGCATCGCTGGAATCAAGTTATCTCTAACCTCCGACCGGGTGCTTTGCACTTCGCTGGTCATCTCCCAGAAACCCAATGTATACATCGTCATTGAACCAAACATTACCAGTACCACGCTGGGAAACCAGCGAAACACGACACTTGGATATTGCTGTTCAATCCAGACCAGGAAACCGCATAAGCCACAGATCACGGCGATAAACGCAAAACCGGTCGTTATCATTTTAATTCCTCCAAAGCCAATCTAAGGGGCCTGTCCCCGGGCATCTCTCATTGGCATGATTCAATACTGCTGCTGCGTTCACCAGCCTACTGAAGCTCAATCTAGCACCCTGTCCTGGACTACTCTTAAGTCGGGTTAGGTTTTCTCCATTCACCTAAGCGTTTTCAATTCCGCCAGAATCTCTTTGTGACGTGCTCTACTGATCCCATAGAAACTAATGCAGACGACCGCCATCGCCGTCAGAATAATCACAGCTGGACCGAGCGCCCAGCCAAACCGATTAACCGCATCAGCTGACACCGTGGCTGGGTCAGCCCCCGGTGGGATACCGGCAAAATCAATGATAAGGCCCGCAAAAATCGCCCCTGAACCAGCGATGGCTTTCCCAGCGAATGAAGCAGCAGCATAATAAATCCCCTCTTGTCTTCTACCATGACGCCGTTCATGTTCATCGGTGATATCGGCAATCATCGATGAGCCAAGTGGAACCGCCGCGCCAAGTCCCAGTCCTGAGATCGCGCCGCTGATAATATACAAGGGCGCGATCAGGGGATCTCCATTCGGAGGCAGAAGGTCAAGCAACCGCAGGATAATAACGTAGGACGTAAACACGGCATACCAGCAATGACCAGCAATATAGAGATGCTTTTTTTCTTTTATAAATCTGGAAAGCGGACTGGTCAGAAGGGCGCCGCTGACCACGCCAACAACGCCACCGGTAAAAAGCAACGTTATTTCATTAGATGAGAGTTCAAAAAAATAGGTTCCCGTATAGATAATCAGCGCTTGAACCATACCCTGACTCATACCGGCAATAATTGAAGCCAATACGACTGAGGCAAAGGATGGAATCAGGAACGCGCGCGCCATGTCCCGTACCATGAGCGCAGGAGAGAAAACATCGTCCGCTCCTGGTTGCGGTAAATTGGGAATCTCACTATGCGTTCCCAGCGCTGATACCCATACCCCTGTCACCATGATGAAAAATCCGGCCAGGGCAAAAGGTGGGTAGGCATCCGGGTTTAGCTGACCATTTTCGAATTCGGGCGTGGCCTCAAAAAAAACCAATGGACCACCAATGAGTACTGCAAACATACCTAACAGTTGTAGCACCATGCGAACCGAGGATAGGACCGTCCGTTCGTCATAGTCACTAGTGAGTTCAGCACCGAGTGACATATGTGGGACCGAATAGAAAGTCATAAACGTTCGGGTCAATATTGAAAACAAGGTCAGCCACCAGAACAAGGCCATCTCCTCCAAACCTGATGGAGGCGCAAACAGAAAATAGAAAGAAGCGGCAAAAGGAATCGCCGCTAGATACATGTAGGGATGCCGTCTACCCCATCGAGAACGAGTGACGTCAGACAGGGAACCCACCAATGGATCACTAATCGCATCTATCAGCAAGGCAATAAAAATAGCCAAGCCAGACAATGTCCCGGACAGACCGAGAACCTGATTGTAATAAAACAGCAGAAAGAAACCGAAGGCGGCAGACTTTATCCCTTCGGGTAATTGCCCTACACCAAAGGCCAGTCTTATTCGCCATGAAACCTGTCGCATGGGTCCAAGTTAAGCACAACCCGGCAACTCAGAGAACCCATAATTGAGACAGGCTGACGATTCGAGCTAATCCAGCAGAAGCGCTAAAGCAGAAAAGTCGTTTTTCATAATTACGGAGTGCTGCTTTAAGCGAAGACTCAGGATACCCTAATGAGAGGCTACCCGAGGAGGAGTCACCACTCGCCCACTTCAGAACCACAACCATAGCCAATGCCCAGCCGTCCCTTAAAGCATTAGAATCCTTTATCGATCCGGCAGGCCCTAACTGCAATGGAGGCCCGACTCTATAGGGGCTAATCAAGTCGTGTTTCGATTCTGCTTTAAACGATTCTGCTTTAAACAATGATGGATAGATTCACCCAGTTCCCAAAATAATAGGTACACTATCGATGAGTTGCGGTTGCAGCAGGACCGCCGCAGTGGAACGAGGACTGAGCATCAGAAAAAGGAATTGATTTGTTAGAAAACTATGTTGTGCTGGACCTAACGGATGAGCGGGGTGAAATCGGCCCTATGTTACTGGGCGACCTCGGTGCCGATGTGATACGCATTGAAGGAATTCATGGTTCAGCAGCCAGACGCTGCGGACCGTTTATGGAAAACGCAGCCAAGGACATGCAGAGCCTGCAGTTCATCGCTTTTAATCGGAACAAGCGCTCCATCGTTCTGGATCCAACCACAGCAGCGGGTAAAACTGACCTGCAAGAACTCATTCGGCGGGCAGACTTTATCTTTGTATCGGACCCCAGAGCAGAGTCTGATCAATTCAACATTAGCTTTGCAGAGACCAGCGTTATCAATCCACGTATTGTTTACGTCAATATATCGCCATTTGGGCATGATGGTCCCCACGCTGGGCTCTCTAGCAACGATCTCGTCATCGCCGCTATGGCGGGGCCAGTCTCGCTACAAGGAATACCTGAGCGGGCCCCGGTAAGAGTTTCAGTTCCCCAGGTCTGGCGCCATACCGGGGTAGAGTCGGCCGCCGGAGCGATGGCCGCTTTGCACCGGATGCACAAGACGGGTGAGGCACAATTCGTCGATGTCTCTGCCCAATGCACCATGACCTGGACCATGCTCAACGGCATGGATGCACATGCTATTCAAGGATACGATTTCGAGCGATCCGGTTCCTTTATGAGCAACATGACCAATCCCGTTGAACTCGTGCACCCAACCTCAGATGGTTACATCGTTGCGCTGCCTCATTCCAAAGTGATTTTGGGGTGCATGTCCTGGATGATTGAAGATGGTGTTATTGATGAAAGTTATCGTCACATCAACTGGGCTGAATACGACCTAAGCATTAGAGATCCCAATGCCCAGCCAATTAATTTAAAAAGGGGCACAGAAATCTGCCAGCAGTTTTTTGCCCGGCATAGCAAACAGGAACTGTATCAGTTTGGTCTCAAACAGGGTATTACACTGGCACCGGTAAACACCTTGGATGAATTACTCGCGCTGCAGCACCTGCAGGAAAGAGACTACTGGCTAGGCCAAACATTACCGGATGGTCAAAGCGCTCGCACGGCTGGTTTATGGTGTAAAGCTTCATCCTCGCCCCTATCGGTACGTTACCCGGCACCAGAATTAGGTCAACACAGCACTGAGATTCTCCAGTGGTTGCGCCAGCCGGCAACCCCCAAGCCTTACCCACCGACACAAGAGCCGACCGCATTACCCTTTACGGGAATTAAGGTGGCTGACTTCTCCTGGGTAGGCGTCGGCCCGATCTCCGCAAAATACCTTGCAGATCATGGCGCATCGGTAGTCAGGGTCGAATCAGCGAGCAGACCGGACGTACTCAGAGCAGGCGTCCCCTTTGCAGGTGAACCCGATCTTAACCATTCCCAGTTTTTTGGTAATTTCAACACGTCAAAGAAGAGTTTAACCCTTGATATGAAGTCAGGCGAAGCGATCGATATTGCCCGTAAACTCATTACCGAATCCGATGTCATGATCGAAAGTTTTGCTCCCGGAGCCATTGGCCGCATGGGCCTTGGTTACGAGGAAGTACGCAAACTCAATCCCGAAATCATCATGATCAGCACTTGTCTCATGGGCCAAACTGGACCGGCAGCACAACTTGCCGGTTATGGTTATCATGCTGCAGCCCTGGCAGGTTTCTATGAAGTCACGGGCTGGCCAGATAAAAAACCCAGTGGTCCATGGGTCGCCTACACCGATACCATCGCACCCAGGTTTATCTCGATATTGCTGGCAGCGGCACTGGATTATCGACGCCGGACTGGCCGCGGTTGTTTTATTGATGTGGCCCAGATTGAAACATCGCTTCACTTCCTGGCGCCAGAGCTACTCGACCTGCAGATAAATCAAACATCTGCCTCAAGACTGGGCAATCGCAGCCACAGTGCAGCGCCACAAGGTTGTTATCCCTGTGCAGGAGATGACCAGTGGTGTGCCATCGGCATTGACAACGATACACAGTGGCAAGCGCTCTGCAGAGAAATCGATTACCAGCCAGGCAAGGTTGTCACTCTGCCTGACCGACTCAAGAACCACGACGAAATCGACGCGGTTATCAGCCAATGGACGCAGCTTCGTTCGGCACCAGAGGTCATGCAAAAACTGCAGTTGGCCGGTGTGCCTGCTGGGATGGTGCAGCGCAGCAGTGATTTACTGGTAGACAGGCAATATCAACACCGTGATTTCTACCGATACCAGGACCATGAGGCGATGGGGAACATACCTTATGCCGGTCATCAATACAAAATCGCCGGTTATGACAACGGTCCTCGTACACCTGCACCCATGCTTGGCCAGCACAGTTTTGAAGTATTAACTGAACTGGGCATGACAGAAGAGGAAATCGCAATGGCTTATGCCACGGGCGTGATTAACTGAATAGGGCCGGCTCCTCATCAGGCCCTAGAGACCCGGTGGACACCTGGACTTCAGGCACGCGTCAGGGTCTGATCCTCCCGCAGGGCATCCAGCTGATTCTGCACTCCTTTTGCCCATCGCGGATGGGTCAAGATCCAGAACTTGTTCTCGGCAATCGCTGAGGCCACTAACTCGCCGACTTCGTTGGGATCCATGCCCTGTTCCAGGCCAGCCTGAATATTTTTAGCCATCTTGGCTGATTTTTCACCATCCACTTTCGGTTTAGCTTTACCAGGGCGGAATTCAACGGAATTACGGCTGATATTCGTGTTGATCGGCCCCGGACAGAGTACCGAGGCAGTAATCGGACTCTTTTTCGAACGGAGTTCACGTTCCGTCGCGGCCATAAGCGCAACCACCCCATGTTTAGCCACATTGTAGGCACCCATCATCTGGCTGGAGATCAGCCCCGCCATGGAGGAGGTGGCATTGATGTGTCCTTCGCCTGCTGCCTCTATCAGCGGTAAAAATACCTTAACACCGTAAATAGGCCCCCAGAGATCCACATCAATAATCCATTGCCAGTCCGCCAGTTTCATATTGCGGGCCGAAGTTGGAATTCCTACACCAGCGTTATTACACATCACATGGACCTGACCAAATGTATCGATGGCTTTAGCAGCCAGCGCTTCAACCTGATCTAATTTCGAGACATCACAACCCTGGGCTACTGCCTGCACGCCAGCATCACTAAACTCGGCAAGCGCCCGGTCAAGTGCAGCCGGGTCAAGATCCGCCAATACCAGATGCATACCCCTGGCTGCGAACGCGCGCGCCATACCCAGACCAATGCCGCTTGCGGCTCCCGTTATCACTGCAACACGATCAGAAAATTCCTGCATTTAACTCCCCTACTATTGCCGTTGTTATAACCCAATTAGTTTAGTTGGTATAACGGTATACGTTAATTCCTGGACTGCCGAACGATCTATTCTTGGCTAGGATTGCTTTCAATCC
This sequence comes from uncultured Pseudomonadales bacterium, assembly GCA_964524295.1. GTDB lineage: Bacteria > Pseudomonadota > Gammaproteobacteria > Pseudomonadales > Azotimanducaceae > UBA9926. Next base: position 10,133 of record CAZGCW010000125.1, read on the forward strand.
ATTGACCCTTGCCACTGCATTTTACTTCAACAGAATATCGGCATCGCTTAACCAACAGCGTACCCATAACTGGTTCAAGAGGCCAATATAAACTGACACGACCTGCCTGCTGACAAAAACCCTCCCTAGAGTGCGTATTGATTATTTCTGGCAGCATTGATGGCTTTACACTAGAAAATAGCCGAAAATCGGCTTCCAAACTAATCGAGCATTCAGTCAGAAGGCAGGGATACGCTGGTTCTCAGGGAGAATCTCGATAAACATTGGCAGCCTGAATCATCCAAAATCATGAGGTCGAAGTGCAACATACCCTCCCACAGAATAATGAATCGATCCTCCAGCAACTGGAATATGACGGTTTTTCCTACTTAGACAACTTCTGTGAACCTGCCTTAACGGCACAGCTGTTATCCGTGTCTCGCGAGATTGCAGCTGACATCAAACATACCCTGGGAAAAAGACAGATCGGGATTGGCAGCCGTGCCGGCTACAGGGAAATCGTACAGCGCTCACCTGGCCGATGGGATGTACCCATCACTCCGGAGCAATTTTCAGTCGATCACAACGAGATGCCATGGTGGCCACTTATCACTGCGGTTCTAGGCGAAAACGCCGAGCACGCATTCAGTGGGGTCGTCTCTTCTGAACCGGGTAGTGAGGCACAATTCTGGCACATAGATTCACCTCACGAGACAGCCGAACATACATCCCCTCACGCGATTAACCTGTTCGTAGCATTAACGGATATCCCCATAGTGATGGGCCCGACCGAACTTGCCTGTGGTTCGCACCAGCTTACTAATCACTTGGCGAACCAGACACTGTTAGTGGATCAACTGCTATACCAGCACGCCAGCACCTCACCCGCCATGCTGAAAACCGCCCCTGAACAAACCACACCTGTCCGTCACTCAAGAGCTATGAGCGCAGGCTCCTGCCTGATCTTTGATGATCGAATAATGCACCGTGGACTCGCCAATCAAGCCTCTAAAACCAGACACCTCGCCTATTTTTCCTATAAGCGGCAAGGC
>CAZGCW010000126.1:0-11160 GCA_964524295.1 uncultured Pseudomonadales bacterium
GGACGTCCCAGGAGGGTGTTGCTAACCTGATTTTAGAGTTTGATATTGATTTTGACTCAGACGCGGCCATAGCTGAGGTCAGGGCCGCCGTAGATCGGGCCCAGGCTGAGATTCCTGCTACGACAGAAGAGCCTATTATCAAAGCCATTACCCTGTCCGAGCAGCCTGTTTTGGCGATTAGCCTGGCCTCGAGCACGGTACCTGAGCGGGAACTCTATGCCCGCGCGGTGGAATTAAAATACGACCTGGAAAGCCTGACTGAAGTACTCGAGGCGCGACTATCGGGTCATCGCGAGGAGCTACTAGAAGCGGTTATAGATCCAATTCAATTGGAGTATTACCAAATTTCCCAGCAGGAAATGTTCAGTGCAGTCAGGAACAACAATCGTTTGATTGCAGCCGGAGCGATGGATACCGGCCAAGGCCGGTTCTCCGTAAAGGTGCCAGGGCTAATCGAAACCCGTAATGATGTATTTGATCTGCCGATAAAAGCCCGGGGTGATACCGTGGTTACGCTTGATAAAGTAGCAGAAATTAGGCGTACGTTTCAGGATCGTGAAACTTATACACGGGTCAATGGCACGCCCGCGATTACGGTTGAGGTATTGCGCCGTCCGGGCATGAATATCATCAATATGAACGAAAAAGTCAGGCGATTAGTGGGCGAATTAACGGCTGATTACCCTCCGGAAGTCGATATTATATACAGTCAGGATCAAGCCCCTTTTGCCAAGCAGCAGGTGACAGAATTACAGGGGAATATTGTCACGGCGATGGCTTTGGTGATGACACTGGTTGTTGCGACATTGGGGCTTCGTTCTGGCATCCTGGTTGGAATGGCGGTACCCGCGTCTTTTTTGTTTGGGTTGATGGTTCTGCAGTTAATGGGACTCTCGTTCAATTTTATGGTGATGTTTGGCATGTTGCTTGGCCTCGGTATGCTCATTGATGGTGCTATCGTGGTCGTTGAATTTGCTGACCGAAAAATGATTGAAGGGATGAACCGAAGTCAGGCTTATCTGGTTTCTGCACAGCGTATGCTCTGGCCCGTGCTTGCGAGTACGGCCACCACGCTGGCCGCTTTCCTACCGCTGTTTTTCTGGCCCGGGGTGTCAGGGCAGTTCATGATGTATCTTCCTATTACAGTATTTGCGGTACTCAGCGGTTCTCTCCTTTATGCGTTGGTATTCGGACCGACGCTAGGTTCGCTTTTCGGAAAAGCAGGTTCTATGGAGCCGTCTCAACGAGATCACCTGGCAAGGCTTGAACATGGTGATCTCAACGAGGTGCCTGGATTGACCGGGAAATACGTCAATTTTTTGGATTGGCTGCTGAAATACCCGATCACCGTAATTCTTGCGACATTGATGGTTCTGGTGTTGATATTCAGGGTTTATGGTGAATACGGTGCTGGATACATATTTTTCACGGACACTGAGCCTACTTATGGGCGGGTGAATGTCAGCGCCAGAGGCAATTTCTCAAAAACTGAAATTCGTGATTATGTTCTGGAAGCAGAGCAGGCGCTTATGCCTTTGAAGGGCGTAGATACTTATTTTACCAGTACCAGAACCGGCGGTGGTGCCAGTATATTTGGTCGTGGCAGCGCACCGGTTGATCTGATTGGCACCGTTTTTATGGACTTCGAAAACGCCCGAAGTGTTGGAACAACCAGCGCTGAAATTCTTGAGAAAGCACGCCTGCGGCTAATTAACCTGGTGGGTATTAACACGGAGATAGCCGAACAGGAATATGGTCCGAGTGTGGGAAAAGATATACAGATTCAGATCGCATCAAAATTCAGAAATAATCTTGAGCCGGTCGTGGAAGCGATCAGGGCTCATCTGGATCAGCAGCAGGATCTCCGCGATGTAGAGGATACACGGGTCCTGCCGGGCATAGAATGGGAACTGGTTGTTGATCGTGCCAAAGCGGCCGAATTCAATGTCAATGTCAGTGAAGTCGGTAGCGCTGTACAATTGATCACCAATGGTCTTTATTTGGGTGAATACAGACCTGATGATGCCATAGAAGAAGTCGAAATCCGGCTCAGATATCCGACATCAGAGCGTAATCTGCAGATGCTAGACCAGCTTAGGCTACCTTCTTCTAGCGGTGCAGTGCCAATCAGTCATTTTGTTGAGCGGCGAGCTAAATCGAAATTGGATACCATCGTTAGAGTGGATGGTAGTTATATAATGACGATCAGGGCAAATGTGCTTCCCGGAATTATAGCGGATAGCAAGGTAACGGAAATTCAGAACTGGATTGATCGGCAGAATTTTAGCGGTGTACGGGTCAATTTTCGCGGTGCCGCTGAAGAGCAGGACGAATCGATGCGGTTTGTAGGCTTTGCATTTGTGATGGCACTGCTGTTGATGTTTGTGCTTTTAGTCACGCAGTTTAACAGTTTCTACCAGGCTTTTATGATTCTCTCCGCAGTCGTTATGTCGACTGCTGGAGTTTTGCTTGGGTTACTTGTTTTTAATCAGACCTTCAGCACGATTCTTACCGGGATTGGTATCGTCGCATTAGCGGGAATTGTCGTGAACAATAATATCGTTCTGATCGATACCTATAATGTCCTGCGCAGGGATAATCCGCGCATGCCCCTCAGGGAAGTGATCGTCAGGACTGGCGCACAAAGGCTCAGGCCCGTGTTTTTAACGACGGCGACGACCATCCTTGGCCTGCTTCCGCTGGCAAGCAATGTCAGTATTGATCTGATTAACCGTACCATAGTCTATGGGGGACACGTTTCCGCCTACTGGGTTAAGCTGGCAAGCAGCATCGTCTACGGGTTAACTTTTGCCACAGTACTGACCTTGTTAATGACGCCCTTGATGTTGATTCTGCCGCAGCGGTTAAGTTCACTAAAGCGTGCAGTGGTTAATTATGGTCTGGCCAGAATGGGCCGTCCGGTTAGGGGAGAGACCGTCTAGTCGGCTATTAGTCGGCTATAAAGCGGTCCAGGCTCTCATTGATCTGATTGAGATTCTGCTGGTTGACCTGGCTCGAATCGGTGCTTGTTCTTATTGTGAGTTTACTGTCCAGCCAGATGAGTTCCTCTAGTATCTGTTCGAGCTCTTCAACGGATTTTCCTTCTAAACGTTCGATAAGTTCCGCCCGGGGCACACTGATGAAAAAAATTCGGTCGCTGAGAAGAAAATTCTGGTATTGATCAGGTAGTGCTGCAATGCGTTCTTTAATCTCGTTAGAGATTTTGAGTTTGACCACATTCGGAGTGGTCTCAGCAATAGATTGTTCAGGCGCGGTTACTGCTAGGGATAGGCATATCAAGAGTGTAATCGTTGTTACTGGATTTAACATTGCAAAATTCTAGTTGTACTTCGGGTTGCGTCGTCCGCCATCTCGAGCCTGATATTAATTCTGGAAACCGTTGTTTGTAAACTCCTTTTAGAGCATACAAATTGTCATTGTGACAGCCTAATGCATTATCCTCCCTGTCGCCAGCGCGACTGATATGACGTTGAACACTCATGCGTGAGTGGTTATCCAAAGCTAGAGCGGGTCCATTCGGTTGTTAAGTGCAAGATATTATGGGTCGCGGTTGTGATTCAAAGTAATCGAATCCAATGGGCCAGGGTCTTTTGGGATGTTGGCGCTCTTATCGGTTTCGCGTCTATATCCGGCGGTATTTCTTGCCATTTATGGTTGCCACTCATGGTTGCCGCTCATTGTTGACACTATGAGTTGATATCAACCGCGGCTTCTTTTATCTTCAGTAGCCTAATGGTTGCTTTGCATTGTGGTTTTAACAGACGTGGATAGGTCTATGAATAGTGAAGAGTCTTTTGATGCTGTCATCGTCGGTGCTGGATTTGCAGGTCTTTACATGCTGCATCGTCTTAGAGGGCTTGGCCTGACAGCGCGTGTCTATGAACAGGCCGATGACGTGGGTGGTACCTGGTATTGGAATCGTTATCCTGGCGCTCGCTGTGATGCTGAAAGCCTGGCTTATTCTTTCGGTTTTTCCGAGGAGTTGGAGCAGGAATGGCAATGGTCAGAACGGTATTCTCCTCAACCTGAAATACTCCAGTATGCACAACACGTGGCCGAGCGTTTTGACCTACTTCGTGATATTCGCTTTGGCTGTCGCGTCAATTCGGTTAAGTGGAACGAGCAAGGCCGACACTGGAGCGTGACCACTGAGCGGGGTGATAACGCGATTGCTCAGTTCTGCATTATGGCGACAGGCTGTCTTTCGGTTCCCCAATTACCGGCCATTGACGGTCTGGATTCTTTTGCTGGAAACCGGTATCAGGCCAGTCAATGGCCACACCAGGAAGTGACTTTTAGTGGTCAGCGGGTAGGCATTATAGGCACTGGCTCCTCCGCGATTCAGGCGATACCCGTCATAGCCGACTCTGCAGAAAAACTAACGGTATTCCAGCGAACCCCTAATTTTAGTGTGCCAGCTAAAAATAGTTTGCTGGACCTCGACTGGGTGGACCAGTTCAAGACCCATTATCGGTCGCACCGAGAAAATCATCAAAAAGGCATCGGCTCAGGTTTCGGTGACCTTGATATAGAGCCCTTGGCAGAAGCCCGTGAACCCATTTTGATGGAAGCCATTGATGACCGGCAGGCTGAACAATTGCTGCAAGCCGCCTGGGAGCGAGGTGGTGCGATCTTCATGGCAGCCATAGGCGATACCATGATGAACGAATCGGCGAACCAGTTTGTGCAGCAATTTGTTCACAATAAAATTAAGGAAATAGTTAACGACCCCGAAACCGCGGCGGCGTTGTGTCCCACTAATCATCCTATAGGAACACGTCGGATCTGCGTTGACATTGATTATTTCGAAACATACAACCGCACTCATGTCAGGTTGTTGGACCTGCTAAAGTCGCCCATCGATAAAATTACAGAAAACGGCATTCAGACGGTTTCTGAATTCGTTGAACTCGATACGTTGGTGCTCGCCACCGGCTTCGATGCCATGACGGGCGCTTTACTGGGTATGAATATTATGGGTGAGGGTGGAATGAGACTCCGTGATGCGTGGTCAGAGGGGCCGAAAAGCTATCTGGGCCTGTCGGTTAATGGGTTTCCTAATCTGTTCACGGTAACCGGGCCTGGAAGCCCATCGGTACTGTCGAACATGCTGGTTTCAATTGAACAGCATGTAGACTGGATTACAGACTGTATAACCTACATGGGCGATAATGGTTTTAGATGTGTTGCAGCGGAGGCATCAGCGCAGCACCAGTGGGTTGACCATGTTAACGATGTGGCCAATGGGACTCTTTTTCCCAAAGGCGGGTCGTGGTACCTCGGTGCCAATGTTAAAGGTAAGCCCCGGGTGTTTATGCCTTATGCTGCAGGTGTAGGACCCTATCGGGAAATCTGCGACCAGATCGTTGAAAATGGTTACACCGGGTTCCAGTTTTCAGCTTGAAGGATTGCATCTGAACGCTCAATGGCTGTAGGGGCTCAGTGGCTTGTTTAAAGCCGGTATGCCATTGAGTGCAGTTTCAATGGCCTGGGCCATTGCCAGTAATTTAACATCCTCAAAGGGCTTACCGACGAGCTGGAGGCCAAATGGGGTTCCCTGATTATCCAGTCCGCAAGGGATGGCAACGACCGGGTGACCAATCACAGTCAGGGAAGAAGACAGACCCAGCCAACCCATATAGTTGGCTACGGCTTGACCGTCTATTTGATGGGGATACGACTGAGTCCATGGAAATGGCATAATACTGACCCCCGGCGTAATCAGCAGGTCAAAATCATCGAATATCGGGGTAAATTGGCGATACAGTTCGATTTGTTTTCGCCTAGCCTTGGCGACATCGAGCAGCGGAGTCGTCAGTGCCGCATCGAAAGTAGATACGACATTCGGGTTCATTTCACTTCCCCAGAGATCTCGTTGGTCAAAGTATTGGGTTGCAAATACATCCTGGCGCAATGCCCAGTCGGTTGCTGGTGCCTCGGTCAGATCGATTGGGTGGTCTTCACAGCAGTGAAAAAGAGGGCTCATTTGGTGTAGCTTGTTACGAAAAAGATCTCGGATTTCCGTTTCTATTGGTAAACCGCCTAAATCCTCACTGTAAGCGACCCGTAATTGTCCAGGGTCTAGTTCGGGTAAAGGGTTGAATTGACTGCTATCAAATGGGAAGACCATGGGGTCATCTAGAGCACTGCGATCTCTTTCAGCCATGACGGAGAGTAACAATCCTGCATCAGCGACACTGCGAGCGATGGGGCCCTGCACACTGTAATTAGTCTGGCTGAGGGTTCTCTCTTCGTTGGGCACGATCCCTGGTGTTGCACGAAAGCCCACCACGCCACAGAAACTGGCCGGAATTCTTAAACTACCACCGTGGTCTGAGCCGGTAGCCAGAGCGGCCATGTTGGTCGCGATGGCGGCAGCGGAACCGCCGGAACTCCCGCCACAGGTTAGCGATTCAGCGAAGGGATTACAGGTGGCGCCAAATAGAGCATTGACGGTGTTGGCACCGATACTGAGCTCAGGGATATTGGTCTTGCCGATCACGATACCGCCTGCTTGCCTTATGCGATTAACAATACCGGCGTCTTTAACCGGTATTTGCTTCTCGTATAGCTTGCTGCCCAGGGTTGTGCGAATGTCCGCTGTTAATTGATTGTCCTTAATCAGTATTGGCAGGCCCAACAGCGCAGCAGAATCGCCTGAACTGTTGAGTTGCCTCTGCGCCGCCCTGGCTTCGTGTCTTGCACGTTCGTAGTTTTTAGTAATCACGGCATTAATAGTCGGGTTGACGGCCTCAATTTGAGCGATATAGGCTTCCAGATATTCTTCGGTTGAGATTTGTCGTTTTCGCAGTGCTGTGGCGGCTTGTACAGCAGTTAATTTAATCAATGCTTGCTGATGTGGAGTCATAAATTTTTATTCCGTTGGCGCAGATCAATCGGCCGCTTTCTTTGCGCAATGACATCAATTAAACAGTGCCTGACGTCACCTGTTAAAACAGTATAGTCGATTGATCAGGCAATATAGCATGCATTGACTTGATCGGTTTTAGCCCATTATGCTGCGATTATGACAGAAAATATTGTAGTAACCGGCGGCGCTTCGGGAATCGGCGCAGCAATTGTCGCCCGCTTGATTGAAAGGCAATTTACAATTTGGAACCTTGATCTTGATGCCTGCTCCCTACCCGGGGTCCGCAATATAGTGTGTAATATGGCAGATAGAACGAGTATTGAGCAGGCGATCCTGTTGCTGCCTGGCACGATTAGAACGGTTATTCATGTTGCTGGTATAGCCCAATGTGAGGCTGATCCAAGTCAGGTAATCCGGGTGAACTTCTTTGGGCTGCGCTTTCTTAATGAACAGTTAATGGACAAGGTGATGGTGGGTGGACAGGTGCTCATTGTCGCCTCCAGTGCCGGTAGAGACTGGCGCGACAACAGCAAGGTGGTCGCCACCATGCTGGCTTTGACAACGTTAGCCGAGGAAGAAGCCTGGTTAGTGGAGCAGCAGTCAGTCTGGCAGCAGGATCCCTACAAAATATCAAAACAATGTGCCGCAGCCTACACTTATTTAGCTTCGGTCGCAGGTCAACAAAAGCAGGTACGGGTTAATTGTATCAACCCGGGGATAACTGAAACGCCGCTATCAGATAGTTTCCGGGCATTGCTTGGACAAGAGCACTATGATTCGATAGTGGCCCAGACTGGGCGAGCGGGCCAACCTGACGATGTGGCTGCAGTGGTGGAATTACTCCTGCTGATGGAAACTGAGTGGCTTAATGGGGTGGAAATGACGGTTGATGGTGGATACTTTGCAACGCTTCAGGCTGCCTCTTTAAAACCCCAACAAGATAGAGAAGGCTAGTGCCGCTGTTCAGATCCAGTACCAGAGTGCTACTGACTGCATTGGTTTTGGTGCTCTCAAGCCCGGCAACGCCGAAGGAAATCACCATTTTCTATACCAATGACATCGAAAGTGTCTATGAGCCCGTCGATGCTTTTTGGTTAGATGAGGTCGAGGAAATAGGCGGGCTGGCTAAATTGGCGACCCTGATTGAAAACCAACGCAATCAAGTCCCGTTGAGTTTTTTGCTCGATGCTGGCGATCTGTTTACCGGTTCATTATCCAAGGCCACCCAGGGGCGACTGGTTTTTGACCTCTATAGTGAAATTGGCTTTGATGCAGTCAATTTGGGTAATCATGAGTTTGAATATGGCTGGCAGGTCCTGCGCAAGGTGATGCAACGAGCTCGATTTCCTGTTCTTAATGCCAATATTTTTTACACCGGAACGCAAATTCCCTTCGCCAGGCAGTACAGTATTCTTCATCGCGATGGCGTCAGCATCGGTGTGGTAGGGTTGATGGGAGAAGATGCTTTCGTTAATACCATGATGAAGGCCAATCGTACGGGGCTTGAGATTAGGGATCCTCTGGCGGTCGCTCAATACTGGGTCGACGCGCTTTCTCCCCAGGTAGATATGGTTGTTTTGCTGACCCACCAAGGGAAAACAGCACCGATGCAGACAGATAAGGAAGTGGATCCGGAAGTTCAAAGAGGCATCGATGATGATTATCATCTTGCTGGTGCGGTGCGGGGAGTTGACCTGATTGTTTCCGGTCATTCGGATAACGGTCTCTGGCAGCCTGCCATTCACCCGATCACGGGAACCGTTATTGTGCAGACTTTTGGTCAGGGGAAACATCTGGGTATGGCCAAATTTTCTCTTTCCGAGACAGCAAGACCCCAACTGATCTCGAGTGAATTGATACCGGTGATAGCTGAGTCGCTTGACGATCATGCTGGTGTGGCTGAGTTAATTGCTGAGGCACGGTCAGCGCACCCGTCCTTAATGGACGTGGTCGGCTATCTTGATACCGTTGCGATCAGACGTTATTACAGGGAATCGACTATCGGCAATTTGCTCGCAGACATTCTCAGACAGCGATACAACACGGATATCGGAATGATTACACCCGGGGCGATAAGAGCAGACCTCCCTGAAGGAGAAATTACCCGGGAGATGATACTCAACACCTTTCCTTTTATGGATCAAGTGACCGTATTGGAACTGTCGGGATCAACCCTGTTGAATGCCGTTGAAAATGGCTTGCGCCGGGAATATGGCCTGCCGCAGTATGCGGGCCTGATGCTACACTATGATCTGTCAAAACCGCCCGGCCAAAGGGTGGTTAAGCTTACGATCTCCGGTCGGGCGATTGCCGCGGAAGAAACTTATCGCCTGGCTACAGGCTCTTTTACCGCTACTGGTGGTGAGGGATATGATATGTTTCCAGGGCATATTAAGTTTGTCAGTGAGGAACTGGTGTCGACTGCCTTTGTCCGGTATTTTCAGCAGAATAAACCGGTCATACTACCGCCGACGGGACGCCAAAAAAATGTTAGTTTGGTTGCAGGAAATGAAGCCAGTGGCGGCAATTGAGTGTTTGATCGCGCTTAAAGAGTAGATAGAGAACGCTTGGTGTTAGGGTAGGAGTCGGTGTTTACCGTGTAGCGATATGACCCGCTTTTAGTTGATCTGGTAGAAAGGGGTATTCACCATGCAGTTGGATAAAAAGCAGGTGGATAAAAAGCAGTTGGATAAAAAGCAGTTGGATAAAAAGATGCAGTTAGAGGACGACCTACACATGGATCCAGCCGTGCTGGAACGCTATGAAAAACACGGCTATCTGCTGTTCGACGGCCTGATCGGACCCGTCTGGCTAGAACGCTTGAAGGCCGCGGCTACGGAATTTGTCGAAGCCAGCCGGTCATTGACGCAGTCCAGCAAAGCCATTGATATTGCACCGGGGCACACCGCAGAGCAGCCTAAATTACGGCGACTGGTTTCCCCCGTGGATCAGCATCCGACTTTCTACGAATTCGCAATCAGGGGCCCCATGGCTCAATTGGCCTGTGCGCTGCTGGGTGGTCGTGCTCGTTTTCACCATAGTAAATTGAATTATAAATGGTCTGCCGGAGGAGAAGAGGTCAAGTGGCACCAGGATATTCAGTTCTGGCCGCATACTGATTTTTCCCCCCTTACCATTGGCGTATATCTTGCGGCCGTCGACGATGAAATGGGGCCAATGGGCGTAATACCCGGTAGTCATCACGGAACGATCTATGATTTGTATGATCATCAGAATCAATGGGCCGGGGCTATGCGGGAAGCTGATATAAAAGGTCTGGAATTAGATAAAGCCGTCTGGCTTAAAGGAGCAGCGGGTTCAGTGACCGTGCATAACGCGTGTATGATCCATGGGTCCATGCCGAATGATTCGGATCGTGGTAGACCGCTACTTTTGCAAACTTATTCAGCTATAGACTCCTATCCTATTAGTAACCTGGGTGCCAACAGTGTTTTGGCCGGGGCTTCGGGTACCGTGATCGAAGGGCCATCTGACCAGCGCATCTGTATTCAGGGACGGCAGCTAAGGTGTGCGCCGGATTGGTCTGCGAAAGGGGGGTTAGCCCCGACGATCTTTGGCTCGCAACAGCAGAAAATGTAGCCCGAGTAGTGGAAGCGCAATACTCGATTGCCTTTATCTATAACGGGGGGGTGTAAATTAACTTGCCAGTATTGGCTAGAGGAGGATGGATGAGAGAGCAAGCGGATGAGGTGGCATCAGTGGACACTAAGAAATTTATCTCCCCACGAGGTGGATTTGAAATTAATGCCAACCCTGAAATCGTACCACCGGTGGAGAGGGATCGAATTCGTGCTGATAGATCAGCAGATGGCTTCGCGCATGAACCCTTGGCAAAAAAGTATGGCGCCAGTGAAGCCAGAGCGAAAATTGGGGAAATGGTAAAAGCATTTATTCCTGGAACGACGACAACGCCATTGCTAGTGCAGAAAAAACCCGGTGGTATGAGCCTCGTCCATGTCTGGTTTGGTGCTAACTTCCCACTGTTCAGGCATAGCCATCCGCGGTTTGGGGATTGCCTGTATTATGTCGTCGCCGGTGAAATTATTATGGGAAGCCAAACCCTGAAAGCAGGTTCTACATTTTTTGTGCCCAATGGCCAGCCTTATAAATACAAAGCGGGGCAGGCTGGTGTGGAATTATTGGAATTTCGCGCTGGCGGGGGGGTGCCGGATGCGCCGGGTATGAAACTAGATGAGACCTCGTTTGAGTCAATCGACAAAATCATCGATGAGTCCTATGCTAATGAC
>CAZGCW010000127.1:0-11117 GCA_964524295.1 uncultured Pseudomonadales bacterium
GGGAGACATATTCAAGCCGGTTAGAGTGGCAGACTTTCTTATCGACAAGGACCGGTTATTTGCCGAACTTAACCTCTCAACTGATGAACTTGCCCTCTACGACAAGGTCGCTGAACATTTATCCGTAGATGCTCTCGCACCAGACTTGGTTATCTACCTGCAAGCACCCGCAGAAGTATTGATGGATCGAATTCAACACCGGGGAATCCCTAGAGAAGCCAATATGGATCGTCATTATCTAGATGCATTGATCGAAGCCTATACGCGCTTTTTTCACTACTATGATGAAGCGCCTTTATTAATCGTCAATTCATCTGAATTAGATCTGGTCAACAACGATGAAGACTACCAGTTTTTGCTAGACTATATGCTGACTATTAAGACGGGGAGGCATTACTATAACCCCAAGCAATCCATGCTTTGAATCCAGGCAAAACTACACAAGTAATCAAGGAGCCATCTATGTCCGACGCTAAAACCTATAAGGTCAAAGCAGATCTCAACCACCGGACCCACCTATCCAATGATCAGTATCTTGAGTTGTATCGTCAGTCCATTGAAGAACCAGACAAATTCTGGGGTAAACAAGCGGAACAGACTCTCGATTGGTACAAACCTTTTACCGATATCGGCTCGGGCGATTTTTATCAAGGCACCGCCGACTGGTTCTCAGGCGGCATACTCAATGCTTCCTATAACTGTATTGACCGCCATTTACCCGAAAAAGCAAGGCAAACCGCTATCATCTGGGAAGGAGACGATCCAGCCGAATCCACTAACATTACCTATGCAGAACTCCACGACCGTGTCTGTCGTCTTGCCAATGTACTCAAGAACCGAGGCGTAACTAAAGGCGACCGAGTCTGCATCTATATGCCAATGATTCCAGAAGCCGCCTATGCGATGCTGGCGTGCGCAAGAATCGGTGCAATTCACAGCGTCGTGTTTGGCGGATTTTCACCTCAAGCACTACAGGATCGAATCCTTGATTCGGACTGCCAGACGCTGATAACAGCAGATGAAGGCCTCAGAGGCGCAAAAACCATTCCGCTCAAAGCCAATGCTGACATTGCCCTGGAAGGGTGTCCAAATGTTCATAGTGTCCTAGTGGTAAAACGCACTGGCGGAACCATCAACATGGCTGACAACAGAGACATCTGGTATCACCAGGAAACCCAGATGGCAGAGGCGCTATGCGAACCTGAACCCATGGCCAGCGAAGACCCGCTGTTTATCCTGTATACCTCCGGCTCCACGGGTAAGCCCAAAGGCGTTCTTCACACAACAGGGGGGTATTTACTCCAGGCCGCTATGACCCACAAGTACGTGTTTGACTACCATGAAGGTGATGTTTACTGGTGTACAGCTGATGTCGGATGGGTGACTGGGCATTCCTATATCGTCTATGGACCCCTTGCCAACGCAGCGATTACGCTTATGTTTGAAGGACTACCCACCTATCCTGACGCATCTCGATGCTGGCAGATTGTTGACAAGCACCAGGTCAATATTTTTTACACAGCACCGACCGCATTACGGTCGCTGATGGGCCAGGGAGACGAATTCGTACAGTCATGTTCCAGACAAAGTCTGAGAGTATTGGGCTCTGTCGGTGAACCGATCAATCCTGAAGCCTGGGAATGGTATTATCATGTGGTCGGAGATAGTCGTTGTCCGATTGTTGATACCTGGTGGCAAACCGAGACCGGTGGCATCATGATCACACCTTTACCGGGTGCTACAGACCTCAAACCTGGGTCGGCTACAAGACCTTTTTTCGGCGTTCAACCGGTTCTTCTTGACCCAGAAGGCAACATCCTCGATGGACCTGGTTCGGGTAACCTGGCCATTGCAAACTCCTGGCCAGGGCAGATAAGAACCGTTTATGGCGATCACCCACGGTGTATGGAAACTTACTATTCTACTTATCCCGGCTACTATTTTACCGGAGATGGCGCCAGGCGAGACGAAGACGGCTATTACTGGATTACCGGCAGAGTCGATGATGTGCTCAATGTTTCCGGGCACCGAATGGGCACAGCCGAGGTGGAAAGTGCTCTGGTCTTACACGAGATGGTGGCTGAAGCGGCGGTCGTTGGATACCCCCATGAGGTCAAGGGCCAGGGGATCTATGCTTATGTCACCTTGATGCACGGAATCGAAGGTAACGATTCGTTGATGATGGAACTTAATGACCTAGTCCGAACAGAAATTGGCGCTATAGCAAGACCCGATATTCTTCAATGGGCCCCGGGCTTGCCAAAAACTCGATCAGGCAAAATCATGCGTCGTATATTAAGAAAAATAGCTGAAAATGAACTGGATAACCTTGGCGACACCAGCACACTAGCAGATCCTACTGTGGTTGATGATCTGATTAAGAATAGTCCCGTCGCCGGCGATTGCTAGAAAGGGAATGAGTATCGAAGGCGAGACCGCCTTCGATACTTCTCAACCAATCACAATTTAGCTGGCAGGTTTGGTTTCTGCTTCGACTTCTGCTTCGGGTTCTGTTTCTACTTTTACTTCGGCTTCGGCTTCGTCTTCTGTTTCAACTTTTACTTCGGCTTCGGCTTCAACTTTTGCTTCTGCTTCTGCAGTATCAACCGCGCCTTCATCTGCCGAAGTAGCAGAGTCTGCAGCGGGTTCAGCTACCGCATCCGCATCGGCTGTATCTGCTGCAGATTCACTTGCCTCTGACGCGCTCGCTTCACTCTCGGCATCATCAGCAGGCACTTCTTTCATGGAGAGTTTGATACGACCTCGTTCTGTGTCCAGCACGATCACTTTCACTTCCTGCCCTTCGGAGAGGTAATCTGTCACTTTCTCCACTCTTTTGTTGGCAATCTGAGAGATATGTACAAGCCCATCTTTTCCGGGAAGAATGTTAACAAACGCACCAAAATCAGCGATTTTAACCACTTTCCCTACGTAGATCTGACCCACTTCAGCATCCGCAACAATGGCTTCAATGGCACTGACTGCCGCATCTCTGGATTCAATACCCTCTCCAAAAATAGTAATCGTGCCATCGTCGTCTATGTCAATGGACGCACCGGATTCCTCAGTTATACTCCGAATCGTCGCTCCACCCTTACCAATAACATCTCTGATTTTATCAGAATCCACTTTCATGGTGACCATGGCCGGGGCATTATCAGAAACAGTTTCCCTTGCACGGCCAATGACTTTATTCATCTCGCCCAGAATATGCAGCCTGGCAGTCCTGGCCTGTTCAAGGGCCGTCTCCATAATCTGTTCTGTAATACCCTGGATCTTAATATCCATCTGCAAAGCAGTCACACCTGTGTCGGTGCCAGCAACTTTAAAATCCATATCTCCAAGATGATCTTCATCTCCTAGAATGTCAGTCAGTACGGCAAAACCCTCGTCTTCCTTCACCAGGCCCATGGCGACACCCGCAACCGGTGCTTTAATTGGCACGCCTGCATCCATCAAAGCCAGACTGGCTCCACAGACTGAAGCCATGGATGATGACCCGTTTGACTCGGTAATCTCTGATACGACACGCGTGGTATAGGGCCATTCTTCTGAATCAGGTAATAGCGCAGCAATACCCCTACGAGCCAGGCGACCATGGCCGATTTCACGACGTTTTGGACCGCCCGAAAATCCCGTTTCACCTACACTATAATGAGGGAAATTGTAATGGAGCATGAAACTATCTCGATAAGACCCCTGCAGGGCATCGATAATAGCCGCATCACGCATAGATCCCAAGGTTGTGGTCACCAACGCCTGAGTTTCTCCACGAGTAAACAAAGCTGAACCATGAGCACGATCAAGCAAACCCACTTCCACCTGAATTCCGCGAACCGTCGTTGTGTCACGCCCATCGATGCGAGGTTCACCGGCAATAACAGCCTGCCGGACTGTTTTCTTTTCAATATTTCCAAAAACTGAACTGACTTCATCCCTTCCAGGACCTTCTTCGGCAACAAAACTCGCCAGAGCTTCTTCCCGTAATACATCAAGACGGTCCTGGCGGATCATTTTCTCGGTGATTTTATAGGCTTCTGCAATCTGACCTGAATATTGCTCGGCTAGCGCTGAAGTTAGTGCCTCGTTCTGGGCTGGAGCCTGCCAATGCCACTCATCAACACCCACTTCATCCCGCAATTCATTGATGGCGCGAATAACCACCTGCATCTCCTGATGCGCATACAGCACAGCGCCAAGCATCTGGTCTTCAGTCAATTCCTTGGCTTCAGATTAAACCATCAATTCAGCGGCTTCGGTACCGGCTACCACCATATCCAGATGAGACTCAGCCAGTGCTTCGTATCCTGGATTGAGCAAATAGCCAGATTCGGTAAAACCAACTCTCGCTGCCCCAATAGGCCCCGCAAACGGCATGCCGGATAAGCTGAGTGCTGCCGATACACCAATCAGCGCTGGAATATCCGGATCTACGTCTTTTTGCGCAGAGACCACTTGGCAGGTCACCTGAACTTCGTTCAGGAATCCTTTCGGAAACAACGGCCGAATGGGACGATCTATCAACCTTGAGGTGAGCGTCTCTTTCTCGGAAGGACGACCTTCTCGCTTAAAGAAGCCTCCCGGTATCTTTCCTGCAGCATAGGTTTTCTCTTCGTAGTTAACCGTTAAAGGAAAGAAATCTTGACCGGGTTTCGCTTCCTTACGTCCAACCACGGCGATTAAAACTGAAGTTTCCGCCATGGTCACCAATACTGAAGCCGTCGCTTGACGGGCAATTCTTCCTGTTTCTATGACAACTTCATGTTGTCCATACATAAACATCTTTCTAACTGGATTCACATTTTTCTCCAATAAAATAACAAGATTAGATTATCTTCGTAGACCTAATCTTTTAATAAGCTGAGAGTATCTATCTGTACTTTTACCTCTTAAATAATTCAGCAATTTTCTTCTTTGACTTACCATTCTGAGTAGTCCTACTCGGGAATGATGGTCATGATTGTGTGCTTGAAAATGTCCTTGCAACTTTTCAATATTCTTAGTCAGCAAAGCGACCTGCACCTCCGGCGAACCTGTGTCCTGTTCAGACGTTCCAAATTCCTTTACGATCGCCGATTTTTCTACGTTTGATAAAGCCATTCTGGCCTCCGTTAATATGCAGTTGCCCTCTTCAGGCAACGTTTATGTTAATAGGGATACCCGCGCATATTTGCAGACACCCTACCCCTTTTGCATCGCAACTAATCTTCGCGGTGCAATTCTGCCATCATCAAGAATCTCTCCTACACCGATGAAGTTCGCATCATCTTCAACTTCATGGAATAGGCTTACCCAACCCGACAGAGGCGAGTTAGGAACCTGAACTGGCTGCCCCTGCATCAAATACGATGCAGTCAGTGCTGAAAGGACAGATCGCGGCCAGTCTCTTACAGCTGACCTTGCAGAAAGCAGTAATTCATCCAACCCTTCCCCAGCCATTTCCTTGCGGTTAACTAATTCAGGCAGGGTGAAACTCGCATCAATATCAAATGGACCTGCTCTTAACCTTCGCAAAGCTGACACATGGGCGCCACAGCCTAAATCTTCTCCTATATCCTGCGCAAGGGATCTGACGTAAGTACCCTTGCTACATTCAATGTTTAAAACCAGCTCATCTTCAGAAAATTCCACCAGCTGCAAACTGATAATTCTTATTTTTCGAGCTTTTCGTTTTACTTCTATGCCTTGCCTCGCCAACTTATACAAGGGTTGGCCATTTTGTTTTATAGCCGAGAACATAGAAGGAACCTGTTCAATCTCGCCAATATAACTGGCCAGGATGACCTCGAGTTCCTTCCGGTTCCTGTCTACGACAGGCCGGTTCTCGACCACCTCTCCCTCAGAATCTCCCGTCGTTGTACTAACCCCTAACTTAACCGTAGCCAGATAACGCTTATCTGCTTCAAGAAGGAATCGAGAAAACTTGGTTGCTTCCCCAAAACAGAGGGGTAAAACCCCAGTTGCTATTGGATCAAGGCTACCGGTATGGCCTGCCTTTTGTGCACCAAATAATCGCTTGACCTGTTGCAGGGCGCCATTTGACGTTATTCCCTGGGGTTTGTCCAGCAATAATATGCCATTAACCGGCCGGCCCTTTCTTTTCACTTTAGATTTCGTCATCACCCGCTACGCCTTTGGCTGATGTCGCTTTAATGGCAGCCGATATTCTGGCACCATCGACAAGAGATCGGTCATAGTGAAATCTTAACTTCGGCGTGGTTCTGGTGTTCAACATACTGGCGAGATGTTTTCGCAAATAACTAGCGGAATTATTAAGCAACTGCTCGGTCAGTTTATCTTTAGAGTCGGGAAATACCGTGAAATACACGTCAGCATAAGCTAAGTCACGGGTCACCTTCGCCTCGTTAATCGTGATCATGCCCAGACGAGGGTCTTTCAACTCTCTTTGTACCAATACTGCTAAATTCTTCTGAATATGATCTGCAACGCGATCGGTTCTATTGAAGTTGGCTTTCATTTAATTTTACTCGGGCCATTCAAAGCTGCCTGGCAACTTCCTTGGTATCAAATACTTCAATCTGATCTTTGACTTGCACATCATTGTAGTTCTTTACCCCGATACCACATTCAGTACCACTTCTGACGGTGTTTACTTCTTCCTTAAAATGCCGCAGCGATTCCAGTTCACCTTCATATATAACAATATTATTCCGTAATACCCTGATTTTCTTTTGTTTCTCAATGGTTCCTTCCATCACCATACAACCGGCAATCGAACCGAACTTCTTGCTATCAAACACATCCTTAACTTCTGCGATACCAATAATTTCCTCTCTGATCTCAGGATCCAGCAGCCCAGTTAACGCCGCTTTAACATCATCAACAAGATCATAAATGACTTTATAGTAGCGTAGGTCAAGTCCTTCTGCTTCGACGATTTTTTTAGCCGAATTCTCCGCGCGAACGTTAAAGCCGAAAATAACGGCCTCAGAGGTAATAGCGTAGTTGACATCTGAATCGGATATCCCACCTACCCCTGAAAACACGACGTTAACTTTGACTTCATCATTACCCAGATCAGATAAAGGCGAAACAATTGCCTCCAAAGATCCTCGCACATCCGCTTTAACAACAATATTGTGTGCTTTGACCTCAGCCTCGCCAAAATTTGCCAGCAAATTATCAAGGGAAACAACCGGCGTAGAAAGCCGTTGCGCATTCACTTTACCGCGCCGGAATTGAGCCACTTCCCTGGCTGTCTTCTCGTCCTTGGTCACCGTAAAGGTATCACCGGCCGCCGGCGTGCCATCTAACCCCAACAGAGACACTGGCGTCGCTGGCCCGGCACTTTTTACTTTTTTACCATGCTCATCATTGATTGCTCTTGCGCGGCCATAGTTTTCACCGGCCACAACGATGTCTCCCTGCTTGAGCGTCCCATTCTGGACCAATAGCGTAGCGACAGCACCCCGGCCTTTTTCAAGCCGTGACTCAATGATGATCCCCTGTGCCGCACCTTGATTGTGTGCACTGAGCTCTAACAACTCCGCTTGTAACAAGACCGCCTCAAGCAGCGCATCTACCCCTTCGCCTGTGATCGCCGAAACGGGCATGAACTGAGTATCCCCACCCCATTCTTCTGGAATAACCTCTTTGGCCGCCAATTCAGATTTTACTCTTTCCTGATCGGCCCCTTCCAAATCTATTTTATTAACCGCAACCACAATCGGTACACCTGCGGCACGGGCATGAGCGACTGCTTCTTCAGTTTGCGGCATCACGCCATCATCAGCAGCTACGACAAGAATGACAATATCTGTACAATTAGCCCCTCTGGCCCGCATCGCGGTAAAAGCAGCGTGACCAGGGGTATCAATAAAGCAGATCTCACCCTGTTTGGTCTGGACTCGGTAAGCCCCGATATGCTGGGTAATCCCGCCTGCTTCACCATCGGCCACCTGCGCCTTGCGGATATGATCCAGCAACGAGGTCTTGCCATGATCGACGTGTCCCATCACCGTTACAACCGGTGCCCTGGGCTCTGCATCAGATGTGTAGGCTATGGCGCGGGTCAAGGTGTTTTCAATGTCATCGACATCGATCACTTTCACCGTATGCCCATATTCCTCCACAACCAATGCCGCTGTTGCTTGATCAATTGATTCATTGATATCAACCATGACATCCAGACTCATTAAGTATTTAATGACATCACGAGCCTTTACAGACATCCGCTGCGATAGTTGTTGTACCGTAATTGATTCACCCAACTCGACTTCTCGCGTCTGATTAGCGGCTGGCGCGTTGAACTGATGCTGGCGACCGACTTTGGGAGAAACAGCGCGTTTATTTCTTGCTCCACCGGAAAGTCCCAGTGTTCTTGGTACTTCATCTTCCTCGGTTTCAGTAATCTCGAGGATTTCTTCGACTTCTTCACTAAGCAATTCTTCAACCCGCTTCTTCCGATTACCATGCTTGGCTTTCTTCTTCTGCGGATCATCTAAATCAAGATCACTACGGTCACGCTTATCCTTGCGCGAACTCGGCTTTTCTTCGGCTTCTTTTTCTGCGCCCGGGAGCGTTTTCGCTTTCGCTTTAGCTTTCGCTTTAGCCGACTCGACTTGCTTGGTTTTTTCTAGTTCTTTGGCCTCTTCCTCGGCTTTAAGTTCTGCCGCTCGCTCAAGCGATTCCTGACGGCGCTTTTCAGCTTCTAATTCAGCCTCCGCATGTGCTGCCTTGCGAATTGCCTCAGCATCAGGAACAGCTTCAGCTTCCGCTACCACCACAGGAGCCACTTCTTCAACTTCGCTGGCAGTCGGTTCCTGTTCTTCGCGTCGAACGTAAGTGCGTTTCTTCCTGACTTCTACGTTGACCGTTCTGCCTCGGCCGGCACTACCACCCGCCTTAATTTTACTTACAGTTCGGCGCTTCAGCGTAATTTTCTTGGGCGCTTCACCTGTTTCACCGTGACTGCGTTTAAGGTGGGCAAGTAACTTTTCCTTTTCCGTTTCAGTCACCGCATCAGTTTCAACTTTCTGTGGCAGATCGGCTTCATTCATTTGCTGCAATAAACGGTCAACCGGCGTTCCCACTGTTTCAGCCAACTGTTTTACCGTCATTTCAGCCATCTTTTTTTCCTTAGGGGTTAAACCCGAATCGAATTGAGTCCAACGCGCTTAATGTAATCTATCACTCAAACCAGGGTGCTCTTGCAGTCATAATAATTTCACCAGCAAGTGTTTCTGTCATGTCTTCAATATCTATCAAATCATCTATTGCTTGCTCAGCAAGGTCTTCCATACAAATTATGCCGATGGCTGCCAATTGGTAGGCCAGTCGAGTATTCATCCCTTCCATAGCCAACAGATCTTCTGCGGGCTCTGCATCACTTCGATTCGCCTCATCAGCGAGCTCCAGTGTCGTTAGCGCATTTTTCGCCCTGCTTCGCAACTCTTCAACAATATCCAGATCGAAGCCTTCTATCGCGACCATTTCATCAATAGGAACATAGGCAATCTCCTCAAGTGAACTGAATCCTTCCTCAACTAGGACGATCGCAACATCTTCATCAACATCGAGTTTTTCCATGAACTCTGTTACAACCGCCCCAGATTCCTGCTCCTGCTTCTCCAGAGCTTCTTCCTCGGTCATGATGTTAAGAACCCATCCCGTCAACTCACTAGCCAGCTTCACGTTCTGGCCACCCCTGCCAATGGCCTGAGCAAGATTATCCTCTGACACAGCAATATCCATGCTATGCGTTTCTTCATCGACAACGATAGAAACAACTTCCGCAGGTGCCATCGCATTGATAGCTAACTGAGCTATGTTGTCATCCCATAGGACTATATCAATTCGCTCGTTACCCAATTCACCAGAAACAGCCTGGACCCGAGATCCTCTCATTCCAACGCAAGCACCAACTGGGTCGATTCGACCGTCGTTTGTTTTCACCGCAATTTTTGCTCTCGAACCGGGGTCCCTTGCCGATGCCAGAATTTCAATAATGCCATCTGACACTTCGGGCACTTCAATTTTGAACAACTCTGTCAGTACATCAGCTGACGTCCGCGTCATCGCTAATTGGGGACCTCGGGCTTCGGGTCTAACTTCCTTTAAAAGCGCCCTTAATCGATCTCCAATACGAAAAGTTTCACGAGGAATCCATTCTTCTCTGGGCAATAAGGCTTCCGCATTATTCCCTAAATCAATGATGACAGCCTCACGAGTCACTTTCTTAACCTGTCCGTTGAGTAACTCACCAATTTTGTGTCGATAGGCATCAACTACCTGGGCGCGCTCTGCTTCCCTTACCTTTTGAACAATCACCTGCTTCGCCGTTTGGGCCGCTATCCTGCCAAATTCAACTGACTCAATCGGAATCTCATAGACATCACCCGCCACCAGACCAACCTGTCGATCTTGCGCTTCAAGAACGGTCAGTTGGGCGCCTGGAAATTCTATCTCCTCATCATCAGCCATTACGGTCCAGCGCTGGAAAGAGTCATACAGGCCCGTTGCCTTATCAATGGCAACTCTGATATCGACTTCTTCGGCATATCTTTTTTTCGTTGCCGTGGCGAGAGCGACTTCCAGAGCCTCAAAAATAATCTCCTCTGAAACACCTTTCTCATTCGATACAGACTCGACTACCAATAGAATTTCTTTGCTCATTACACCGTCTCTAAGTCAATTTCCCGGGAAACCTTTAATCGGTTTCTCCTATAATATGTGCTCTTTCAATTCCTTCCACAGGAAGCAAAAATTCTTCCTCGCCCATCCTTAACACCACCTGCTTATCCTCAAGGCCACACAAAAGTCCCCGAAAACGCCGCCTACCCTCGAACGAATTCCGCAAACTCAATTTCACCATGGCACCGGCAAACTGTTCAAAATGCTCAGCCTTAAACAACCGCCTTTCCAGGCCAGGTGACGACACTTCCAAAGTGTAGGAACCTGAAATCAGGTCCTCAACATCCAACAGACTACTAATCTGCCGACTCACCCTGGCACAATCATCAATACCGACGCCTTTATCCGAATCGATATACACTTTCAGCGTTGACTGCCGACCCTGAGAGATCTGCTCTACGCCCCAAAGAACGCAATTCATCTCGTTAACAACAGGTTCTATCAGCGTTTCTAAGCTCGTCTCC
>CAZGCW010000128.1:0-257 GCA_964524295.1 uncultured Pseudomonadales bacterium
CGACGGAGTTTTAACATCGCTGGCTTGCTCGTCGCACAGATGGGCTGGGCATGGCGACAGCGGTCATAAAAAACACACTGGCTGTTGAAATCACGCGTTCCGGGTTGCGGCTGCCGGCCTTCCATACCCACGGGTAGTCGAGACTGGTGCAATTTGGGGATACTCTTCAGCAAACCCTGTGTATAAGGATGAGCGGATCCCGTGATGAGGTGCTGTTTTTCCCCTAACTCAACCAGTTCCCCTGCATACATAATAGC
>CAZGCW010000128.1:297-11096 GCA_964524295.1 uncultured Pseudomonadales bacterium
TTCACAGACTGCATTGATAACACCGATATCATGACTAACATAGATCATGGCTGTTTGCGTCTCAGCAACGATCTCTCGAAGCAGATCAAGAACATGAATCTGAGTGGTGACATCCAGACCCGTAGTCGGTTCATCCAATAACAGTAAATCAGGTTCACCCGCCAGCGCCATAGCAATGGCGACTCGCTGCTGCTGCCCCCCTGATTACTCATGCGGATATCGCTCAAGTATGTCACCCGGATTGGGTAGCTTGACACGTTCGAGCAAGCCAAGGCTGCGCCTTTGCCACTCAGCCTCAGCTAAATCAGAGTGTATTTTCAAACATTCATCAATCTGGTGTTGAATCTTCATGGTCGGCGTCAGCGACTGACCGGCATTTTGCGGAATCAGTGCCATCCGTCCGCCTCGCAGCTTTTGCAGGTCCTTTGTCGACATCGCGACCAGGTCCTCACCCAAAAATTCCAGCCTGCCGCTTAAATGTTGCAAACCAGGTTTGTGATAACCCATCATGGCGAGTAGCAAAGTGCTTTTACCACAACCACTCTCGCCTACCAGGCCCAGGGTTTCACCCGGCCCCAATGCTAAACTGACGGCTGATATCACTGTGACCGCTTCTCCCTGGTCGTTGTAATAGCCAATCGACAAATCATCGGCAGCCAACAACACGCTATTCATATTACCGTCCGAGTGGTTCTATCCAGACCCAGTGATTTTGCCAGGGCATCTGCGGTGAGATTAATGCCAATAATCAGCGAACTCAACGCAATCATCGGCAGTAGGACGGGCCAGGGCGCGAGTGGCAGATAGATCCTGGCACTGGCGATCATTAATCCCCAATCCGGTGTCGGTGGCGTGATGCCAAAACCAAGGAAAGAGAGCGCGCTGAAGGCCAGCAGCATCCAGGACCAGCGCATGGCTGCCTCGACCAGCAAAACATCCCGGACATTAGGTAATATCTCCCTGAATAGGATGCTGAAGATCCCTTCTCCCCTGGCTCTCGCCGATAGTACATAATCCTTCACCACCACTTCCAGCGTTGCCGCCCTCGCCAGCCTGACAACACCAATGCCATAAAAAAATCCAAGTGTCAGAATCATAACATCGGGGTCATTTCCAAATGTCGCAATGACCAGGAGCAAAAATATCATAAACGGGATCGCCAGAAAAATATCGATACAGCGCATGATGACCTCATCAATCCGACCACCACTGTAACCCGCGACAATGCCGCAGAAACCGCCCCAGCTGACTGCCAGCACCGTTCCCAGCAGGGTGATCATGATGGCCTGCCGTCCGCCTAACATAGTACGCGTTAATACATCTCGACCCAGGGTATCCAGGCCCGCCCAATGCTGAAAAGAAGGCCCAATGTGCTCTATAATTTCAGACTGGCTATCAAACGGGTAGGGCACCAGCCAGGGAGAGGCCAAGGCAACAAAAAGATGAAAACCAATCATAAGTAACCCAAACTGCCCGGACCGGGACGATGCGATTGCATGCAAAATGGACGTGAGAGAAGTCATCCCACACCCCGCTGACTTCGCAGCCTAGGATTCAGTAACAGCGATATCAAATCAGCCACCAGATTGAGACTGATATAAATAGAAGCCATCAACAGAGCGATGGCTTGCACCAGGGCAAAATCCCGATCCGAAATAGCATTCACGGACAGTCGGCCAATACCTGGGTAATTGAATACCACTTCGACAACCAGTACCCCACCCATCAACCAGGCTATATTCAAAGCGATCAGATTAATGGCGGGCAACAGTGCATTGGGCAATGCATGCCTGAGCACCATCTGCCAACGGGGCAGGCCCTTGAGGTTACCCATGAGCACGAACTCTGATGCCAGCACATTGATCATGCTGGTCCGTACCATGCGCATAATATGCGCTACCATCACCAGCGTCAGCGTGATCACCGGCAGAGCAATATTCGACAGAACCTCCAGAAAAGGGGCATCGGCTCGCATGATAACAATCCCGGGTAACCAGCCAAGCCAGACAGCAAAGAATGAAATGAGCAAGGTACCCGTTATAAATTCCGGCACCGTCATGCAAAAGATAGCCAACCCTGAAATCCAAATGTCGACCCGCCGATCTCGATACAAAGCCGCGATCGCACCGAGCAGGATTGCCATGGGAATCCCCAGCAGGGCTGCAGACAGTCCCAGGATAACGGTATTTCTAAAACGAGGACCAATAATCTCCTTGAGTGGTTTATTGCGCTTGATACTCTGGCCCAGATCCCCTCTGAGCAGGCCATGGGCCCACTTCAGATATCTGACCTGGGCAGGCTGATCAAGCTGATACCGGCTACGGCAATTGTCTAACCGTTGCCCTTGTGCCATTTGTCCAAGAAATGCCTGACAGGCATCCCCTGGTAGTAACTCGACTGCGGTAAATACCACCACTGAGACTGCCCAGAGCGTTAGCAAGGCAAATACAACGCGTCTGACAATCAATTGCAGCAAAACAATCCTTACTGTTGTTGGTCGGTAAGTGCTTCAGTGAGCGCTTGAATATCCGTTGGCCCAATACCACAACAGCCACCGATAATGGAGGCACCTGCCTCAGCAGCCCGTATACACTGATCAACAAAATAATCAGTGGTCACGTCAGTTCTGCGCCCCGTGTATAACTCGTTGTCGAGAGTCCAGCCTTCCGGAACTTTGCCCATTCGGTTGGCGTAGCAGCCCAGCGGTTTACTGGTCAGACCCTTTAATTCAATCAGGCCACTTTCGATCACCTCGGGGCAGGTACAATTGAGCATGTAACCATCGACATCCAGGTAATCTATCTTCAGAAAAGCCTCTTCGAGGCTTTCACCGCTGCGCAACCCGCTACCAGGCTCTTCATTGAGCGTCCATGCGACATAGACTGGCTTTCCACCGCCATATTGCTTGGCTTGAGCGGCAGCCTGTTCGGCTTCTATTGCTGAAGACATCGTTTCACATATGAATAAATCAACAAATGGCTCTAGCGCATCAACCATATTGCGGTAAACAGGCCCGGCAATGTCTTTGGAGGGTACCAAATCAGGGCGATAACTTTCCGAAAGGGGAGGAATAGATCCAGCGACCAGGACCGCTTCATTGCCTGCATCTGCAGCCTGCCTGGCTAACTTACCCGCTAATCTAGTCAACCGGATATACTCTGATTCAAGGTTTTCCTTGCCCAGATAACTCGGGATCGTACAATAGCTATTGGTGATAATCATCCGGGCACCGGCTTCTATAAATTCCCGATGCACATCGATGACAACGTCGGGCGCGTCAATCAGTGCTGTGGCAGACCACAGACCTTTGCCACCCGTGCTCACCCGTTTCTGCAACTCGCCACCCATTCCCCCATCCAGCACCGTCACTTCCATATCTTCTCCTCCAGCGGGTCGGCACTATCGCCTCCGCGATAGCCCTATACCCAATTCAATCTATTGCTGCCAAATACATAACCCCAGCGTTGCACCCCCGGTCAGCATCTTGTCTAACTGTGCTGGGGCGATCTGTTTATGAGAACCCCCATCACAGACCAGTATCTGGGATCCATAGCCCGCCAGATCGAGTAAAATCTGATCCAGATGACGGTACTGCACATCATGGCCTTCGCCTGGATATTCTCGCAGCATCAATTTGGCCTTGGGGTAACTGACCTGCCACTGATCGGCTTGTTCAGATTTTAACAAAGCATCAGCCAGGCCTCTGTAAACATAGACATCTGCCGTCACCCGCGATGTGTCTATACTGCCTTCTTTACAATAGAGCTGGGTCTCATGGTCCAATGGCGCCGGGTCTGCGGCCTGGCCTCTCAGATGATGTGCGCGTGCAGCTTCATCATAAGCGGTATCCTGAAAGCCCTCGACCTGATGCAGGGTACTCACCGCCGGGAACCCGAAAAACTGCATCGGATAGGCCAAAAGATCCCGGTATCCACTGATACCACCATTACTTTCACACCAGGCTGGCTGACCAATCAAGGGGGATGTCGCTGCCATATGCAGGGATAGCAGGCGATGTTCATTACGCGCCGCAATTTTTGCGGTATAGGGCCCGCCGCCCGAGATTCCGAACAAACTGAATTTATCGATGCCCAGGGTTTTCAATACCTGCTCAACGTCGACGGCGTAATCCGTCATATCCAGCGACGGGTCAAAGGCTGTCTGGCCAAAGCCATTGCGCTCGACCGTGATCAGTCGAAGCTGCAACTGGGTCCGCATGCCTCTTAAGAAATCAAGCAGGCGTATGGCCCTGACCGAGGTTCCTAGACCACCGGTAAATACGACCGGAACCCCCGACTTGGGGCCATCATCGATGTAGTGGATTTGTCGACCACCGGGAGTTTCAAGCTGTTGCACCGTCGGCCCAAGGGAATCAAATGCCTCAGGGAGTTGATCAAGCAAAGGCGCGGCTTCAACTGGACCAAGCAGTATAAAAGCCAATACCGCTATCTTGAGAGTGACATTCATCCGTTTGCCCTAAAGGTATTTCAAGTGAATTTTATCATGGAGACGCGGTTTCTGGCTTGCTAATTTAAGCGGTTCTGTAAACAACACCCGGATTGCGTGAGCGACTAACCCAGCACGATCCAACAGGTCATTGAGTTGATGCCCGTCGCGTTTTTTAGCTCCTCCTCCTTTGATCCACCCGGACACTGTCAGACTATCAATTCATCGTCGTTTTCTACAACCATTTTGGGGCTTCGGATCAGTCATTTAAAAAAAACCGCCAAAGAATCACTTTTTTGTTTCATTAATCAGCCAAGCACGCGCATAATGCCGCAACTAAAATCTGGGGGGACAAAACGTGACAACATTCTCAACAAAACTGAATCAAGGTGCGTTTGCAATCACCACTGAACTAACCCCCCCTAAAGGGACTGACCTGAGCGCCTTGCTAAAAACAGCCACTGCTCTGAAAAACCATGTTGACGCCTTCAATATTACCGACTCACACAATGCCAGGATGAGCCTTTCACCCTTAGCGGCAGCATCCGCTCTGGTTCAAGCTGGTTTAGATCCCATCCTGCAGATGACAACGCGAGATCGAAATAGAATCGCCCTGCAATCCGATATGCTTGGCGCGGGCTATCTGGGTGTAGAGAATCTAGTCTGCATGGGCGGTGATCCTCCCCACCTGGGCGACCACCCTGAGGCCAAACCTGTGTTTGATTTCAGTACACTGGAATTGCTTGATGCCGCTAGCAAACTAACAACGGGTGTGGATTCAACAGGTAACAAACTCAATGCAGCACCGGTATTGAACATTGGTGCCGTTGTTAATCCTGGTGCCGATAACCTGGATCAGGAAATCGAAAGATTGAAGGAAAAAATTGATCATGGTGCGCGGTTTTTCCAAACCCAGGCTATCTTTGACAAGGCTGCTTTTGAACACTTCTGCAATCGAGTTGCCAGTTTCAATTTACCCATGATCGCCGGCATACTTCCGGTGAAATCAGCCAAGATGGCGGCCTACATGAACAGCAATGTCCCCGGCATCAATGTGCCAGATGACATCATTGCAAGAATCAGCTCAAGTAAAGAGGTCAAAAACACCAGTACTGACATTAGTGCTGAAATCATTAGAGATATCAGGCCCTATTGTGCTGGCGTACACCTGATGGCGATTGGCTGGGAAGCACTGATCCCGGCCATACTCGAGCAAGCCGGCATACATTGATCTCAATGTGGAGTTATTGCGATTCCAGCACTCAACTGATCAACCCTCTAGGGATAGCTGGACGCGCCTTCTTTTAGATAGGCTAGGTAGGCAGGCTATGCAGATAAGCTGTAGAAATAAGCTGTGTAGATAAGCCAGGCGGGCAGACAGTGTTACGCAGCTGCTTGCTGATACTGGCTGTGAGTCGCCTCAGTGCGCCTGAACCCTGTTTATGGGCGCACTGGAATCACACGCACCCGGCAGGGTCGATATCCAGTCCCGGACTAACGCCACCCCTTCAGCATGCACCAGACTCCTGCCCAATTCAGGCATCATCGCACCTGGATCAAGACTGACCATGCGATAGATTAAAATAGAATCATCAGGCGCCCCTGGCACCACCGAAAAGAGATTCCCGCCGGTACCCTGCCCTGCGGCTACCGGCGTTTTACATCGTCCCCAGCGAATCGGATCCGTGACTGAAGCATCGAGAAATAATCCGGAAGTATCAGCAGGGCCCGTTTTACTGTGACAATGACCACAGTTAATGTCCAGGTAAGCTCTAGCTCGCTGATCTAGCGCGACACGCTCGTCCTGCCAGTTAGCCATTTTCGGAACCCTCAGGGCAGTTTCATGGGCTGCATCGCCAAGCCAACCCCGGCCCTCCCACAATGACAACTGGTTATCATCTGTTCCTGGATAGTCCCTATTAAGATGTCTTGCCCGGGGGCCAATGGGTTCTATTTGCTTACTGCCGTGATCGAGCATATGGCAGCCCGCACACTGATTCTGATTAGGCACAACATAGGCAAAGGACATTAATTGGTCCTCTTTGTTAAGGTTTACCGGCACTATCTCGCCGGCTATCCTTAAGGTGGCATCTTGTTGGTCGGCATCCCAGACATAGGGCAGCGCATGCCAGCCATCGACACGCCTCACCAGCAACCGGGTTTCCAGTAAAATCACCTGGTCCAGTTCCAGTGTCGTCATCAGCTCCGCTTCCTGGGCGGGGATCGCAACTACCCTGATTGGTCCATCTTGCTGCGCCGTTTGAGGTTCTGCCTTGAGGTAATAAAATGTTTTACTGATCACCGTACCCACGGGAAATCCCAATCCCCCCTCGTCCGAGACGGTTATGCTGGAAGTCTCAGGTAGAGAAACCGTGCGCAACTTCAACGAATAATCGGAGAAAAGACCACTGGCAAGGTAGTAGGGTTGCGTATTATCTGCGGCACGAAGTCGAGAACCCTCCAGGAGCAGGAGTTTCCAACTCGACAATTTAAGCGGATTTTCTTCAGCAAAAAATCGACTTTCAACTCTAGGTGCTTCAGTACAGGCCAGCTGCAGCAAGACCACCATAGCCAAAGCCCAGCGCAACAGGTCCCGCATCACCCACAGACGCCTGGCCGAGTTTCTCTGTATTGAATTAAAGATCAAGCATGACAGCCGATAGCGGTGCATGAGTACATTGATAGCGAGCCTGCTCCAGGCTGGGGTTAGCGTAAGCAGCCGGACCGTCGACGTTCAGCAGCATGGTTTCCGGTTCATTATCGATACAAAAATTCAGCTCTGCCGGCAGTTGGCCATCGACTGCAGTGTCGGGATTAAGAAATCCATCCCAGAGAATATTGGGGAAGTGCCCTTCCGCTCCAAACAAAGCCAGTTTCAGTCCAGCAAGCGCTTCCGTGTCTGGCGAAGTTCCACCTCCAGAATACCGATTGTCATGAATGAAGATACGCTCGGGATAAGGATCAAAAACACTGCTTGCACTCCGGCCAGAATAATTCGTTGAATATACGCTCGAGATAATGATATGCGCTGTATTATTATCACGCAGGTCATTATCGAAAATTTCTACGTCATCATTAGAATTAACCGAGATTCCTGACCCTGCTGGTAGCCCGGCAACAGCGCCCCCAGGGAGGGCAAAGTTGGCCGTATTATTACCGATCACCTGATTCCTAAAGATCCGGGTGCGGGCGCCTTCCTGGGGTAGGTTAGGCATATTAAACACCAGGATTCCACCGGTATTGTGCTGCGCAATGTTGTCAAAAACATCCGCATCCACGGTGTTTTCGATTTCTATCCCGGCCACATTATATTCAGCTCTCGAATTCCTAACGATTACATTTCGCGACTGACCGACATAGATTCCGGCATCTGAAGCAGCAATTGCGACCACGCCGTCGATCAAGGTGTTTTCCGTCTGTACAGGGTAGATACCATAGGCTCCATTGTCCGTATCAGGACCATTGGTCCACTCGGTCCGCACCCGCCTGACAATAATATTCCTGCCTTCATTAATTTTAAGCGCATCTCCTTTGGCATCCTCAATGGCCAGGTCCTCGATGGTAAAATCACTGGCGGTAACCAGAATACCCTCTGCTCCTGAAATCTGCCCTTTAAAACTCAAAATAGTCTTATCCATCCCCGCACCGCGAATCGTAACCCCATCGACACTCAGCGATAGGGATCGATTGAACTCAAATGTCCCCTCAGGAATGCTGATGACATCCCCTGCCTGGGCGCTTAACAGCGCTGTCTGCAACTCAGTCCAATAATCGTTGTTGGCAGCAGAAGCGTGCTCAACCGCAGCTGACTCAATCGCGGCTGGTGCTTTTTTGGCGGGTTCGACGAGTTCGGTGGGTTGTTCATCGCAGCTACACAAGCTGCATAACAGCAGGAGAAACAGGCTATTTTTTATCATTTATCAATCTCGACTCTATTAATCCTAAAACTTCTATTGGCTGGCTTTAACTTCAATGAATCACATTGAACCTGGTAGGCATTCATCTCACAAACCGAGATCAGGATCCCACAAATGCCGTTTTTCAAAGTACCATTTAATTTTTTGGGTTACGCTTGCCTTCGACAGTAACCCGACCACGCCAGGCTTGAGTTGGCAACCCAACAGAACCCGGTTTGTTTCAATCCTAATCAAGCAAGCAAGGCACCACAATCCATTCGCTCCAAGGCCGCCAGGGACCGACCAAGAATCACCCGGCCCAGTTCTTCACCTCGCTCATTACCCGAATCAAGGGTGCCACAGATCGCAATGGGCGTGATCATCGTAATCATAAGATTGATTCGGTAATCTTCCAGACACTGGTCAAAACTATAATCCTTGACGCCGTATTCAAGCAGCGTGTCGTGGTAAGAACGAAGGTGCTCCATTTCCACATCAAGTTCCAGGTCCTGACTACAACTCTGGGAACAGAAGTAGGCGATATCATGGGGGCCATTGCCGCCGGTCGTATTCTGCCAGTCGACGCCAATAATACTGACTTTCCCATCCTGAACAGGCAACAGCATATTATCGACCCGGTAATCACCATGAATCACGGTCTGAGGCCCACTCATAGCCCGATCAAACAAAACATCAAACTGCGTACCAATCCGGGTTACGACATCGGCCAGATTACCACTGAAACACTCAGAAAAATTATTGATGGTCGGTTCGACTCCAGGCTGGTAAATCACCTTCTGCCTAAACTCCGTTACCTCAGGATTATTCTGGTACTTCAACCAGGGATAGTTCTCGGTTTTACCCCAAAAGGTTCCGTGCATTTGTCCTGATTGTCTGAATGCCAGCGCCATGACTTCGTCAGAACAATCCTGCAGTTGATCCCCAGCCGCCGCATCACCCAGGTCTTCTAGAATCAACAGAAAATCCTGCGTCTCAGCATCGATATCTGCAAACAGACACCGCGGACTGGCTATGGGGTTCATGCTCGCCAAATGCCGATAGTAGTTAATCTCATTGGCATAAAAATTCAAATTCTTAGAAATAGCAACATTGTCAGTCTGGGCAATGACCTTAACAATAATACTCTTCTCGCGACCACTCGATAGCTGCAGTTTTGCCCTGGCTATGGAAGACATCAGGCCTACACCTTCGCCTAACGGCGCTACCGAGACCGATATCACCGTGTCCGCCAGTTCATCCTTTAATAACTGATTGGCTAGCTCAGCCGTAAATTCTGCCGCACTCTGGAGAACGATCGCCATCTCACACCTTCTTTGATTTATAATAGGTGCTAATAGTAACGTAACCAGGAGTTAATCTAAATGGAACCGGTATTTGAAAGATTCAGCCTTCAAAATGACGTCGCCGTGATCACGGGCGGTGGTCGGGGAATCGGCGAAGGGATCGCCATGGACTTTGCCCGAGCAGGAGCAAGAGTGGTCGTCGCTGCCAGACGAACCGCAGAAATCGAAGGCGTCGCTGCCAGAATTCGAGATAGCGGTGGTGAGGCTATCGCGGTAACCACTGACGTGACCGATATCCAGGCTCTTGAACACCTGGCTGAGAAGACGATCGAGGCCTATGGGAAACTGACGACCTGGGTTAATAACGCCGGCGGTTCGCCCTCAAGGATGCCGCTAACCGAACTCCCACGAGATGAATGGGATCGGACTATCGACCTAAATCTGACCGCCGTTTACACCGGTTGTATGACGGCCGTCGCCCATATGAGCAAAGGTTCCATCATTAATATCTCCTCTGGCGCGGGCTTTAGCCCGGTACCCGGTAGTGCCCACTATGGCGCTGCAAAAGCAGCAGTACATTCATTGACCTGGACACTTTCGGCAGAATTGGCTCCCAATATTCGGGTCAATGCCGTTGCCCCCGGCGCCATACCCACCGAAATTATGCTTAAGGCTTTAAATAAAGATGAAACCCAATTAGACGAATTATTAGACGAGTGGAATATCCCCCTTGGAAGACTGGGTACGCCCGAGGATATTGGCTCTGCCTGTGTCTATCTTGCCTCAGAAGCGTCCAGTTGGGTCAGCGGTGAGATCATCCGGGTCGGCGGCGGAGCAAAGCCACGTTGATTACCAGCAAGGCCCTATACACCCCATTGCTTGCGGCTTACCCGGCAACAGAGAACCGCCAGACAAACGACGCAAGCGCCGATCGGCTTCGATGGTTACCTTATTCTGACAGGCCTCTCGCGCGCTCGATTAAGGACCTTTCAGGCAGAACTGCAGACAAAGCCCCTCCGAAACCCTCTATTTAAAAGGCAAAAAACCCATGGCCAATAGCGAATTGAAATCAAAAAAAATTCTATCCGGGACCGAAGGCTTCAAAGTAATCGCTGCCGGGATCTATATCCTTCCAGGCCAGGGAAACGCCTTA
>CAZGCW010000129.1:0-833 GCA_964524295.1 uncultured Pseudomonadales bacterium
CCTGGTACCGATTAACTAGAACGGATCTGGACGTCGCGCATCCTACCGTGAACTGCGGCTGCATTCAAGAACCGCCTGCTTTTTAGCTGATTTACCTGCCGCTATTTACCTCCCGCTAAGGAAGCCGACTACCCGGTTCTGGCGGAGTCTCTGGTGGTCCGGCAAAGCATTGGGCAATGGCCATCCACTCATGCGCTACGTCTCCACAGACGGTCAGGTTCACATCCTGAATATGACGTCCCTGGGTAACCACATGACAAAACTCCACTGCTGAGCCCTCCACAAAGCTCTCCTCCGAGTATTCGTTAAAGCTCCATACTTGCCCTGAAGGCGCCGTGAGTTCAACGTACGGAGCCGGCCCAGGTGGGTTCAAACCTCGATTAACAAAAGTCCAGCCAAACGTTTTCACACCAATGACCACAATATTCCTAATCCGATCGCTGTTAACTCTGGCCACGCCAAACAGATCAAATATCTCTTGCCCATGCGCCCAGGTTTCCATCTGCCTGGCAGTGGTAAACATCATCACGCCCATGTCAGGCCCGAACCAGGGCAAGCGGCGTTTTGGCTCGCTCTGGCCAAGTAATATTGCCATTTCTTCAAAATACAGCCACCAATCCTGAATGAGCTGAATCCCGGTCTGTTGCGGGTTCATGGTGCTACCAACCTGTCCAGGTTCGCTAATAACACGCTTAAACCCCTCAGGATCCTTCAGGGACAACACTGCCATCTTATCCGAGCCATGCAGGTGTTGAATAACCTTATTAACTGACCAGTTTTTAAAATTGGTGGAACGAGTCAATTGGTCGGCAGAAAGCGTATCCAGCAAGGCC
>CAZGCW010000129.1:843-10952 GCA_964524295.1 uncultured Pseudomonadales bacterium
TATATAATTTCACTTGGTTAAATCACTTATAGGCCAGCAAGGCCTTCACGCCCTTTCCCTCTTCCAGTAGATCTTTAGCCTGTTGCATCATAGTCGAGTCCTCATGGCAGTGACCTGAACTCTGCATCCAATTTTTTAAGCTTTTTCTTGGAGACTCCGCCAAGAACACCCAGCGCATGCCGCAATCGACCTCGGCTGATTTCAGGCCCTAAAACAACCAGCGAATCATACAAAGGCGGTGACACCGGTTTCCCGGATATCGCTATGAACAGGGGCTTGAGGAAATCTCTGACTTTAATATCCATGCGCTCAGCCAGGCCGACGACGCCCTGCTGCAATGCCTGGCTATTCCAGTCCAGGTCCGATTCCATCAACCATAGGGAAAACTGTAACACCCTGATCTGCTGATCACTCGTGGCACCCTTATATTCAAAATCTTCTGGGTTTATATCGGGCATGCCTTCGACAAAAAAACTGATCATCTTGCCCAGGTCAGAGAAAACATCCACCCGCTCCTTCACCAGTGGAATGATGTCCATAAGCTTGGCATGGTTGTAAGCCCAGTCGCCCAGTCGAGCGGCAAAGCTATCTTCATCAAGCACTTCTCTTAACCAGCGACCGTTTAACCATTTTAATTTGGTTACATCAAAAACCGGCGAACCCAGACTGATCCGATTGATATCAAATTGATCAATCATGTCTGCCAGGGAAAATCGCTCCTCCCCTCCCGGCATACTCCAGCCCAACATGCCCAGGTAGTTAAGTAACGCTTCCGGTAAATAACCCATGTCTTTATAAAAACTGATGCTAGTCGGGTTTTTACGTTTGCTCAGCTTGCTTTTGTCCGGGTTACGCAATAAGGGCATGTGAATCAATTCTGGCATCTGCCAACCAAAATAGTCATACAGTAGTTGGTGCTTGGGCGCAGAGTTAATCCACTCCTCACCTCTGATAATGTGGCTTATTTGCATTAAATGATCATCAACAACCACGGCAAGATGATACGTTGGAAATCCATCTGCTTTCATCAGGACCTGCATATCAATCTGGGCATATTCGATTTCTATACTACCACGCAGGGTATCCTGGACGGTGCAGACACCTTCAGAAGGTACTTTCATGCGGATGACACATTCCGCCCCCGTTGCCTTTCTCTCCGCTACCTCTTCTTTAGACAGGCCAGCACACAACCCATCATAGCGCGCTGTCAGCCCGGCCTGTTTTTGCTCTGAACGCATCTGCTGAAGACGCTCAGCAGAACAAAAACAATGGAACGCATGCCCTGCTTCTAACAACTGCTCTGCATATTTTCTATATATAGGCAACCGCTCGCTCTGCCGATAGGGACCCTGCTGACCACCGCAATCGGGCCCTTCATCCCATTCAAGGCCAAGCCAGTGCAATGAATCAATAATGACCTGTTCGGATTTTGTTGTACTGCGCGCAGTATCGGTATCCTCAATACGCAGTATGAACTGGCCATCATGCTGTTTAGCATAACAATAAC
Organism: uncultured Pseudomonadales bacterium; assembly: GCA_964524295.1. Classification (GTDB taxonomy): domain Bacteria; phylum Pseudomonadota; class Gammaproteobacteria; order Pseudomonadales; family Azotimanducaceae; genus UBA9926. The sequence goes on from CAZGCW010000129.1 coordinate 2,351, forward strand.
TAAACAACGCCATATAAGCGGTACCAACGTGAGGGTCACCCGTTGGTGAAGGAGCTACTCGAGTACGAACCATATTAGACCATCATGATTATGCGAAGGATGAAGTCAGCCATTATATGCTTAAAGTTTACAGTTCAGGTATCGGTAATACTAATGTTAGCGCTAAAAGACCCCGGTCAGTGATAAACTACCGATAAGTAACAACTAACCCAAAGCGCTATGCTAGACCGAAAACTCTCTGTAGCACCGATGATGGGCTGCACAGATAGGCACTTCCGATACCTGTTAAGGCTGATGTCTCCCCACGCCCTGCTTTATACCGAAATGGTGACCACTGGGGCTTTGGTCCATGGCCAGGCAGAAAATTTCCTGATTCACCATGCAGATGAACCCGTCGGCTTACAGGTGGGCGGTAGTGACCCAGCCCAACTGGGCCTATCCGCCCAGATGTGTGAACAGGCTGGTTACCAGGAAATAAACCTGAATGTTGGCTGCCCTAGCGATCGGGTGCAGACCGGAGGGATTGGCGCTTGCCTTATGGCAACTCCGGCGCTGGTCGCGACCTGTTTTCAAGCCATGCAGTGCAGCGTCTCTATTCCCGTCACGATCAAGTCGCGGATCGGTATTGATGACCTCGACAGCTACGCTCATTTCAGCGATTTCATTGGCACCCTGTACACAGCAGGTTGCCGAATCTTTATCGTCCATGCGCGCAAGGCGTTTTTGTCAGGGTTGTCGCCAAAAGATAACAGAGAAATACCACCCTTGAAGTACGACTATGTATACCAGATTCAGAAAGAATACCCAGATGCTGATTTCATCCTCAATGGGGGTATTAAAACCACTGACCAGGCAATGGCTGCGTTAGCGGTACTTCCCGGAGTCATGCTTGGACGGGCGATCTACCAAAATCCCTTCCTTCTAACGGAACTTGACAGTACCCTCTATCAAAGCGCGCAGCCCGACAGGGAGGCTATTATTGCGCAATATCGTGACTACATGATCATGCAATTAGCTCAAGGCACTCGCCTGAAATATATGACCCGTCACCTGTTGGGCCTATACCTGGGACTACCTGGCGCGAGGGCCTATCGCCGCTTTCTCAGTGAAAACATGTTCGCGGAAACTGCCGGTATCGATGTCTTTGACAGCGCACGAGACCAAGTTTCCCACCACCAAAATGAACGAGCAGAACTATGCTAAAAAAACTATCACAGTGGTTCACAGACGAAGTACTGACCCAGCCTGAAGCAACCACAGAGGGCCATGGCCTTGAACTGGCCACTGCTGCCCTGATGATGGAAGTAGCTCGGTCTGATCAGGATAAATCCCCGGAAGAATTGACCTTGATCCTGGAGACCATGCGCTCACGATTACATCTTTCTGAGAAGGAACTAAAAGATCTGGTTACCCTGGCTGAAGAAAGCGCCGAAGAAGCCCACGACCTGTATGCATTTACGTCTCTGGTGAATGAAAATTTTGACTACCCGCAGAAAAAGCAACTGCTCGTAGATCTATGGCGTATCGCTTACGCTGATGCCACGCTAGATCGTTATGAAAGCCATATTATTAGGCGCATTGCCGGGCTTATGCACGTGTCAAATAACGATATGCTGCATGCACGGGCAAAAGCCAGACCGAACTAGCACCAGCCAGGAAAACGTTAAGAAAACCTTTGCTGTTATTGCGCTAGCTGCTTGCCTGGTATATCAATATTGGGGAGTTCACCCTCCAGCGCCTCAACCAGGTCATGAAACTCTAGAAAGTTACTATGATTTAATCCCATAAGCGTACGATGGGCATCGATAACCTGTAAGCGAAGATTATTTTCATCAGTGGCATCACAAGATAACTCCTTCATGTCCTCAACAGCATCGATAGGCTGTTCCGACAGAACAAAAATCTTGGCAAACCCCATACTCTCCATGATTCTATTGATATCATCTGAATCGCAGACAATAGTCGGTTTAAACTGGAATTGATTCTGGGTGTGAATCGCGATCTTGGCCAGAAAACCCAGGGCCGTACTGTCAATTGACGCGGCCTCGGTCAGATCGATAATGAAGGACTTGAGAATATCAAACTGGGTTAGGCTTTTTATAAACCGGTTTAATGCAGGGCTATGGTTGACTTTAACGTCACCGCTCAGCTTCAGGACCTGGGTTGCTTCAATGGTGGTATGCTGAATCCTTCCCACTAGAATTCCCTCACGATACTTAAAACAGCTGCATCATCAGAAAGAGGCTCACTCTGCCATTCGAATAACCGGCTCAGCAAACCATCAAACTGGCCTTTGTTTGTCGCTACAAAATCCATCAAGTGCCGCTCCTTGTCTTCCAAGCCTTCAGCAGTGATGCCTTCAAAAACCCCATCTGAGAAAACCAACAACTCGAATTCATCAGGGAGTGTCAAGTGTTGCGAATCATACTCTGTTGAACCCAATAAACCTAGGGGTAAACCACCTGAATTTAAGTATTGCGTCTGGCCGCCTGTTCTTAAAATAGCCGGCGGAAAATGGCCAGCACTGGCATAATCAAGACCTTTTCCGTCCGCATCGATCACCCCCATCAGCATGGTTACATGCTGCTCAAATGCGGCATTGCACAACTGCTGGTTAAATCCCATCAGGGCCGATTCTGGGCTTATGTCACCACTACCCGTTCGCTGGTTCAAAAACCGTTTAAACAACTCACTCAATAACACCGTAACAAAAGCACTGCCTGCGCCATGTCCGGAAACATCCGCCAAACAAAATATCAGGCGACCATCCTGCATTTCCCCATAATCAATAAAATCACCACTCAGGATCAAAGCAGGACGAATATCGTGAGCAATTTTGAAAGATCCAAACTGACAGGGCGAATCCGGCATCATGAGTTGCTGAACATTGGCGCCAATGGCCTGATCCTGCTCAATCACAGCCAGGCTACCCTGCAGATTCTCTACCGCCATCTGTCGACGACTCAGTGTTCGGGCTTGCACCCGTAACCTGCGATATTGGTTGCCCTTTCTGGTACACATCTGCGCCAAAACATTCGCATCCAGCGCATCACCGACTAAGAAGTCGGTCCCTCCTGCCTCCAGGAAAGGTAAGATCTGATCGGCTTGAATACCCTCACCAACAAGAATCAAAGGTCGACGCACATCCAAACCACTAACGGCGGTGACCAAACTCAAATTCAGGTCGGAATACGAAGCCAGGCCAAACAGGACCACAGCGGGCCTGCGCGCATTTAATTCGGCAAGCCCATCGGCAATACTGGTACGAATTAGATCGCCAATGTTATCAACCAGACTACTCGCGATGGCGCCAGGTACTTCCTCAATCAGCAAGATCGTCAAGCCTGGGTCGATCAGGTTTTTGCGCGACATAAGTCGATACCCCTCCCTCTTAATCCATTTTGCCCAAAAGACCCTGCTCGTAAAATAGATCGGATTCTTATTAACACCGAATATTAGGCTATTATAATCCTTAATCGAACCAGCAAGAACAAACCATTTCTTAGACCAGACTCACGCCCGAGTATCAGTGAGCGCTTGCCAGGCTTTTTCGAGTCTTTTTTCGGATATCGGTACAATCGTTCCCAGGTTTTGGGCAAAGACTGAAACCCGATACTCCTGCAGCAGCCATTTAAACTGTAATTTTTGATGATGTCCCACCGATTCCAGCGCTTCGAGACGATCTTCAAATAATTTCAACCGACCTATGCCCTGTTCATCTCGTCTGACATTACCTTCGAGTTTTTCCATCCGATATTCAATGGCTTTCAAATAACGTGTGTACTGGGATAACCAGTGCAATGAGCCCCCCCGGATAAAACCGGTTCTGAACAGGAAGTCAATCTGGCGCCGCAAATCCTCAATCACATGAAGCCACTGGGCGCCCTTGAGTCGACTGAATCGCGCCTCTATCGCATTAGCTCGTTCCAGCGCATCCAATAACAGCCGGGCAAGTCGATCGGCCGTGGCAACCAGGTTCTGCCTTAGCCCAAGACGATCCTCAAAGCTCTGCAAATTACGAATAGGCGGGTGTCCCTCAAGCAGGGTCATGCGAAATACAGCCTCTACCAACTCCTCAAGCAGGGCCTGCTTGCTGCCGCGGGTAGCATAGAATAAAGCCAGCCTGTCAACGTTATCGATGTTTCTACGCAGGTATTTCTGCTGGTCTTGTAAGCGCAACATTAACAATCTCAGGCTACCCTGTTCATGGGCGAGTTCAGCATCCAGTTTTTGGTCAAAGATCTGGATTGCCACCGAGTCCTGTTGATCAACTAGCGCCGGGTAGGCTTGTATCCTAATGCCGCCCTGCTCAAGTGCCAACGCCTCGGGCAGATCATCAAAACTCCAGTCGATCAAACCAGTCTGCTCAATTTCATTCGGCAGGGATTGGATTAAGCTGCTTGTTTCTGATGGTGCGTATTGTTTAATTAATACATCCAGGTCCCGACCGGTTCCCAGTATCTTGCCATCATCATCCAAAATCCGAACGAGCATGGTCAGGTGCTGGTCAAGCCTCTGCGGATTAAAATCAACGTCCTGTATGCGCACACCGGATAGCCTGAACAATCTATCTGCCAACGCCTCCTGCAATGACCTGCCCTCCGCCGCTAAGTTCTCCAATGCCAGATCTGCATACTTTGGCGCAGGGACAAAATTTTTCCTCAACGATTTCGGTAACGACTTTATTAAAGCCAGGCATTTCTCTCGAAGCAGACCAGGGATCAACCATTCCAGTTCATGCCGAGAGACTTGCCTTAGCAACCTCACTGGCACGTCAACACTGACTCCATCTGTCGCCTCAGACGGTTTAAACTGGTACTGCAGTTTTAGCTCATTACCCCCTAATTTCATGCTATCCGGATACAGCGTTTCAGAGACTTCAACTTGTCGCTGCAGCAGCTTATCCTGGGTCAACAGCAATTGCGCTGCTAAGCCAGACTGCTCCCTTAAGACCCGGGTCAGGTCCCTTGCGGTCAACACTGCCTGCGGTAGCGCCTTGTCATAAAACTCAAATAACACCTTGTGATCAACCAGCAGGTCTCGTTTGCGGCTTTTAGATTCCAACACCTCAATCCTTTCAATCAACGCCTGATTCGCCTTTAAGAAATTAAAATCACCTTCCAGTTTTCTCGAAACCAACGCCTCGGAAATAAATATTTCCCGTGCTTCGACTGGATTAATCAGAGCATAGTCTGTTAGCCGTTTTTTCTGGATCACCAATCCATATAACGTGATTTCCTCATGGCACAAAACCTGCCCCCTGGAGTCAGAAAAATACGGCTCGAAATAACGTCTTTTTATAAGGTGCTCGGCAATGGGTTCTATCCAACTGACATCAATTTCAGACACGGTACGAGCAAATAGTCGACTGGTTTCAACCAGATTTGCCGCCATAATCCACTTTGGCTGGCGCTTAAACTGTGATGATGCTGGGAACACATGATATTGTCGATTCCGGGCACCGGTATATCCGGCTGTCAACGACTTCTGTGCAATCTGACCCAGGAAACCTGCCAGTATAGCCCGATGCACACGACTATAATCCGCTGGCTCATGGTTAAACTTGAAGCCCTGTTGTCGACACACAATCATAAGTTGGGTATGGATATCCCGCCATTCACGCATACGCAGGAAGGACAGGAAGTTTTCCTTGCAATAACGTCTTAACTCACCCTGGGTGGATTTCTGTCTTAGTGCTTCATATCCTAACCACAGATTCCAGTAATCGAGAAAATCGGACTGCTCATGCTGCCAGGCCTTATGCTTTAAATCTGCCTTTTGCTGGGCTTCCAAAGGCCGTTCTCGAGGGTCCTGGATCGACAAAGCGCTGACGATAACGAGTATTTCAGTCAAACACCCGAACCGCCTGCCCTCGAGAATGATTCGGGCCAGGCGAAGGTCGATTGGGAATTCCGCTATCTGTCTACCTGCCTTTACCAGAGCGCGCTGTTCATCCACTGCCGCCAGCTCTCGTAACAGCAGGAACCCGTCGTTAATCTGCCGCTGTTCTGGCCGCTCCAGAAACGGAAACCTGGCAGCATCGCCGAGCTTCAGTTTAAGCATCTGGAGCAGTACAGCCGCCAGATTGGTCCGAAGTATTTCGGGGGTTGTGAATTCAGGCCTGGACTGAAAATCTGCTTCCGAATAAAGCCGAAAACAAACCCCTGCACTGACTCGACCACATCGGCCTTTGCGTTGATCTGCACTGGCTCGCGAAATAGGCTCAATGGGCAATCTCTGTACCTTAGAATGAACTGAGTACCTTGATATCCGGGCCAAACCAGTATCGATGACATACCGTATGCCCGGAACCGTCAACGACGTTTCCGCCACATTCGTTGCCAGGACAATACGGCTCTGCAGGACCGGGGCAAACACCTGGTTCTGCTCGCGATGACTGAGTCGCCCGTAAAGCGGTAACAGTTCACCCTTAAACCGCCCGTCGCGCCTGATGAGCGAGGTTAACTCGCGAATTTCGCGCTCCCCACTCAAAAAAATCAAAGTACCGCCCGGCGAACCCTGTGAACGCTCCAAGGTTCTTATTTCATCGAGTGCATTGAGGACGCCTTGATAAACAGGCTCATCTGTATCGGCACACTTTTCGTTTTCCAGCAAAGGCCGGTACTGGACTTCAACCGGATAAGTACGCCCAGACACCTCGATAACCGGTGCCTGATTAAAGTGGCTGGAAAATCGCTCCAGGTCAATGGTAGCGGAGGTTATGATCACCTTGAGATCAGGTCGCTTGGGCAGAATCCTTTTAATATAGCCCAGCAGAAAATCGATATTCAAGCTACGCTCATGCGCTTCATCGATGATCAAGGTATCGTAGCGTTCCAGGAATCGGTCATGCTGGGTTTCAGCCAGTAGTACCCCATCCGTCATGACTTTGATCTGCGACCCTTCCTCAGTGCGGTCGCTGAAGCGAATCTGGTAACCGACTTGCTTGCCTAGATTGACCTTCAACTCTTCGGCTAGACGCGCTGCAACAGTACGGACTGCCACTCTGCGTGGCTGGGTATGACCAATGGTTCCATAGATGCCCCGGCCCATATCGAGGCAAATTTTAGGAATTTGAGTGGTTTTACCTGACCCAGTTTCTCCAGCAAGAATAATCACCTGATGGTCGATCAAGGCCTTTTTAATGTCATCAACCCGGTCACTTACCGGCAAAATATCGGGGTAATCAATTGCTGGGGCATTTTCCCTGCGCTGATCAGCCAGGGCTGCAGACTTACGCAGACGCTTCTCTAAATCTTTTGAACTGCCTTGCTGCTTCCACTGCCGCTTCAACTTGAACCGGTCGCGAATCATGCAGCGGGTTAACGCTCGCTGGAAAGCTGATGGATTTTGTTTCACCTGCACTGCTCACGGTACATTAATGACAATAGACAATCACAAAAGACAATCACAAAGGAGCACTTAAGCGACCTCGCAGCGCTGCTCGAATAGGGCTATTTAGACAGGAAGTTCATACCTTCTTCAATACCACGTATCGTCAGCGGGAACATCTGGTCTTCAATGAGCTTCTTGGTCAGACCAACGGAAGTCGAGTACTCCCAGGTATCCAGCGGCGTCGGGTTGATCCAGATGACCTTATCAAAATTATCCAGTACCCGCTGTAACCAGATGGCCCCAGCTTCCTCGTTCCAGTGCTCAACGCTTCCACCTGAATGCGTGATTTCGTAAGGGGCCATCGTCGCATCACCGACAAATATGACCTTATAGTCGTGACCATACTTGTGCAAAATGTCATGGGTATCGATGCGCTCATTCATCGGCCTTCTATGTTCTTTCCACACGCCATCGTAGATGAAATTATGAAAATAATAGGTCTCGAGGTGCTTGAATTCAGATCTGGCGGCAGAAAACAATTCCTCACAAACGCGTACATGAGAATCCATTGAACCACCATTGTCGAGAAACAACAGAACTTTGACGGTGTTCTTCCGCTCCGGACGCATGATAATGTCCAGCAAACCCCCGTTTTTTGCTGTTTTGGATATCGTCGTGTCGATATCAAACTCGTCATCTGCCCCGGTACGGGCCAGCTTTCTCAGGCGACGCATCGATATCTTCATGCCCCGCGTACCGAGCTCGACATTATCATCGTAGCCCTTATAGTCGCGCTTATCCCACTGACGCCGGCCCCGACGCTTTTTACCTCTCTTGTCATCACCTTCCTTGCCACGACCGTTTTTACCCTTACCTTCCTGATCTTTCTTATCGCCCTCACCCCTGGCCGCTTTTTCAACCTCTTCTTTAAAGGCTTCAATCAACTTCTCCAGGCCGCCCAGCGACTCGATCTTGTCCAGTTCTTCCTTGGAAAGGGACTTTTCAAATTCTCTTCGCAGATACTCATCCGGGATAAGCGAGGATAACAGGCTAGCAAGATCCTCCAGCCCCTTAAAATAAGCGCTGAAGGCTCTATCAAACTTATCGAAATGTCGTTCGTCCTTGACCAGGGTCATTCGGCTCAGATAATAAAATTCATCAATATCCGCATACACCAGCCGGGCCTTGAGGACCTCAATCAATTGGAGTAATTCCGTAATCGATACAGGAATCCGGGTCTTTTTCAATTCCATAAAAAAGTTTATCA
>CAZGCW010000130.1:0-10750 GCA_964524295.1 uncultured Pseudomonadales bacterium
AATCGAGAAGTGCTTACTGCAACAGTCCGTGAGGCGATTGATGATGTTCTGGCGATTAATCCTCATTCCGTCAGTATGCTGGAAATACTCGCTATGGATGCGTTTCGCAGGAAAGACTTGGTAACCGCTAAACTGTATTTTGAACAAGCGGCTGAATATGCCGAGCCTGCTCGTGCTGCCGTCATTAGGCAGGTGCTGGAGAGAATAGCCGGTAGTGAGTCAGCCAATGAGAATATTTCCTCTGATTCGAGTCCAAAGCAGCCACCTGTGCCAATGAGGACCTTATCCGTGCTGGTTGAATTGTCGCCAGATGTGGTGCTCTCAGGACCGTCGTCAGTGTTTGTTTTTGCAAAAGCAGTAACGGGTCCGGCCATGCCGCTGGCCGTGCAAAAACTATCCAGCGATGCATTGCCCGCCTTGGTTGAGTTAACTGAGGAGATGGCCATGATGCCAGGTATGAGCTTAAAAGATTTCTCGGAAGTGATTCTGGTTGCGCGTCTATCAGCAAGCGGTCTGGCGGATCCCTCTCCAGAGGATCTTGAAGTGGTCTCTGAGGTCATACCGTTAGAGCAGAACCACGGAGTTATTCGGTTACAGATAAGTCAACCGGGGGGCGGTGGCTAGAACCGATTACGCAGCTGATACACTGGCGTGAGGCGAGGGAATGAAACAGGCACCCTGAGCTTGCCCCTGATTTTGTATTACCAATTGGGGTAATGCGAATAAATTAGGTGACACGCCGTTGGGTCTTAGTCGGTGCTCGGGAAAGTGATCCTTCAGGCGGTTGACGATGTTTTCAGGCAGTGTTGACATCATACTGAGCATGTCGGTGCCGGAAATATCGATGCGAGGTTGATGTGCAGCCTGTCCCGCATCCATATTGAAGTCCATGATAAATGAAGCCAGCTGAAACACCGCTGGGAAAATCTTCCTGCCGCCGCAGGCGCCTACCGCGAACCAATCACCAGTTGATTTTCTGCCGATAACCGGGCACATGTTGCATAATGGTTTTCGTCCTGGAAGAACTGAATTGGGGCCGCCCGGTCTTGGGTCAAACCACATCATGCCATTGTTCATTAAAATGCCGGAGTTGGGCAGCATAATGCGAGAACCGAACCCTGACATGATGGTTTGTGTCAAGGAAACGATATTACCTTCTTTATCGATGCAACAGATATGGGAAGTATTTCCAGAGTCACCCTGGCCAGCGCCGAGGTTTGACAGGCGATGACGGTAAGATGAGTGCAGAGCGTGGGCAAATGCAAGATAGGTATCCTCATCAGGGGCGTTTCCTGGTTGGGGCATCTGGGCGTTGAGTGTCTGTAACGCCTGAATGATGCTGGGTCCAGCAGTGAGTTCACCCGATACGTAGACATTGTGTTCTCTGTAGCGTAGTGAAAGCGGTTCATTGATAATTGCTTGATATTGGCTCAGATCTTCCTGATTAATTTTTGAACCTGCCTCAAACAGGTCTGGGACAATTTTTCTGGACAGCGTCCCGCTGTAAAAAGATTCGGGGCCTTCTCTTTGGATTTCGCGGTACGTCTCTGCCAGTCGTCCCAGTGGTAGATAATTCACTAAGCCTTCCGCATTCGCAGCAGGAGGCAGCCCATCACTGAGGTAAGTTTGGTTGGTTGTCCTGTATTGCCGTAAGCCTCTTGCCAGCTGGTTAATTTTGCTACAACTATACCAGTCCAGAGGCAGGCCAAGTTCTGCCTGCTGGCAGGCAGGTTCAATTAATTGACTGAAAGGCAGGCGGCCAAAAGTGTGGTTGGCAAGATCCATTCCCTTCAAGTAGCCGGGTATCGCTGCAGCCAGCGGTCCGTGTATATTGACGTCGTTAATAACAGCAGGCCAATTAAATGAATCCGCTGAGTTGGTACCGTCACCGGCCAGCGGGTAATCCTCAGGAATGCTGGCATGCGGAGCCTGCATGCCGAACTCAACGACCTGGACACGATCTTGTTTAGCCTCATAGACAGTCATGTAACCACCGCCACCGATGCCACTCATCCATGGCTCGACCACCCCCAACATCAAGCCGGTGGCGATTGCGGCATCCACAGCATTGCCACCCGTTTGCAATATCTTCGTGCCAGCGTCAGAGGCCAGATAGTGCTGGCTGGCAACCAGGCCTTGATCACCCGATACCTGGGGTTTGTGTATTTGCCAGTGTTCTTCAATTGCTGTTTGCATGAGGCTTATCCTGTTTTACAGCAGGCTACGCCAGACGGGTTGTTCTGACAAGTTGTGTTGTGCTGCTTGTATAGGTTGCACCAATAGGCTATTTTCGGAATTGAGTTTAAATTAAGGAAAAAACATGAGTGCAGATGGTAGTTGGGCTGTAAAATTGAACTCTCCTATGGGAGCACAGGATGCGGTTTTAACATTGCAAACGGATGGCAATAGCCTGTCTGGTTCCATGGAGGGTCCGCAGGGAACTCAGGAGTTTTCAGGCGGAACCGTTGATGGAGACAATATCGCCTGGGTAATTGATATGACTCAACCGATGCCAATGAAGTTAGAGTGCAGTGGTAGCATAGAAGGTGATTCTATTTCCGGTACCGTAAAATTGGGTGCTTTTGGCCAGGCCACGTTCGAAGGCAGCAGGGTCTAGGGAGACATCAATTTGTAATGCTATTACCGGCAACGGGTCAGATTCTGCCGTGAGCAGAGAGCGGTAACTAATCCGTGACAGGTTATTGCTGTGACCGTCAATCGATCTTTCATCATTTTGTCTGTGTCTGGTTAACCTAACCATAGCCAGGAAGCAGACAACTTGCGTGTGGTCCAGAATTTATACCGCAACTGGACTAAAGTGGCGAGGCTAATACGGATAACGGGCCTGGTCAGCAACTGGATTCATCATGGTGTGCTCGAGAGGCGTGCGCAATGGGCTGATGCCGACGACAGGACCGGCAACTGATTTTGCCTGAGTCGTCAGGATTGTTGTTTATTTCCAACAAATTGGGAGAACAATTTTTCGCACGAGGCATCATCGTATATGATTGAGGAGTCGCCTTGAACAAGATCGCCGTGCCCTGATGACTTTACCCTTTGTACATTTAAGAGTTCACTCTGAATACTCTCTTGCAGATGGGCTAGTCAGGGTTAAAGAACTGGTCAGCGAAGTCCGCAGTCAGGGTATGCCCGCAGTGGCAATCTCAGATATCAGTAATCTATTTGCCCTGGTTAAGTTATATCAGACCAGCCTTGAGCAGGGAATTAAACCGATCGTCGCTTGTGACGTATTGGTTGAAGATCTGGATAATAAAGATAAGCCATCTACACTGGTCTTGATTGCTCAGACAGCGGTCGGTTACCAGGGGCTGTGTAGATTATTGTCAAAAGCCTTCACGGATGGCCAGGCATCGGGTAAACCCTCCTTGTCTCGAGAGTGGATCCGCCAGGAGGCTCAGGATTTGATTGCCTTATCGGCCGCTCTGGATGGGGATATTGGTCAGGCTATTGTCGCTGGAAATTTAAAGGACGCAGTCAGGCGAGTGGCCTACTGGCAGGAGATTTTTCCAGAGCGATTTTATATTGAGTTACAACGTACCGGTGCTGCCGGTGAGGCTGATTATGTATCTACCGCTTTAGATGTAGCCAGAGAAACCCACTGTCCAGTTGCCGCTACCAATAATGTTAGGTTTTTGCATAAGACACAGTTCGATGCTCATGAAGTTCGCGTTTGTATCCACCAGGGAAGAACAGCGGATGACCCGCGAAGGGAAAAGCGATATACCGAAGAACAGTATTTAAAATCATCTCAACAAATGGCTGAGCTGTTCAGTGACATACCCGAGGCAATAGAGAATACCTATCGGATCGCACAGCGTTGCAGTGTGACACTGACTTTAGGCAAATCCTTCCTTCCTGAATATCCTGTCCCCACAGGAAAAACCATGACGACGTTTCTAGAGGACGTGGCTCTTGACGGCCTGAATGCTCGTTTCAGTCGATTTCCTGAGGAAAAGAAGCCCGCAGGTGAGGATTGGCGCAAAGCCTATATGGAGCGGCTCTCATTTGAACTGGGCGTCATTAATAATATGGGGTTCCCGGGTTATTTTTTGATTGTCATGGAATTTATTCAATGGGCAAAAGAGAATGACATCCCGGTTGGCCCTGGCCGGGGTTCTGGTGCGGGTTCCCTGGTCGCTTATGTGCTTGGCATTACGGATATTGACCCATTGGAATACGATCTTTTGTTCGAGCGCTTTCTCAATCCTGAGCGTATTTCGTTGCCTGATTTTGACATCGATTTCTGCATGGATGGTCGAGACAGGGTAATCCAGCATGTTACAGAGCGGTACGGGTATGAGTCTGTTTCTCAGATTATTACTTTTGGTACTATGGCGGCAAAGGCTGTCGTCCGGGATGTCGCCCGGGTTCAGGGGAAGCCTTACAGTCTGGCAGATAAATTATCCAAGTTGATCCCGTTTGAGCCAGGTATGACCCTGGCCAAGGCCATGGACGAAGAACCGCAGTTGGCTGAATTTGTTGCCCAAAATGGTGAAGCCGAAGAAATCATGGAAATGGCCTATAAACTGGAAGGGTTGGCTCGCAATGTAGGCCGGCATGCCGGAGGAGTGGTGATCGCACCCACCCGCTTAACGGACTTTACCCCGATTTATAAAGATGACAGCAGTGCAGCGCATATGACGCAGTACGATATGAATGATGTGGAAAAGGCGGGTCTGGTTAAATTTGACTTCCTTGGCCTTAGAACGCTCACCATTATAGATAAAGCCGTTAAGTCGATTAATGCAAGAGCCGTGCTCTCTGGTGAGCCTGAAGTCGATATTGACAAGCTGGACCTTGAAGATGAGAAGATTTATGAGGATCTTCGAGAGGCCAGGACAACCTCGGTATTCCAGCTTGAATCACGGGGAATGAAAGATTTAATGAAGCGGGTCAGGCCATCCAGGTTTGCTGATATTGTGGCATTGGTGGCGTTGTTCAGACCGGGGCCTCTGCAGCTCGCAGATGATTTTATTCGTCGAAAACACGGTATCGATGAAGTGGATTACCTGCACCCTAGCCTAAAGGGCGTGCTCGTAGATACTTACGGGGTCATGCTGTACCAGGAACAGGTGATGCAGATAGCCCAGATACTGGCTGGCTATTCACTTGCAGATGCGGATTTGCTGCGCAGGGCCATGGGCAAGAAGAAACCTGAAGAAATGGCCAAACAGCGGGAGATTTTTATTGCCGGGGCAATGAAAAATGACGTTAGTGAAAAGCAGTCCGACTACATATTCGGGTTGATGGAAAAGTTTGCAGGTTATGGTTTCAATAAACCGCATTCAGTCTGTTATGCCTTGATTGCTTATCAGACTGCTTGGCTGAAGCACTATTATCCAGCAGATTTCATGGCGGCGGTGATGTCAGCAGATATGCAAAATACCGACAAGATTGTGACCACCGTTGAAGAATGTCGAGACATGGGATTAGCGCTTTCTCCGCCAGATGTAAACGAGGGTGACTATCGGTTCACGCCGAAGTCGGGTACTGAAATTGTTTATGGCCTGGGTGCTATAAAGGGTCTGGGTGAGGGTGCTATCAGTGCCATTGTTGAATCACGTCATAAAGCGGGTCGATTTAGTGACTTAGTTGAGTTTTGTAAGCGGGTTGATCCCAGGAAAATTAATAGAAGGGCATTAGATGCCTTAGTTGGGTCAGGTTCATTGGATGACCTGGTTCCGGACCAGAACATCCAGGGTAATAGCCAGATTGATTTTAAGCGTGCTGTGCTCTACGCCAGTCAGGAAGAAGCCGTGAAGATGGCAGAGCAGGATGCTCGCAATGTAGAGTCAGGAACTGACGATTTGTTCGGTGGTTTTGATGCGGCTGTCAGCGTTGCTAACCCGTCTCGACCTAAAGTAAAGCGGCTGTCCATGCAGGTGCGGCTGTCCAAAGAAAAAGAAACATTAGGACTGTATTTGACAGGTCACCCTATCGATTTGTACCGCCCTGAATTGAAGCATTTGGCAGGTTGTAAAGTAAGAGATTTGCGCGCGAGTCAAGCAGAGCAGACGGTAGCTGGTTGGGTAGTGGGGTTACGAAGTATGAAGAGCCAGCGTGGTGCAATCACATTCGCTACCCTGGATGATCGTAGTGGTAGGGTCGATGTATCAGTTTTTTCAGACTTGCTTGAACGGAACAGGGATAAAATTTGTAAAGACTCACTCTTAGTGGTGCGGGGTGTTGTCAGCAATGATGAGTATTCAGGTGGGCTGAGGATGAGGTCGAGTGAAATATATGACCTGGTGGAAGCGCGCGGTAAGTTTGCCAAGAGTTTGAAGGTTCGAGTCAGCGATCAAATTCCTCAGGCTTGCCTCGGTGGCGAACTCGCCGAATTGCTGACGCCATTTAAAGAAAACCAAGGGGTTGGTTGTCCCGTCGTGATCCACTATACCGGCAGTAATGCCAGTGCGGAGCTGGTCCTGGGTGATGAATGGCGTGTCAGTCCGGGTGATGATCTGATCGAATTACTCCGAGATAAATTTGGTGCTGATAAGGTCAGCATTGACTATACCGGGCAGAGCAGATTGCCGCAGTGACCCATTTAGATCTGGATAAAGAAAGTTCACTCACATTATTTAACCCTGATACGAGGCGATGGGTTGTGGGTTTTAGTGGTGGTTTAGACTCGACGGTGTTGCTTCATTTGTTGGCAAACCATCCTGAGCGAAGGGACCTTCTCGCTGTTTATATCAATCATGGACTCCAGGTTGAGTCTGAATCCTGGTCATCACATTGTTCTGAGACGTGCAAAAAACAGGATATCCCCTTCGTTGCTGTTAACGTGGTAGTTGATCCTTCAGGTAGTCGTGAAACCCAAGCGAGAAAGAGTCGATACCAGGCCTTTGAGCAGGTTTTGCAAGCCCATGATGTGCTAGTGCTGGCTCATCATTTAGACGACCAGGTAGAAACTGCTTTTCTGAATTTGCTTAGGGGCAGCGAAACGCCGGGATTGCTGGGTATTCCGTCGGTTCGCAGGCTGTCAGAGAGCCTGGTCAGTCGACCCTTGCTCGGCGTAGCAAGAGAGGCCATTAAACGTTATGCGCTCAATCACAAGCTCTCCTGGATAGAAGATCCAAGCAATGCGAGTGATCTGGCCGATAGGAATTTCCTTCGTAATCAGGTAATGCCGCTACTGGCTTCCCGGTTTCCGGATCTCAGGTCGAAACTGGCTTCAGGCATTCAAAGGGATCTTCAGGCAAGACAGTTACTCCACCAATTGGCTCGGCAAGATCTGGCGCGTCTTCAGAATGAGCAGGCGGGAATATCTATACAGGGATTAAAACAACTCGGTGAAAGTCGAGCCGTGAATTTGCTGAGGACACAATTATTAGATCAGGCGGTATCATTGCCATCAGGCAAACATCTCAGGCAGGGTTTAGCCGATATGCAGTCAGCTGAAGTTGATAAATCTCCGGTGATTAGTCTCAAAGGCTATGAATATCGTCGTTTTCAGGGACGAATGTACCTCCATGAGACTGTGCAGCGAATCAATTGGACACCGGTCGAATGGCCCATGGATGCTGAGTCTATTGATATCGAGGAGTTACGAATTACCCGTGAAACAGTGGCTACAGGCGGAGTACCTCTGTCTATGGGGCGTCTGACGCTGCGCCTAAAACAGGCAGGTGAGGCCATTTTTCTTGGGCATAACAGGAAAATAAACGATATTTTAAGAGAAGCTTGTGTGCCCACCTGGATTCGCAGTCGTTTGCCTGTGGTGGTCAGGGATGATGAATTGATTGCGATTCCAGCTCTTCCTGACTGGGTCTGTGAACAACGGGTGGCTACGCCCTACCGAACTGACCCGCCATCTCCGGGTTGGTGTTTCAAGGTGTTTTTTCGGCATTAGACTTGGTTGTTTATGGTTAATGTTATTGAGCGAATGGGCGATGAGTGTTAATCTTTAAACCCATCTCGGATGAAGCCTTTTCATCCAAAAAAAGATGGGAGTCTTATGTCTCGTTTGATTTTTGTTACTGGCGGTGTGGTCTCTTCACTTGGGAAAGGGATTACCGCAGCATCCCTTGGCACTGTTCTGGCGGCCCGAGGTCTTAAAGTGACCATGCAGAAACTGGACCCTTATATCAATGTGGATCCTGGAACCATGAGTCCACTCCAACATGGAGAGGTTTTTGTGACCGCGGATGGAACGGAAACAGACCTTGATCTGGGGCATTATGAGCGATTTATTCGGACTAACATGACTCGCAATAATAATTTCACTACCGGACGGGTTTATGCGGATGTGATTGCCAAGGAGCGGCGTGGCGATTATCTGGGCGCCACTATTCAGGTTATTCCTCATATTACTGATGAAATAAAATCAAGAGTTGTCCAGGTCGCCGAAGATTTTGATATCGCTATTATTGAAATTGGTGGGACCGTGGGTGATATCGAGTCTCAACCATTTCTGGAAGCAGCACGGCAGCTTCGCTTTGAATTGGGTTCTTCTCGGGCCATGATGATGCATCTGACTCTGGTGCCTTATATTGCTACCGCGGGCGAGACCAAAACCAAGCCCACCAAGCATTCGGTGAAGGAACTCAGATCAATGGGGCTTCAGCCCGATATATTAATTGTTCGCTCTGATCACGAGATTCCTGAGTCGGCCCGAGATAAGATAGCGCTTTTCACCAATGTTGAACCCAGGGCGGTTATACCGTTGCAGGATGTCGATAGCATTTATCAGATCCCTTCTATGTTGGCGCAGGAAGGCCTGGATGAATTGGTCGTCGAAAAACTGGGTTTTTCGGTACCACCTGCCGAGTTGTCGGACTGGCAGCGAGTGCTCGACTTGCAGATGAACCCTAAAAATGAAATATGCCTGAAGATGGTCGGTAAATATATGGACCTTCTCGATGCCTACAAGTCCCTTAATGAAGCGTTGGTCCATGCGGGTATCCATACTGAAACTGAGGTTAAGGTTGAATTTATTGAGTCAGAAAAAGTCGAAACAGATGGAATCGGTATCCTTGAGGGTGCTGATGCTATTCTGGTTCCGGGTGGCTTTGGCGGGAGAGGTTTTGAGGGGAAAATAGCCGCGGCCGGATATGCCAGGGAAAATAAGATTCCCTATTTGGGGATTTGTTACGGATTGCACGCCGCTATCATTGAATTTGCCCGAAACGTCGCAGAAATACCCGGTGCAAATACCACTGAAATTGAACCGGATGCAGTGAGCCCGGTGATCGGTTTGATTACCGAATGGATTGATGAAATGGGTCGAGTCGAAACCAGAGATGCAGACTCAGATTTAGGTGGCACCATGCGGATGGGTGAGCAAACCTGCTTGCTATCTCAGGGTTCAATTTCCCGTGAGGTTTATGGTCGTGAACTTATCAAGGAAAGACATCGTCATCGTTATGAGGTTAATCCTCATTTTATCGACCAGATGGAACAGGCAGGCCTTCGGGTGGCAGGAACCTCTGAAGATCAATCTTTGGTCGAGGTGATCGAACTTGTCGATCATCCCTGGTTTGTAGCTTGCCAGTTTCATCCGGAATTCACCTCAACGCCAAGAGAGGGACATCCACTGTTTACTGACTTTGTCCAGGCTGCTCTGGCAGAAAGGGATGCGCGGTAAATTTAAACATTAATCGAGAAATACGAGTTCCATGGCACAGGGCTAAATTATCATCAGCTCGTTAGTCGGCATTAAAAATGGCCGCGATACAAGAGTGGTTGTCAGAACAAAGAGCGCCGGTTATTTGCATTAGAGGTTAAATATTCACTTATTTTTTGCGGTATTCATATGATGGATCTATGTGGCTTTGAGGTAACTGAGCAATCTTCTTTATTTTTGATCGCTGGGCCCTGTGTTATAGAGTCTGAGCAGTTAACTTTGGACATCGCCGGGCAGCTTCACGCTATGTGCGAGGAGCTGGGTATCTTTTACGTTTTCAAAGCCTCGTTTGATAAGGCAAATCGATCTTCGGATAAAAGTTATCGTGGTCCTGGTATTGAACAAGGCTTAAAAGTACTTCAACAGGTTAAGACGATGATCGGTGTCCCGGTGTTAACGGATGTACATGAAGATACGCCGTTGGGAGAAGTTGCGGAGGTGGTTTCTGTGCTGCAAACACCTGCGTTTTTATGTAGGCAGACCAACTATATTCAGCAGGTCGCAGCCATGGGGCTGCCCGTGAATATAAAGAAAGGGCAGTTCCTGGCGCCATGGGATATGCAGCATGTTGTTGGTAAGGCGCGTGCCACGGGAAACAAGCAAATCATGGTCTGCGAGCGTGGGGTTAGTTTTGGTTATAAAAATCTGGTTTCAGATTTGAGGACCATGCCAGACCTACGCGCAACGGGTTGTCCTGTTGTATTTGATGCGACGCACAGTGTGCAGTTACCGGGAGGACAGGGAGCCTCTTCGGGAGGGCAAAGAGAAATGGTGCCGGTATTGGCCAGGGCAGCAGTTGCAGTGGGCGTTCATGGGTTGTTCATGGAAACACATCCTGATCCGGATAAGGCCTTGAGCGATGGGCCAAATTCCTGGCCTTTAGGAAAGATGCGCGGCCTGTTGGAAACGTTACTTGAATTGGATGCCATTGTTAAAAGATAAAGCAGGGCAGGGCTTACGTGGATGGGTTGACGTATAGAAAATAATTGGAGAAATGAGTTGTCGGAAATTACAGATATAAGGGCACGGGAAATCCTCGATTCAAGGGGAAATCCGACGCTGGAAGCTGAGGTAAAATTGTTAACCGGTGAAGTCGGTATG